>JBLHGI010000168.1:0-12638 GCA_047616505.1 Planctomycetota bacterium
CGCGCCTAGCCAGCACATGATCCAACCGTGTACCCATTCGGCACACCAGCTGAAAACGCGGATGCCGACTAGGGTTAAGACCAAAGTGCCGAGCAGGGATAGGCGCTCGTCGAGTGTGGCCTCGCTGTCGGTGGCGGGCACTAATACGTCGTCGACGATATACATGGTGATCAGGGGAGGGGCTAACTCGGCGGCCGTTATAGCCGCAGAGGCGACGGCGAGAACAACGGCTTTTGATTTGTAGGGTAGTAGATAGCTCGAGATGCGTTTGAGCGTTTCCCCTTTCTTTATACAGGCTGGGCAAATTCCATTTTTTTCGGGCAATAGCCGCGCACAGGTCGCACAGCGCAGGCGGTCGACCTGTGGATTGATAACAAAGTTTTCGCCCTTGCGCAGTTGCTCTAGGCCGCGGGCGATTTCAGAGAACTTACTCGCCTCTGAGCTAGTATAGTACAGTGAAAGCGTCGGCGCATCGTTTTGCTCGATCTCTAAGCGCCCGCCGCCGACTAAGGGCTCGGTGCGGCTGGTGTAGATCTGGTCGATGGGGATAGAGGTGGCCTCTCTCTCGTCATTGGGAACGATGAGTAATCGCTGGCTAGTCACCACGACCCATTGGCATCCGAAATGCCCGTCGTCGTCCATATCCGTAGCGGCGCGCACGAGGACTTGCTCTTCGCGGTTGAGTGCGCCGGCAATTTTGTCTTCGATTGATGCGCTGGTTGATTCCAGCATGCGCGTTGTTTCAGTCATGTTTTCTTTCTTAGTGGCAGTACCGACGTTTGTGGCGTCGGGCATAGGGCGTCTCGATGTCGTACTGAAGGCAGAGGCAGAACAAAAAAAGAGCTGCTTCCCGTTGGGGAATCTGCAGCTCTAAAAAAAGCCGCAGGGAGTGTAGGTCCCTGCGGCTGAGTCGGTCGATATTGAACTAACTCAGCACAGGAGACAGATTCCCCAAACTGCAAACGTTCTGCTTATATGGGCTTGGCAAGCACCCGCACGGTTATCCCACGCGAGGTGGGCTGCGCGCAGACGCAGGTGGCCATAGACGGGCCCCGTTGTCGAGGCAGACATAAACATGTCTGCACACAGACCCATTAATCGCCCGAGTAGGCGGACTCCACCGTATAGGTTGCCAGGCTTCATAAGCGTAGTGTCAGCAGAAAACTTGTGAGATCGTCGTGAGCATGGTGGTCATTCGTTCCGTTGAATTATTAACTATAAAACAAAAACTAATCGGGGTCTTCTCATAATGTCAAGCATAAATTGGCTCATGGGCGAGAAACGGGTGGTTGGCGACGAAATAAGAGGCGCGAGAAGAAGCGGCGGTTCTGTGCTACAAAGCAATACCCTAGCTCGATAAACCAGATGAAGGGTCGGCGACGGCCCCAACGAGCTAGGCGCTTATAGCCGATGAGGTCAAGCACCGTCAGGCAAGCGCGGCCGGCTTTTTCCAAGTGTCCGTCGGGGTGTAATAAGTGTACAGCGCGCTGGCAGGCGCGCGTGAGACTATCGTTCATAGGGGGGCTCGGGACTTCTTGATAGGGAATAGCATGTAGTTGGTCGTTAGCGCGTGCGAGCGCCCAAGATACGCAGCGGCCACAAAAACGGCATTCGCCGTCCCAGAAAATGGCGTATGTATTGGTCGAAGTGTTTGTCATAGCGAGAGTTATTTCGGTATTTTGCAAAGCAGCCCGTACTCATATATTATATGTTTCTGTGCGTTATGCGCTATTCCCGACTCCCCGGATGCAAAATGACCGTAGAGACCACTAATAAAAAAGATTTGCAAGAGCAGGATGTAGAAGAGCACAATCAGTGTCTGCGAGTCCATGTCGAAGATGTGAACTGGAATAGGCTCACCGCTGCTGAGATACTGCGTTGGGCGAGCGATACTTTTCCACAGCGGGCCGTGCTGGCTACTAGTTTCCAGAACACGGGGATGGCCATGATACATATGGCCGTTGAACAAGGCATGGATCTGCGTATCGCGACCTTCGATACGCTGCGACTGCATCCGGAGACCTATGATTTTATGGAGCATGTGAAGGCTCGTTATGGCTGTGAGATTGAAGGGTGGCAACCGAAACCGGAGCATATCCAGCGCATGGTCGATCGTTTTGGCGAGTTTCTATTCTTCGATTCGAAAGAGAAGCAGGAGCACTGCTGCGATATTCGCAAGACTAAGCCGCGCAACGAAATGCTAAAAACGGCGGACTGTTGGATTACCGGCCAGCGCTGGGACCAATCCCAGCACCGCAGAGATACGGCCATCAAGGCCTCACTAATCGGCGAATACGGCACGCGGCGCAAGATTCTAAAGCTCAATCCGTTAGTGGACTGGAGCGAAGACCAGTTAGAGGAATTCGTGCGCGCCAACGATGTGCCAACGCACCCGCTCTATGATCAGGACTACCCGAGTTTTGGTTGTGTGATTTGCGCCACGCCAATTCGCCCAGGCGAAGACAAACGTGCCGGCCGTTGGCGTTGGTTTAATCAGTTGGACGCTGGCGATGATGACAAAGAGTGCGGGTTGCACTACAATATCTAGTTATTCCCCCGATAAAAAGCCACACAGTTTTTTAAACAGGTCTCCTCGCTCTTTGTAGTTGGCGAACATATCGAAACTGGCACAGGCCGGCGACAACAGTATGAGGTCGCCGGCCTGTGCCAGTTCTCGTGCGCTGCTCACTGCTTTTTCTAGGCTGGTACAATTCGCTATCATTGCACCTTGGTAACCCGCTACGCGCATGGCTTGCTCTATGCGCGTTCCTTCTGCGCCGAGTAGGATCACCGCGCGCATCGATGCCGAAGCGATCGTTTCTCCCAAGGGTGTAAAGTCTGCGCCTTTGCTGGCGCCACCGGCGATGAGTATGACCGGGCGGGAGAAAGAGCGCAGGGCGGCACAGGCGGCATCGGGTGTGGTTGCTAACGAGTCGTTATAATAGGCGATCTCGTTGCGTTCACCGATGAACTCTAGTCGGTGCGGTAGGCCGCGAAAGGCGATGATGGCGGTGCGCATCAATTCGGGAGAGGCCCCGGCTACGGCGGCGGCGCTAATGGCGGCACAGATATTTTCCCAATTGTGACGTCCCGGTACGGAAACCTCGTCCGTGCGACAGATGGTTATGGGATCGTTTTCGGGAAGGCGTAGTCGGATCAGGCCATTCTCGACCCAGGCACCGCATTCGACGGATTCACGCGTGCTAAAGGACCACTGTCGTGCAACAGATTCTGCGGTCAAGCTGCGCGAAGTGATACAGTCGGCATGGGTGATAAGCGTGTCGCTGGGGCCTTGGTAGCGGCCGATGTTTTTTTTGGCCTCTACGTATTCATCGCGCGTGGCATGGTGGTCGAGATGGTCTTGGGTTATAGAGAGGGCTAGGGCAATCGATGGGCTCTGCTCTATATCTTGCAGTTGAAAGCTAGAAAGTTCGAGCACGGCGAGATCGTCGTGGCGCAAGTTCTCTAAAAAGGAAATCGGTGGTCGGCCGATATTACCACCGCTGAAGACGCGTTTGCTCTGGCCGTTTTTCAGTAAATTTTCTAATAAAGTGGTGGTTGTGCCCTTGCCTTTGGTGCCGGTAATGCCGAGGATGGGGCAAGGGCAGAGAGCGAAGAATAGTTTCATCTGGCTAGATACTTCGCCGCCTTGCAAGCGCGCTTCTTGTAGGCTGGGGTGGAGGTTGGGTAGGCCCGGTGTGCGGAAGAGCAGGTCGTAGTGGCTGAGGTCCTCTAGATAGGTCGGGCCTAAGTGCCAAGTGCTGACCTGGGGCCATTGGCTGCGCAGCGATACTGAAGGTGCGATATCGCAGACGGAGAAGTCGATGGCACGTTCGGTGAGAAATTGGCCGAGCGCGCGATTTTCCACTCCGAAACCGAGCAGGGCGATGCGCCGTTCTTTTAGCTCGTCTAAGGTCACGCGAGCCCTTCGATATAGGAGAAGAGCGTATTGACTAGGTGGTCAAATACGCTCAGACGGCATA
Source organism: Planctomycetota bacterium (assembly GCA_047616505.1). Taxonomy (GTDB): domain Bacteria; phylum Latescibacterota; class UBA2968; order UBA8231; family UBA8231. Next base: position 3,984 of record JBLHGI010000168.1, read on the forward strand.
CTTCGTAGCCGTGTGAATTGGTGCGTGGATACCCTATGGTAGCCGCACGCGGCGCTAAGCCGGCTTGTAGTACCCCGGTTGCATCGGAAGCGGCGGCGCCGTATACGGCGTATTGTAGTTCGGTGTTGGCGCGCGTAGCCGCACTGGCTAATTCACCGATGAGTGGCTGGTGGAAGTGGGCGCCGGAATCTTTGGACCAGGTAGCGGGACGGCCGTCCAAACTCAGCTGCGATCCGCGCGGGATTGGCGAGGAGTCGACGGCGATAAAGGTTTCGACTGGATGGCGATGAGCCCAGCCTTTGGCACCGAGTAGGCCGCCTTCTTCTTGCACCATAAAACAGAGATAGAGCGGGCGCGCCGGCTGGAAATTGTGCTCTTTTATTTTTTCTAGTAAGCGCAGAAGCGTGAGGGTGCCGCCGCGATTGTCGAGTAACCAGGCCGAGACGAGTGGGTCGTCTGGCGGGCCCAAAAGATGGGGACCGCGCACCGAGCTAATGGGCACGGCACAAGTGCCTACACGCACGCCAGCAGCGCGCAACTCAGCGGTGGAAAGGCCCGTCAATAAATGGCAGTGAGTCCATGTGAGGCCGCGCGCGCCGCTGGCAAATTGGGCAATGGGATCGTCGGGATCATTGGTATGGCCAGAGCCAAAGCTGAGATGAGCGGGCACTAGGTTATCGCCATCGCCGACTAGTTGCACGGGGCATTCACCCAATTTCCAGGGGTGGAGGCCGCCGCTTCGTTGCACGCGTAGGGTGCCGTCGGCCTCGATCGCATTGACGACCATGGCAATTTCATCCATATGACTGGCTAGTGCTATGGGGCCTTCGCTATCGCTGCGGCTGGCTAATTGGGTCCAGACATTGCCTTGTGCATCGAGCTCTGGTTGGAAGCCTAGTGCCGTTATGTGTCGACAGATGAAAGCGGCCATGCGTTCCTCGCGTCCCGATGGGCAGGGGATCTGCAAGAGCGCGCGCAGTAGTTCGAGATTATTGTGGTCGACTTGTGTATTCATGGGCCTCGTCTTCGATGGGCTATGCGGTGGGTTAGTAGTTAGTTCGTCGATACATTAGTTGACAGGAAAAGGGGCGTCCGTTAATTATGGACAGCACGTCAGATGCGGGTTGCTTACATTGAACGATCGCTTATAAAGAAAACCTCGGATAGAGTTAAAAGACTTCTGGAGAATAATATATATGGCCGTCACTATAATGCGCACAATTCGACCGAGTCCGCAATGGCAGGATTCGCTTATTCGAATCCATGCGGGACAGCGAATTGTCATTGATGCCGAGGAAACTTGGTCACCTGACATGCGCGACCAAATCGCGTGGTGTGGCGCCGATGGCCTTTACAAATTTCCCGCTGGCAAAGGCTATCAGATGCCAGGTACTAATGTTGGCGCGCTCATTGCGCGTATCGACAGTGGGGAACCCTTTACGGTGGGTGCTCGCTACGATTTTATTTGTCACGAAGACGGCGTGCTGTTTTTTGCGATGAATGAGCATGTCGACCGCAACAACCAAGCGGGCAAAATCGTCGCGCAAATAATCGTATTCGATCCCGAAAAATAGTGGATGCCCACGGGGAGGTGGTCGCCTATTTGCGCCGCCGAATCCCCGAATTGCTCGGTCTATCGGTACATCTCGTATCTGCGCTGTCGGCAAATGTCTGGCGCGTGCAGGTAGAAGGTGGCCGTGAGTTGGTGGCTAAGTATCAAATTTTTGGACCGCTGTCGCAGGGCAAGGCATACGATTTATTAGAAGTGGAACGCGACGTGCTCGCGGTGTTGTGCGCTGCCGGTTGCCCGGTGCCGCGCCTCCTGGCGATTGATGCGGAGGCTTTCTTTGTTTTCTTCGAGTCGGTGGGGAGAGAAACACTCGATGATTGGGTGCAGGAAAAAAGGGGGGATACGGCACCCTTGTTGGAGCAGATAGTCCGCGGTCAATGTGCCATTGATGCGACGCTAACCCAACACGGCCATTTATTCGAACCGCGCGTGGCGCCAGGGGTTGATCGGCAAGCACTGGTCGGCGCTTGGCATGAAGTGGGAAAGCGGGCACAGTGGGCTGCGCAGGCCTTGCGGCGGCATTTGCGCATGGGGCCACTACCAGTGGCGGCGCATGCGGCGCTGGTCGCCATGAATGTTTATTTAGCTCAGCGCTGTCCCGTGTTGGGTAGCAGCGACTACAACGCGCGCAATATCGTCATTACAGGTGCTGAACCTACCGCTTCTTTTATAGAGTTTGCCAAACTGGGCTGGGACTGGACGGAACGCCGCTTGGTGCAGTATACTACCTCTATGGGGAGTGGGCGTGAGGGAGCACTCATGCTATCTTTGCTCGATGAGCGCGCCGTGTGTCTATACGCCGAAGTATCGGGACGCGTAGATAGTATCCGCGCCTTAGACTGTCATCATGTATTCTTTATGTTGAACGGTGCGGCGGCGCTGTGCGAGGCTTTGGAGCAACCGGAGCGAGAATGGGCTCAGGCCTTGCTCGCGTCTTGGGCCAAACCATCGGAACGCCTGCGCCTCTTTGCCAAAGAGCTTGCAAAGCCGTTGAGTGCCGATGGGGATGCCGTGGTATTGCGTGCCGCATTCCAAGGTATGTGAACTAAACTATTTTATAGAGGGGAAACATAATGGGTGAATGGAGTATTCTCGACTTCAAACCGCGCGCGCGCGGCATGGTTATCGGTGATATCCCTTGGTTAGCGCGCATTACAGATAAGGCGCGCGCCGTGCGAGACGGGCGCATCGGCGATTACGTTTTTCCGTGAGGGGCTGACCAACGCTTCCTGGAGGAAGTGAAAATAACAGTTGAAGAATTTAAGGAAATGGTAGCGACGGCCGAAGACGATGGCGCTATGGTTGAGCTAATGCGCGCACATATCGAGCAGAAAAAATAGCGAGAGGGTATGGTAATGGGGGCTGGCTTAGTATGAAGTTGATCGTGCAAATACCCTGTCTAAACGAGGAGGATACGCTGCCGGCGACAATCGGCGATATTCCTCGCGAAGTGCCCGGTATCGATCAGGTTGAGATATTGATTATTGACGATGGTTCGTCCGATCGCACGAGTGAGGTGGCCCGTGAGTGCGGTGCCGACCACGTGATACGCTTTCCGCAAAACAGAGGATTGGGGCACGCATTTAAAGCGGGGTTTGATGCTTGTTTGCGCTTGGGCGCGGACATTATCATTAATACCGACGGCGACAACCAGTACTTCGGCGGCGATATTGACAAGCTCGTTGCGCCTATTATAGCGGGGCAGGCCGACTTGGTCATTGGCGATCGTCAGACTGGCGACATTGCCCATTTTTCCTTTTTCAAGCGTTATCTGCAGGGTTTTGGCTCTAATGTGATCAGCCGTTTGGCTACTGTGCAAGTGCCCGATGTAGCCAGTGGTTTTCGCGCCTTTAGCCGCGATGTCGCGCTACAGCTTTCGACCTTCACGAACTTTGATCACACGGCCGAGCACGTTATCGAAGCGGGACAGAAACGACTGGCTGTCGTATCGGTTCCGATTCGCACCAACCCCAAACTGCGCGAATCCCGACTCTTTTCCAATATTGGTGAATTTGTCTTTCGCTCCGGCAGTATTAGCCTGCGTGCCTATGCGCGCTATGCGGCACTAAAGATTTTTGCGTTGTTTGGCGCGCTTACTTTTTTAGCGGGTATTATACTGGGGGGGCGTTTCCTCTATATCTTCTTTTTTACTAATGAAAGTATGCTGCATGTACAGTCGTTGATTTTGGCGGCGATCTTGCTTTTGGCTGGTTTTCAGATGTTTCTCACCGGGATAGTCGCCGATCTTATCGCCACTAACCGCAGTCTGCTCGAAGAAGTATTACACCGCGTGCGCAAGGTTGAACTCGGCGAGGCGGCGAGGCGCGAGGATGAGTAAATTAGGCTAGTCCGTTGAGAGAGGCTCGTCGAGTAATTGGCCGTCTCTCACGAAGAAGCGCGTGCGGTATTTCGGTGCATTCAAGGTGCGCTCGTAGCCGCTAATGCGGATTATGACACCGGCGTATGCAACGTGATGTATGCGTATTTCTGCCGCTCCAACTTCTGTATCGAGCTGTCGCTGTAATTGCTGATGCTCGCCGGAAATCTTCTGGTAGACACGTACTAACTCGCCGAGGCGATTGGCATAGTTGGCCAGCAAGCGTCGCTGGGGGCCAGTTGCTGCATTGATCAAGTTCTGTATTTGTCCTACATCGACTTTATCCAAATAAAAATGTTCTAACAAATGCAGGATATGGGTGCGGCTGCGCATGGCTTGCTGGCGCAGTTTGTCCATGTGTTTTTCCTTTTCGGGGCTGAGACCCGCGACCAGTATAGTGCATATGCCCTTTTCGTCCCCAGCGCTGTAGAGGTCGACCAGCATTCCAGCCCAGGCCTGGCCGCCGACCACGGATGCCGATTTATCAGCTTGGTTGCCCAGTAGGCTGTGTCCCGCTCGTAGTTCGGCTTGGTAGGCTCTTGTGGCTAGGCGGATATCGCCGTCGGCACTGACGCGCGCTTCGCGAATATGAGGGGCTGATATCGAGCCACCAGATTCGACACCTGTCCGATGCCCCTCTATTTGGCCCCCGACAAGAATATCCCCCCGGGCTTTCACGCTGGCGCCGCGTTCGATATCGCCGACGATGGTGATACCCTCCCCGGCTTCTACGCAGAATGATGGCCTTAGCGAACCATCGATAAAAACCTGTCCACCGAAGGACAAATTTCCGGTGCGAAAATTGACGTCGCCGTTGAGTTTAAGCAAGCGAATGACGGCCAGTTCTTCTCCATTAATTTTTAGGGCACCATCTTCTCCGGCATAAAATATTTCGCTCTGGCCCTCGTGTTCTATCCAGAGGTTGGCACCTGCATAGGCCGTTAGCTCTAGTCCATGGTCAGCAGGCAATGTTTTGCCTAATAGGTCGCACCCGCTTTTGCCTTTTGTTGGCGGGATACGTCGCGCGACGCGCTGGTTCGCGCGCACTTCCATTGGGCGGGGTGCGGGTACGGGGTCGGGTTGAGCTACGAATATATCTAATTGGGCATCGCGTCCTGGTTGTGCTTCCTGGCCCTTGGCTACTAAATAAAATCCCGGCGCTAGTTTCCCGGCGCGAAAATTTTGACACAGGCGCTGAATGTCCTCGTTATTGATGCCTTCGGTGATGTCAAGCGTCGCTATTGCCTCCTCTAACATATGGGGTTCTAACGCGACTACAGGACCCGCGAGGGCGACGAAGTAGGCATGCAGGTGGGATGGGTCTATCCAGATCGGTGGGATGGCCGCGATTTGTTCTTCGCGGATATATACATAGGAGCAGAGCGTAGCATGACAGACGCCGTCGATCCATTGTATACATTGTTCTGGCTGCTGGAAACTGGTGTTGAGGGGGCGTCCGAAAATATCGCATGCTGTTGAACTGCGCACCAGTTGGTCGCCAGGTAAAGAAAGCTGAGCGGTAATGCGACCCGCGGCGATGGCATCGGGATCGGAAGCATTCCACAGTGCATGTAGGGCTTCATCTAGTGCGTGCAGCGCTTGTAAGTCGAGGCCGTTCCCATTGGGTATTGGCTCTATAAATTTCAAGCCATTGCTTATGCAGTCGGCAACCTTAATCCACTGCTGTGCCGTTGCCGTTTTGGACTGCACTTCCCACAGGTGTGGTAGCTGTGCACGGACTAACCCGCACTCGCTCAGCGTTTTTTCCGTATGTGGATTAGATAGTCCCGAGTTGAATTGGGTGATATAAGCGCGTGCCGCATCGTTGCGAACGGCTAGCGTAGTTTCTCCGAGGGTGCGGGCGTAGAAGATGCAGCCGGCGTCTTCTCCGGCTTCGGGGCCAGGGCGCAACTCTTGTAGCGTATCGGCAGAGCAGTGCATAGCGGCTGCAATCGACTGGCGCTGGTCAATCTCATTGGGAAGAGAGGAGCGGACACTCATTCCATATCCAGTAGGCGGGATACCTGCAGGCTGCCCTCGCGTAAGTCTTGGCTTATCTGGGTCGTCCATAATAACAGGGCCGCTTCGGAACTGAGTGACCAGAGCGTGTCGCGGCTTTCTTGGTCGTCTTCAAGGTCTTCTACCTTTAATACGGCAAGCACTGAATCGCGGCGCACTAAAGGGATCGCGGTACTGCCTCCTTCGCCCTGGAATGGCCGTTTTTCGGACCAGGCCTTGGTTATGGGTGTGTCGGTATTGGCGAGGGGCAGTTTCTCTATGGCGGCAAGAGCTCTGATATCTTGCAAGTGACCGCCTTTACCCAAGCCGGCCACCGCGACTAGTTCGCCGTGGTCGAGCCGGTAGAGTAGTGCGCGTTCAATATCGAGTGCCTTGGTACAGGTGCGCAGTATTTCGGGATAGCATTCTTCTATGCTCATATTGGTTTGCTGCAAATGGAGCAGGCGATCTCTCGCTTCTAGCTCTCGCACTTTGCGCCGCAAACTCGCGTTGGTTTGGCGTAGGTCTCGCGTCTGGTCTGCAACTCGTTTTTCTAGGTCTATTTGGTAAGTGTGGTTCTCGGCAACGAGGTGCTGGCGTTCCATAGCACGTGCAATTTGTGCCGCTACTAGATCGCGATCGAACGGTTTTACTAGATAGTCGTAGGCTCCTAGGCGCATAACTTCTACAACTGCTTCCATATTATCTACTGCCGTGGCCATGACCACCCCTATGTCCGGGTGATGGGAGCGGATCCACTCCAACCCGGCAAAACCGTTTTCTCCGGGCATCATAATGTCGAGTGTGACGAGGTCGAAATGGTTGTCTGTCAGCCTTTGGCGCGCGTCGACTACGCTGTTGGCCTTTTCTACTTCATATCCGAGTCGCAGCAGAATTTTCTGCAATAAGTTAGCGACTGGCGGGTCGTCATCTACGACTAGGATGCGGCCCGAAATACTTTCTTTTGTTCTTGTCATATCAGGTCTCCGATGCTTAGTCGCCCAGTATACTGCGCACTTTGCGCGTGAGATGCTCTTCCGAAAAAGGTTTGCGCAGGATGGACTCGGGAGCCATGCCGCTGCGTTCCTCGTGTGTCGAGTGGACGTACCCCGATATAAAGAGCACGCGTGTTTCGGGTCGTAATGGCGCTAGGCGTTGCGCCAATTCGGGGCCATCTATGCCAGGCATTACCACATCGGTAATCAATAGGTGAATAGGGCCGCGATGCCGCTCGATTTGTTGCAGGGCATCTGCTCCATTGCTCGCCGACAGTACGCGATAGCCGTTGCGCTCGAGTAGGCGCACGCCGAGGTCGCGCACCATGTCTTCATCTTCGACCAAGAACACGGTTTCGCTCCCACCGACTGTCGCCGTTGATTTGTTTATTTCTCGCGTGGGTAGGGTATTGGTTTGCGGTAAGAGTATTTCGAAAGTCGTCCCTCGCTCGAGTTGACTGCGCACTTGGATATGTCCGTGGTTCTGGCGCACGGCGCCATAGGCCATGGATAGGCCTAGACCGGTGCCTTTGCCGACTTCTTTGGTCGTGAAAAAGGGTTCAAATATATGCGAGAGTGTTTGCTCATCTATGCCGCTGCCGGTGTCGCTCACGGCCAATCGCACGTAGGTGCCGGGTTCTAAGTGGACGTAGCGCTGCGCACTTTCGGCGTCTACTTGAAGTAGGCTGGTAGAGAGGTCGAGGTGGCCACCGTGTGGCATGGCATCCCGCGCATTGATGGCGAGGTTGATGACGATTTGTTCCAACTGCGAGCGGTCGGCGTATACAGTAGCCTGTTGTGAAATGGTGGAAACCTGCAGCTGTATGTCTTCACCGATTAGGCGTTGCAGCATTTGGTTGAGTTCGAGTACGACCTCGTTGAGATTGATAACTTCGGGTGCGACGGTCTGTCGCCGGCTAAATGCCAGGAGCTGGCGCACGAGAGTGGCGGCGCGCTGGCCGGCCTGGTGTATCTCGTTGAGATCGCTGTGGTAGGGGTCGTCCTTGGAAAATTCGTCAAGTAGGAAGGCGCTATAGCCATTAATGACGGTAATGAGGTTGTTGAAATCGTGGGAAATGCCGCCGGCCAGATGGCCGATGGCCTCCATTTTTTGCGCGTGGCGGAACTGTTCATCTTTGACGTCGAGTGCGCGCAGGTCTGCGAGGCGTTGGAAACCTTCGTTGAGCACGCCGGCCAATTCTCGCATTAGCTCTATATCTTGCTGCGAGAAGGCATCGGGGCGCGAGCTATTAAAGGCCAGGGTGCCATAGGCGAAGGGAATATCGAGCACGCTGCGCACGGGATGCGCGGTGATGGCATTTATGATATCGCGTTCGCTATAGGGGTCACTCGTATCGAGGTCGGTGCGATAGACCGGTTCGCCGCCGCGCCAAAAACGCAGAACGGTTAAGCCTGCCTTCTCGCCATCGGTGCGCACCCATTCCCCGTCTTTGCGCATGCTGTGGAAGCGCACCGTCGGCGGGTCGGAGGTGCCGTCTACTATATTAATGCCACAGGCCTGGAAGGGAATGCCGAGATCGGTCAGATTACTGCGCACGCTTACGAGCACTCGCTCGATGTCGCTTTCTCGCTGCATTCCCCACACTTCACGGCGCACGCTTTCGACCGCTTGGCGGCGCTGCTGCAGGATGTACTCTTTACTGATATCTTGCTGTATGCCTAGGTAACTGACTATTTGGTCGCTTTCGTCGCGG
>JBLHGI010000169.1:0-12626 GCA_047616505.1 Planctomycetota bacterium
GCCCTCAAATACCCGGTGCAAGAAATTCGCAGCGATAGTCTGGCCATACGTATAGCAGAAAACGACTCCACTTTGCTACTCTTCGATACCCGAAAGCCAGAAGAATACGCCGTCAGTCGCCTGCGCGACGCCATACGCATCGACCCCGAAATGGACGTAGAAGGATTTTTTGCCACCTATGGAGATACACTAAAGGACAAAAACCTCGTATTCTACTGCTCCGTCGGCTACCGCAGTTCCATCTTTGCCCAACGCATACAAAAAAACGCCTCCTCTCCCACCTACTCCTCCATCGCCAATCTGCGCGGCGGCCTCTTCCGCTGGTACAACGAGGACCGCCCCCTCTTTCGCGATACGCAGGTCGACACGGTCCACCCCTACGACAAACACTGGGGGCGTTTCTTAAAGAAGAAGAAATAACCGGCCTATATAAAAAAAGAGCTGCAAACCAACGCTCGCAGCCCTTCTCTACCTTCTTTTTAGCAATAGCCTCGTCTTACATCAATTAGCCTTAGCAGCCTGCCCATGTTCTCGTGAGCGATACTGCATCGCCACGGCAGAAACCACCCGTTTGGCCGCTTCGCGTTCCACGGAGGGCGACTTCTTTATAAAGCGCTCTAAAACGAGATTGGCCATCTCGTCCCCATTGGCATCGGGCCGCTCTTCTTTAACGGCATAAAAGATATTATCGGCCAGGCGCGTCAAACTCTCCGAATCCATACGGTGTCCATTCGTCGCCGAGATCGACAGCGTCGGGTCGGGGTCGATATTCTTTTCGCTGCGCCCCAGGGCCTTGAGTAAACTGCGCGCCGAGGTCGCGACATCAAAGAGATGCGCTTCGATAATTTCCACATCTTTGCCACCGAGCCGCACTTCCGAAGCCTTCTCACGCACATTGCGGCTCATGACGTAGAGAATTTCGGCGATGCGCAGCGCAGCGCGTTGAGCCAAGTACTGATAAATATTGAGTATGGTCAAAATGGCGACCAGCAAACCCAAGATTGCGATATAAATATTCATGGGGGAGTCCCTCACTCTTCGGTATACAAGGGTGCCCAACAGGGCGGGGAGAACGATCTTTCTACATATGAATATGGGCCACAACGGCAAAAACGAGGATACAGCCCATTCTTACAGAGCCGTCAATATACGATACAGGGCGAACAAAAACAACAAATTAGCGAGAGGTTAATTCCCCTCTGGACGCGGCCAATGGGACCAGTGCCCGGACTCGTCGACGCCGCGGCAAATAACGGCATTGCCGTTCCAGCCCTCCAACGCGCGCACGCCAGGCGGCACAAAACGCATAGTGAGTCCACAGCGCCGACGCTTTGCGCGATTCGGCTCTGACCCGTGTAACAACAAATCCGTATGCAGCGAAATCTGTCCGGCCGCCATCGCCAGCAGCGCCGGTTCTCGACCGTATTGTAGCGGGTCGATCGCCGTCTGGTTGAGCACGTTCTGCTCTTGCGCACTGCTTTTTTCAAAGGCGATTTGGCCGTGTATGTGCGAACCAGGCACCACTTGCATCGCCCCATTCTCCGCATCGGCATCGTCGATAGCCAACCACACCGTCACCGTCTTAGTCGGGGTCAGTGGCCAATAAGAGGCATCCTGGTGCCAACTCACCTGTTTGCCGTCCCCCGGCATCTTGCAAAAATAGTGCGTGCCCCAACAGACGAGATCTTCTCCGAGTAAATCCTGCACGTAGTCGAGAATCCGTCGTTCTACGACCAAATCGTATACGGCAGCGTGCGTCTTATGCCAACCATTGATCGAATAACTATTGCCGCCCTGAGCACCGGCTTCGGCCATAAAGCGATCAAATTCGGCGCGATGTACGGCAATCTCCGCCGGAGCAAACACATCGAGTGGGCAGATATACCCCTGCTCGTTATAGTGCTGCACCTGCGCCTGCGTCAACTTCTGCGGGTGCTTGTTGTCTACCGGCGAAAAACTCAGATCGCGCGCCAAATTGGGATAAGCATTAGTCTCTGCCGCCATGCAAACTCCTCCTTTAATGATCCAAACCATAGCGAAATGGGGGCTGTAGACGCTGCGTTGACGGCACTTGTGATGTATCCACATCTCGGCTGCGCCAAAAGCGATAGTCCTCATCGAGCCCAGGCCCCAAGGCCCCACAACCATAGGTGCCCAAGTCGCGGGCGGCCAAGAGTGCATCCCCTGCTAGCGTGCGTTCCACCTCGACTCCACGCCCAGTCCACAGCACGCGCAGCACAGCGGCGATATCTTCCGGCCTATCATCGTGCGCAAAGAGATGCCGCACCCGCCCCTGTGCATCGAGCAAATAGATATAAGTGCTGTGGTCGACCGCATATTGTTTATCTGCACCGACGGCACCGATCTCGTATTCGGCCGCATAAGCCACCACCACACTATCTATCGCCGCGCGCGATCCCGTAAGTCCTCTCACGGCGATGGGGAAATACTCGAGATAGCTGCGCAACATAGCGGGGCTGTCGCGCTGCGGGTCGACGCTAATAAAAATCACTTCCAAACTATCGGTCCCAACGCCCAACAGCTCCTTTACCCGCACAATGCGCGATAGCGTCGTCGGGCAAAAATCAGGGCAATAGGTATAACCAAAAAAGAGCAGTGCCGCCCGCCCGCGCACATCCCCTAAAGAGAATTCGATTCCCTCCTGATCGAGCAATTCAAAATCCCCTCCGAGATCGGCAAAAGGACGCAGCTCGATCTTCGGAATCACTTCGCGCACGCTCTCTTGCCCACAGCCACTCAGCATAAAGAGCACGGCGCCAACTAGTATTATATTACAGTATTTACCCATAGGACTAAACGCCAATCTAAGCCCCCCGCAAAAGACAGACAATCCACCGCGATTTTTTTAATCGCTGGCGCCCTCCCCCCCCACTTCATTTATTATCACCATAAATGAACGGGTTACAGCAATTACACCTCCCTTGCCCACACTTTACTACCATGTTTCGCATCCGAACCAAGCCAGTCGCCACTCTACTCTTAGTCCCCCTCGTACCGGTGCTGCCCTCCTATTTATTAGCCAAAGCACTTGTCTGCGGGTTTTTCGCCATAGGATCCAACGAAGCCGTAGAAAATGCCGTATCTCGTTCACGTGAAATGGCCAACGCACTGCACCGGCGCTACGCACAAGAGGCCGTTGATTTGGCCGCCGCACTCGCCGCCTCCGACGAAACTCGACACATGCTGCACAGCGCGGACCTCGAACACACGCCACTCGTCACCTCGGCCGCTGCACTCGGACCCTATTCGCTAGAAATATACGATGAAGAACTCACCCTTATCGCCACCCTTGCAACGCTCGATTCCGCCCAGCAGATGCGCACCGACACAATCGATGAAAAAGGATTTTTTCAGCGCTTAGATACAGACGATCCAGACCTGCGCGTGCTCGATTCTACGCTGAGCGTAGATTTGGGTTCGATCGCTCTGCACGTCGAACGCAAACATCCACAAATCAATGAGCGCGCCGCGCAGTTTATGGAAGAAAGAGCCCCCCTCGACCCTTGGGCCTATCGCCAAAAGCTCGCATCGTTCACCCACTTAACCCGCGCGCGGCGTATAGACACAGGCAGCGATCCCCGCGCATTGCCACAGCCGTTGCCCCTATTATGGGCGGCAGCGGTGCCTTCCTCGTCTATGTGCGTCTGCTCGATCCAGCCTTCGCCCAATTCGCTCTACAGCTAGACGACTGGCAAGAATTATTGGGCACCTTTGAGCAATACCAAGACAAGATCAAAAAGATCATCTGGGCTTTCTTCCTCGTTTTTTACACGCTGATGGCCATCGTCGCATCGGCTGTTGGTTATCTGATTTCGCGTCGACTCACTGCGCCCTTGCTGCGCTTAGTAGAAGGCACAAAGGTGGTTGCCAGTGGCGACCTGGACTATCGCACCGCTGCCTAAAGCGCCTCGGCGCAGACGACCCACGCCAAGAGCAGGCCCTGCAACTATTGGCCGACAATATAGACGTCGTCGGCGAAGCCAGCACGCGCATCGGCCAGCTCGTAAAGAGTCTGCGCAGTTTTGCCCAACTCGACGAGGCTGAGTTCCAGCTCTGCGATATAAGCGAGGGGTTAGACAGCGCCTTAGCCCTGTTGCAAAACCGCCTGCCCACAGACTTACATATCGAACGCGAATACGCGGAGATACCCCAGGTATATTGCGCCGCCAGACAGATCAACCAAGTTTTTATGAGCGTATAAAAAAATGCAATAGCTGCTAGTGGCGCTAGCGGACACATCCACATACATCTCTGGGCCAAGGACGACGAGGTCCGCGTGTGCATCGGCGCAGGACTGGCCATGGCCTATCGCATCGTCGAGATGCACAATGGTCGCATAGAAATTGAGAGCAAAGTCGGCGTGGGAACACAGGTCGACATTCGATTACTTGAGCATCAAGGAAACGAATAATACAAGCTATACACGCTGCGCCATAGCACTCATAACTTTCACCTTAAAATGAGAGGCGAACATGTCTAAACCCAATATTCTGTTCCTCATGCCCGACCAATTACGCCCCGACTTTCTCTCCTGCTATGGCGCCACGTTCATCCACACGCCGCATATCGACTCCATCGCCGCCGAGGGAATCCGCTACGACAAATGCTACAGCACCTCACCCGTCTGCGTGGCGGCCCGCCACAACCTGCTCACTGGCCTCAACTCGATCCGCACCGGCGTGCTGGGCAACGGTCAGTTTTTGCGCCCGGACTATGCGTCTTGTGGCATTAGCACCTGGCCCGAACTCATCGGCCAAGCCGGCTATAGAAGCGCTGCCATCGGCAAAATGCACTTCTATCCCTGGGATGCAAAAATGGGTTTTGACGACCGCGTAGTCTGCGAAGACAAACGCTGGCTGCATATTCAAGACGACTACGCGCAGTTCTTAAACGAGCGCGGTCTGCGCAAATTGCACGGCAACGAACACGAGGGTTATCAGGAAAATAGAGGAGCCATCGTCCACCAGCATGCCTACGAGCATTCATGGGATTATTTTGTCGGCAGCGAAGCGGCCAAGTATATCGACCACTACAGCGATGAAAAACCCTTTGCCATGATGGTCGGTTTTCCCGGCCCGCACTGCCCCTACGATCCGTCTCCCGAGTATGCCGACCTCTTCAAGCCCGAAGATATGCCCGACTCTATACCCGAGGCCGAGGGAGACCACCCCGTCCTGCGCCAGCAAAATATCAAAGGCAACAAGGGCGCGTGGAACGGTGTCGACTACACGGAATTTACCGAGGCACACAAAAAGAAGATCCGCGCCCACTACGCCGCACTCGTCAAACAAATCGACGACGTCATCGGCGAAATCTTGCAATCGCTACGCACGACGGGCCAGCTCGATAATACCGTCATCCTCTTTTCATCCGACCACGGCGACTATCTCGGCGACCACAACCTCATCGGCAAAGGACAGTTTTTTGAAGCGAGTTGTCACGTCCCGCTCATTGCCCGCCTTCCCGGTGGCCCCCAGAACCAGACGAGCGACGAACTCGTAGCTTTAGCCGATGTTACGCCGACCATGCTCGCTATCGCCGGCGCTGAAATACCGGCCTATATGGATTTTTTGCCCCTGCCCGGTCTGGGACTTGAGCGCAATGGGCGCGACTATCTATACGGCATGATGGGGGGTGGTTGGATGTGTTTTGACGGGCGCTGGAAGTTGTGCAAATACAGCACCGGCGAGCAGATGCTTTTCGACCTAGAGCAGGACCCGACGGAAGAGCGCAACTTGTTAAAAGAGCAGGGCTATGGCGAAGTGTATTTGCGCCTCGACCAGGAGCTAACGCGAGAGATTATGCGCTCGACGATGGCATCGCACCACGACAAAATAGTCTACGCAAAGGACCTCTCGAGCGACGTCGACTTTGGCAAGAGCGGCTGGCAGCGTCCCTACCCGAAATCGCTATAGTCGCGCCCTACTTGCTTTCGCCGCGCCGCACTTCGCGGCCGCGCACGATGACATAGGCAATCAGCGTCACGACAAAAACGATCAGCAGCATCCAGGCGATACTCTGCAGCGTCTCGATAATCGTGCGATAGATCTCCAGCACCCAACGCTCTGTCGTCAGCTGCAAAATTTCGCCGCCTTTGAGCCCTTCGCCTCTGAACTCTGGTGCATTGATATAGCGTTCGAGATGATAGATACGCACACCGCCAGAGACGCCGACGACATAGGCGGCAAACTTGACATAGCGGTGCCAGGCGCTGCTAATCTCTTCACCAATAATGCGATCGAGTATCGTGGCAATCGGTCGATCAAAGAGACGCACGGCCAAAAAGGCCACGAGCGAAGACAATACAAAGGTCGAGACCAATAGGGTAAAAAACATATCTCTGGACTCCTTGGAGTGAACGGCCTATAGCTTATTACACCTGTATTTCTAGCCCGTAAAAACCCAACATCGGTACGAAGCGCTCCATATCCATGGGCACCGTATCGGGGTCGGCTCCCCAGCCGCCGTGTACCTGTGCCCCTCCGCGCAGCGGTCTTTCCAACGCTAACACGACCGTGTTGTCCATAGGGTACGATACTTTTGCAACCGGCACCTCGCCATCCTCGTCTTCCACCCGAAAGCAGTTCGCCTTCTCGTCGATACAATCCATGCGGCTGACGACCTGGGCAAAGCGCAATTCGATGCGGCTTCCATCGACCCTACATGCCGCTTCCACGTTAGGCGCGCGAGAGTCTGCCCCCACATGATAGGCTAAAAACAGCGCCGCGCGCGCCAGCCGTTCGCCCAAGAGCATATTACCCGCTGGACTATTGTGGATAAGATCCGAAAGCGGCAGGTCAAATGCCGGCACCACCGCCGTATGTGCGGTCCTTTCTGCTACTCGCCGCTGTGCCTCGCGCACCTGAGTCCAGAGCTGATCGCCCTCGGGACGACCATACACACGATTGAGTTGCACCGTTAGAATGGGTAATTCAGCATCGCCCAAAGCCTGGCGCCAAGCGCCTACCGCATCGCCAAACCGCCGCTCATACGACGTGGCCGACTCCTCCGTAGCCGCGTCGCTCTCACCTTGATACCACAGAATTCCACGCACTCTACCGCTCGCGAGATCTACGCACTGGACCATATTGTCGAAGAGGTCTGACTCGCCTTCTTCTTTCGGATTCCAACGCACGAGTGGCGACCCACCCAGTGCCGTTTGCACCAGACCAATCGGGTAACCCAATTCGCGCTTGAGCAAGCGAGCAAACTGCAAATAGGGCGAATGGCCAGGATTGGCCGCTTCGCGATTGACGGCGTGGCGCGTGGCCGTCGAGTCGTTCATCGGATGGCTCGCCAGCGCCCATTGCTCATTGTTGCGGAACAAGTGTACACCCAATTCAGCCGGATCTTCGTACGGACCGCGTCCATAACCGGCCGAATTGCTCTGCCCGGCGATCACCCATACATCACCCACGCCCCAAAAATGGCGCATATCACCACGCGGCGACCATTCTCCCGCCAAATTTTCTGCCGTGCGCAAACGCGTTTCCAAACGATAGAGCCCTCCGGCGGGAACCCTGAGCACCGCTTCCCAAAAACCATCCTCCCACGTATCGACCTGCGCCCAGTCCACTACGGAAACCCCCGTATCCTCCATCGCCACCCGCACCTCCACTTTCCCCTTCAACGGAGAAATCCACCGCCCCTTCAAACGCACAACCCCCATCCCCTCATCTTGCTGCAGAATCTGCCAATCGCTCAAGCCCTCCTCAACAATCACCCCAATCTCTTCACTCATATAAACACTCCTAATCTCAACACGGCTATTTTCTCCCTACTCCAAGTGACTTTGAGGCCCCCTTGGGTTTATCCAAAAAGGTTATTGCTGTCTGAGGCCCGCAGGGCCGAGTTGCAATGTTATTTTTGGATAAACCCAAGGGGCCATCCCAATCCAGTTGATAGACATATATCTAAACAATATATTCTGCACAGTAAACCAACGCGCCACAACAGGAGCCAACAACATGCAAAAGCGTCCCTACGGCCAAACCGGCATCGACCTCTCCATTATCGGTTTCGGTGGTATTCTCGTCACGAATACCGAAAGCCAAGAAGCCAGCAGCATAGTCGCCAAAGCCATTGATCACGGCATCAACTACTTCGACGTCGCCCCTTCGTATGGCAATGCCGAAGAATGCCTCGGCCCCGCCTTAGCTCCCTATCGCAAAGACGTTTTCCTCGCCTGTAAAACGACCGAGCGCGACCGCATCGGCGCCGAAAAAGAAATGCTGCAATCGCTAAAAAATATGCACAGCGAGCACTTTGACCTCTACCAAATGCACGCCATGACTACGCGCGAAGACTTCGAGAAAGCCACGGCGGCAGACGGCGTGCTGCCTTTCTTAATCGAAGCGCGCGAAAAGGGTCTGATTCGCCATATTGGTTTCTCTGCGCATTCCGCCGAAATCGCCTTAGCCCTACTCGACCATTTCGCTTTTGACTCCGTTCTTTTTCCGATCAATTGGACCCACTACTTCCAGGCCAATTTCGGCCCGCAAGTCGTGGCCAAAGCCGAAGAGGTCGGAGCAGCGCGGTTGGCCCTCAAGGCACTGGCCTACGGGAAAATTGCTGAAGGAGAGGAGAGAAGCTCTGCCAAGTGCTGGTATCACCCCATCGAGGATCCCGTCCTTGCCGACCTAGCCCTGCGCTTCACACTCTCGCAGCCAATCACCGCGGCGCTGCCACCCGGCGATGCCAAGTTCTTCGATATGGCCCTCGATATCGCCGCCGACTTTCGCCCGATAAATGACGACGAGACCGCTGAGTTACAGCGCCGTTCGCCCGAGGCCGAGCCGATGTTCCGTTTAGAAGCCGCATAAATGCACACGGTTAGGTAAAGAGCGACCCACAGACGGCAGTTCCCTAGCGGGAGCTGCCGCCTCTTATTTTATTAACGCCATCTTGCGCACTAACTCTTGGCCACCTGCCCATAGTCTATAGAAGTAGATACCGGCCGCTACACTGTGCCCCTCTTCGTCACGGCCATCCCAATACGCATTATACTGCCCCGCCGTGCGATGCCCCCGCCCTAAAAGACGCACGCGCTGACCGCTTAAATTGTAGATGGTCAATTCGATATCAGCCGCATTTTCCAAGCGATACCCAATCGTCGTCGCGGCATTAAACGGGTTGGGATAATTGGCAAAGAGCGCAAAGTCTTGCGGCCGCTGTTCTTGGCTCTGTTCCATTAGCACCGTCGGCGCCATGGTCGCGATCCACTGCTCGACCAACCCACTGCCCTGCCGATCCACCACCGTCGTCGCCAATTGCGGCATGCGCGCCGCCCCCAAATCGAGCATGCGCAAGTACAGGGCCGATCGCTGCGGAGCCCCCGGCTGCAACAGCTTCAGGCCAGGCTCTCTCAGATCTCCGAATGCCGCCGCTACATCGACAACACCCATCTGCTCCAGCGGCGTATCATAGCGCAGATCTAGTGCGCTGCGGCTAATGCCTGCGGGTTGGTGACAGTGGGCGCAGTTGGCGTCGAGATAGGCGCGCGCCCGCAGCCCTGCTGGTAAACTATCATCATCGACAGCGGGCAAGCGCGGCCACAGCGCCTCATCTGTGCTTATATCGCGGCTAAACACACCCATATCGTTGAGCGCGTGCAATTGGTTAGTGCCATCGCCGTAGTCGACATTCATCTGCGCTGTGCGTGGCCCCAGCACATAACCAGCCACGGCCGTATGACAAGCGCGGCACTGGGCGCGACTCGGATAATAGTGCGCACGCTGCTGGCGCTGCCCCTCTGCATCGATCACTGCAAAAATGCGCTCGGCACTTTCTTCTAAGAGCACGGCATCCGTGCCCTCTTCATTCCACATATAACTAAAACCCGACCAAGCCTCGCCTTGTCGATCTTTAACCAGCAGCCTCGTCTCGGCAATTTGCCGACTCTGCGTATCGCCTTCGACTCGCTCTATATAGAAGTTTTTCACCAGCACCGCATCGGATGGAAACTTCCATGCAGCCTGCGCTGTAAACTCAATCTGCCCCATGCCCGGCAAGGCGATAAAACGCGTCTTATACTCGTCGTCTGACCACAGCGCCGCATTGACCGTGTAAGGGATAATACCCGCTGCCGGTATCTGTCGCTGCACGTCGCTAAAAAGCCCCGACGACGCCAAAGACTGGGGGATTTGCTCTTCTCCCGTATCGCCGCTCTCGGCCAACCGATAGAGCGCCCCATCGATGCCCACAACATAGAGCTCACCGGCTTCGTCTATACCAAAGCTCGCCAGTGGCGAAGGACTACTGACCAAAAATTGATGCTCTACCACTTGCCCCGCTTCGTAGCGCACGCCCCACAGACTGCCGCTGACAAAATCACCGTAGATATAGGCACCGCGCAGACGCGGCAGTTCGTGACCGCGATAGACATAGCCACCCGTCACAGACTGCCCATCTTCGCGCCCATAATCGACTACCGGCGCGACAAAAGTAGACAAATCGCAGTCCTCGCCCGCCGGGCCACACCGCGAGCCTTCCACTATACTCCATCCATAATTTCCGCCGCGCCGCACGATATTTATTTCCTCGCGCTGACTGCCTCCCACGTCGCCAGCCCACAGCAAACCGCTTTCACGATCAAAGCTAAAACGCCACGTATTGCGAAAACCCCAAGCCCAGATTTCTTCTCGTTCACCCCGGTCGTTGCCTACCAGCGGGTTGCCCTGCGGAATGGCATAGGGCAACGCCCCCTGTTTTTGATCTACATCAATGCGCAGAATAGACCCCTGCAAAGAGCGCAGGTCCTGAGCATGTTCAGCAATACCATTATCCCCCAGCGACACGTAGAGCATGCCATCGGGACCAAAGGCCAGTTGACTGCCAAAATGATGGTCATTTACCTGCGGGATATCCAATAGGATGCGCTCGCTAGCGGCATCGGCCAGATTCGGATCGGCCGAAACGCGGAATTCGGAAATGCGCGAGGAATACTCACCGTGTATATAATAGACGTAGAACAGGCCGTTGCGCGCGTAGTCCGGATGGAAGGCCAAACTCAGCAGACCCGCCTCTTGTGCCGATGAATTGACCTGATCTCGCAACACGAGAAAGAAGCGCGCATAACTCACGCGCCCATCTTCGCCCACGCCAAAGACCTGCACCAATCCCTCGCGCTCGACGGCAAAAAGACGACCGCTACCATCGCCAGCATGCGTCAGAAAGACGGGCTGGCGCAGCGCGCGCGAGGAAAAAACGCGGCGCAATTGCATACCCTGTAAACCTTCGCCACGCGTCGACACATGAAACGTTTCATTGGCCACTCGAGTATTTAAAAGACCGGGCTCTTGGGCCATTAAAATGGCGGGCGCGAACAAAAAAACGAACACGCACCAACGCGCATAGCTATATCTGGGATAACTTATAGAAAAAGACATTATTGCCGTTCGCTCCAACAGGCGTATACCCATATCATATTTCGTCTGCATATCGACTTTGACATTTTATTAGATAAGAAAAAAGTATGAATATCTCGCCAGCCGCGACACAGCACCTAGACGGCATCGCCCTCATATTAGACGAAGTCTGGGGTGATAAACTCATCCTTTAATCCATTTCGGGTGAGACTTTTTGGTTGTTTATAAAGCCTTCCGGACTGAGATAGCCCAGTTGACGGTGGGGTCTTTCTGTATTGTAATGCTGCCGCCAACTCTGGATGGCGACACGGACTGCCTGGATCGATATAGAGCGTCTTGACCCCATTTTCTCGCAGCCACTGCTGGATTTTCTGGGCAATAAACTCACGGCCATTATCGCTGCGGATGTGCTCAGGGATTCCGTAGATAGTCATGGCCTGCCAGAGCGTAGCTAATACCTGCTCAGAGCGGATCTGACGCTCCACGCGGATAGCAATGCATTGACGGGTATATTCGTCCAGCATCGTTCGCACTTTCAACGTGCTGCCCTTTTCGGTCCGGTCAAAGATAAAGCCCCAGGTCCATACATGGTTTCGATGGGTGGCTTGAGTGGGCAATCCAGTAGATTTCCTTTTTCTAATTCTTTCAGCCGATCGGCTAAATCTATCTCACCGTATTTGCGTTTCCACCGATGGAAAGTTGCTTTGGATATATTGTATTCTCGGCAGATGGAATCGACCCTTTGGTCTCCATTGGACGGGCGTAGAATACGGATGATCTCTTCGCTACTATGCTGTTTCTGTTTCATGAGCCTACTCCTTAGTCGCTAAGAAACAGTCTCGTCCTATATGGAGCAAACCAGGTCGGTCAGGGGAATATTGGGTGCGTCTTCATTTTGAAACCATGGAACGGGTCGTTTCTAAAAACTATTGGTGATGCGATTATGGCGATTTTTACGAATCCTTTAGATGGCATACATGCCGCACTTGAAATACTCGTAGAAATCGAGAAACTCAACCAAAAAATTGGTGATGAAATAATTTTAAAGATTGGCGTCGATTGCGGGCCGCCGATTGCCGTGACATTAAATGAAAAAATTGATTACTTTGGACAGACTGTAAACGCGGCGGCAAGGATTCAAGGGATAGCTAAAGAGAATGATATTGTTATTAGCCAGGACGTTTATCGTTATCAGGGTGTAGAGGAACTGTTAAAAGAGCGCATAGTGGATCACTCTAT
>JBLHGI010000170.1:0-12620 GCA_047616505.1 Planctomycetota bacterium
ATAAGCTCTAGGCTGCGCGCCTGGTCCCTACAAACAAAGAGCTCACCGGCCTTGGGGGCGCGACCGTTGGTTAGAAAAGTTTGCGCAAAACCATCGTACTGACCGAGCGTTTTAGCCGCTCCCGCCCAAGCCGCTGCCGTCATCGGCCCCACTAAGAACCCTTCCTGAGCATAGCGTATAGCCGGCTCAAAAAGTTGCGCAAAGGGCAGCTTTCCAAAGCGCTGAGACACTTCCACCCAGGCCGACACACAGCCGGGCACCGTCACCGTATCCCAACCGCTGCGCGGCATCTCGCTCTGACCGGCGAAGTACTCCGGCGACCAAGCGCTTGGCGCCCGTCCCGAGGCGTTAAGGCCGTGCAACTCTTTGCCGTCCCACAGTATGCAAAACGCGTCCGATCCAATGCCGTTCATAGCGGGCTCAACCACCGTCAGAGCAATCGCCGTGGCCAACGCCGCATCCGCCGCATTGCCGCCCTGCATCAGCATGCGCAACCCCGCCTGTGCGGCCAGTGGCTGCGAAGTAGCCACTACATTGCCCGCCAGGATCGGCATGCGCTGTGAAGTGTAGGGGAAATCCCAGTTAAAGTCTGGCATATTAGCCTGTCGCCTTTACCGATTTAAACGTCGAACGACCAAGAATCGTCTGCGTTTCGTAGATCGAACCGCTGAGTTTAGATGTGGGCAATGGCATGCGCACAGGCACCTGTGTCACGCGCGGCTGGTTCGAAGGTTCGCCGCGCACATGGCTCTGCGCATAAGCGTCCCAATCAATGCCCTCAAGCGGCCAAGAGTCGCCCGAACAGTACTGAAAGAGCAACAAGCGGCGCGGATTGGGCGACAAATTGGGCAACGAGCCGTGCAGGGCGCGCACGTGATGGATCGAAATACCACCGGCCTTTAGCTCTACTTTTTCCGCCGCCGAATCGTCAAAGTCTTCCTCCGTTACGGCACCGGCAAAATGGCCATCTAAATGATGGTCGAGAATCGGACCTTTGTGCGAACCGGGCACGACCAATAGGCAGCCATTCTCTTCCGTCATATCGTCAAGGCACACGCCAACGGCGAGAATATCGTCGTTCGTATGCGGATAAAAGGACCAGTCCTGATGCCATTCGACCGGGCTGCCAAAGCCTCCGGACTTCATATTGAGCTTGTTGCCATTGGTGCGAATAGTCGGACCAACGAGCTGGGCGACGATATCGAGAATAGCATCGTGGCGCAGCGTATTATCGTATACAGGATGAGCCTGGATCGGGCCTTTGATCCGGCGCAGTTTGGGCGCATCCGCCGTGTGGTCAGGCTCTAGATCAAAGACGTTATCACTCTCCGATACGGCGCGAGATTTTTCGACGAATTCATCGGTAACTTTCCGCAATTCGTCGACCTCTACGGCGCTGAGCACGCCTTCGACGCCGATATAACCCTTTTCGTGATACGAGGCGATCTGTTCTTTTGTCAACATATCCGCTCTCCTTTACTTGAGGCGCAGTATTTCTCGTTTTGATTCGTGCAAACGCTCGTATATCTCTTCGCTAAAATGCAGCCCCTGCCCCCCCCAATCCGGCATATAGCCCGTGCTATAACAATAATATAGGGTGCGGCGGCGACGCCCAGAAATATTGACCAGCGAGCCGTGTGTGAGTGCTTCGGTAAAAATAATGGCATCCCCCGCTTTCGCCTCTACTGGAACCAGCGGCGGATTCTCCAAGGGATGATTGCTCCACGGCTTGGTAAAGTTGCTCTTGTGCGCTCCGGGAATTACAGCAAAACAACCGTCATCCCCCGCACAGTCGAATAGGGGGAAAACGACCTTCGTCAGACTGGAAACCATCTGCCCATTCTGACAGTGATACTGGCACTTGGGAATGATCGGCGTGCCGTGCATGTGCAGTCCCGTAAACCCACCTCCCCAGCGATAAATAGTATAGGTGTGGTTTAAGCGATAAGGACCCCCCGTTACTTCGGCGACCACATCGAGCACCGGTGGCATATCAATCAGCTCTTCAAAAACCGGATCGGCCTCGAGAATATTTGAGATATAGAGATTCTCTTTTGTGCGCTGCTGTCCCCAACATAGCGGCGACGGGTACTCCGGCTCATCGAGATCTTCGTAATAGTCGAGTATCTCGTTACATGAGCGCAGCAGATCTGGCGAAAGCACGCCTGGTAACACGATATAACCCTGTAGATCAAAGAGGTACTTCTGCTCGGCATTCACGGTGATATAGCCCCCTCTACACCTCAGTTGCGCACTAGGCGAATAACATTCCACGAAGCAGCCCGCAGCGTCGCCTGTAGTCTGGCCGAACTTAAGTTCGGCGAATTGGCCACCCATTGGGGTTCGACTGCGCGCGGCTTGTCCAGCGAATTGCACGCCTTGAGATCCGCATGCGTTAAGGCGATATGTTCTTGGCTTCGATAATCGGTAAAGTCGCGTAGATCAGCTTCTAAGTGCAACTCATTTTCCAAATCTCGATTCACCGCAAAAATGGTCAATTCCCCTTTTTCCTCATCGAACACTCCAACAGCTTCTAAATGCGGCACCGGACCAAAGTCTCGATCGTCATAGGTCGTGGATTGCACGTTGAGGCCGAGTGCGACCCCCCGGCCATAACGCGAGGCATGCTGGAAGGGGAAAAAAATAGTCTGCTTGACGATGCCGCCACCCGTGGCCGTGAAAATCGGCGCAATGACATTGACCAGTTGCGCCAGACAGGCCAAACGCACGCGATCGCAGTGTTTGATGAGCGAGATCAACATACAGCCAACAACGAGCGCATCCTCCATGGTATAGAAGTCTTCAAGAAGGGGGGGCGCTTCCTGCCACGGCTTCTGCTGACGATCGGCCAAGTTGGAGTGATACCAAACATTCCATTCGTCGAAGGAGAGCATCATGCGCTTGGCGCTGCGCTTTTTGGCGCGCACAAAATCACACGTGGCAACGACTTCTTCAATAAAGGCATCCATGCCCAACGAGAGCGCCAAGAAATGCGCGGAATCACCGTCGCGATTGCCAAAATACGTATGTAGTGATATATAGTCGACGTGCTCGTAGGTATGATCCAACACCGTCTCTTCCCAATGCGGAAAAGTCTCCATGTCTCTATTCGACGAGCCGCAGGCCACCAATTCGATACTCGGATCGACCCAGCGCATAGCCTTGGCCGTTTCTTGGGCGAGGCGGCCATATTCCGCTGCCGTCTTGTGGCCTATCTGCCAGTTCCCATCCATCTCATTGCCCAAACACCACACTTTGATGCCGTGCGGGTCTCGATAGCCATTTCCCATGCGCAAATCGCTCCACGCCGAACCCGCGGGGTGGTTGCAATACTCGACCAGGCTGCGCGCGGCATCGACGCCGCGTGTGCCTAGATTCACCGCCAGCATCGGTTCGGTGCCAACGCGCTTGCACCAAGCGACAAACTCATCCGTGCCAAAGAGGTTCGGTTCCAGCGTTTTCCAAGCCAAGTCCAGCCTGCGCGGTCTTGCGGCCACGGGGCCTACACCGTCTTCCCACTTATAGCCGGAGACAAAATTTCCTCCGGGATAGCGCACAATCGGCGTATCCAATTGGCGCACCCATTCCTGCACATCGCCGCGAAATCCCAAATCGTCAGCCGTTGCATGGCCCGGCTCGTAAAGGCCTCCATAGATCGCTCGGCCCAAGTGCTCTATAAACGACCCGTAGAGCCGCGCATCGATCTCACCGATGGCCAACTCGCGCGCCAATACGACCTTTGCTTTAGTCATGGCCCAAAACCTTTTGCAATTCGCCCCCCCACTCCAATAGCTCCTCGTCAGCACCAAAAGCCGCCACGCACTGCATTCCCAATGGCAGACCGTTGAGCGCACTTCCCGAGGGCAGTGTTAGCGCGGGCAACCCCGCGTGTGTCCATGGTAAATTCATTACGGGATCCCCCGTCGACTCGATCCCCTTCGGAGCAGCTCCTCTGGCAGCGGGACTAACCCACAGATCAATTCCCTCTTTACTCATTGCTTCTTCAATCTGCACCCGCAACAATTCGCATCCACTGCGCGCGGTTAGGAGGGCCGCATCGTCAAGGGCCTGTCCCTCGCGTATTAGAGCCGCCGTACGCGGCCTGTAAAGCGACCCGTATTCGGAGAACAGGTCGGCGTGCTCGCGCGCGACTTCAGCCGTTATAAGTTGAGTGTGGCGTGCATTTATCGCCTCTATATCATTGAATAATGGCATGCGTTTTACGGAAAAACCCGCTTCTTCAAGAGCGGAAACGTCCTGGCTAAAGGCCTCCCACCCCCCAACCGTCGCCTGGTTTAGATAGGGCCCTTCTGGCACGCCCAATACCGGCCGATGCCAGACGTCGATCTGCCGCCACCCCTCACATAATAGAGAGGAAGCCAATAGGGTCATCTCGATCGTGCGCGCAAAAAAGCCCACCGTGTCGACCGATGGCGAATAGTAGATGATTCCCTGCGTGTTAACGCGACCATAGGACGGTTTAAAACCAATAACCCCACAAAAAGCCGCCGGCCGGATCACCGAACCAACCGTCTGCGTGCCGAGAGCTAATGGACAGTACCCCGCCGCTACGGCGGCAGCGGAACCGCTGCTCGAACCACCCGGCGTATGCGCTAAATTATGCGGATTGCGCGTTGGCCCCGGTTCAAAATAGGCAAATTCCGTCGTAACGGTTTTGCCCAACACCAGCGCCCCAGCATCTTTTAAGGCCGTCACACAAGGGGCCTCAGCACCCTGTAATGCTTCTGTAGGCAGCGCCGACCCCGCCCGGGTTGGCAACCCATCGACGTGGAAAATATCCTTTACGCCAATGGGTATGGCAAAGAGCGGTGGCTTCTCGCTACCGGCCGGATACTTTTCAGCCAGTGCTCTGATCTCCGATTGCAGACGCCCCGCCCGGTCTCCTTCTGTGACCAGCGCCTGAATTTGCCCATCGCGCTTTTCCGCGCGCACGCACACAGACTCGATCGACTCAATCATAAGCCCCCAATTTCACTCAGAACTAAATAGAAGCCGGATAGTATAAATTCGTGCGATCCCCCACACTATCAACCCCTTCGAGTGCAGCAATACGCTCCTCGCAAGAGGGATCGTTAAAAGCCAGGCCTGCGCGACGCAAGAGCGGCAACCACTGCCCTAACTCAAACGGCGTAATCTGCTCGGTTTGCCAAGCCTCGGCATCAAGTCCGTGCTCAACGAGCCAATAGAAAGCGCGGCGGATACTGCGACCGTCGCTACTCTCGTACTTCCACAGGTCTTGGCCGACGTGCCGGCCGAGATCGGCCAAATCAAAAAAAGCCGTCAAATTCATGGCGCAATAACTCAGAGAGCGCGTACGTGCGAGTTCGTGTGGCTGTCGACCGTCCATCTCTACTTGCGCCGCGATCTGCTCCGGTGCGCGCTCCAACACCTCTTTGGCGACTCCATCGCGACGGCAGAACAGCGCTAGCGCCGCGATCTGTACGTCGTAGCAAGTCGCGTGATTATTCTTTTGTGCCCTTTCCTCGCGCCCATGCGCGCTCTCGAGCAGCCAGTCGAGATAGGAGCCGAACCACGTTTCCATTGCACGCTGGTCGTCTGGGGTCCAAGCCTCAGAGGCAGCCAGCATGCCGATGCCATCTACCAACCAGCTAAAAGAGTGCGTATCTATAATACCAATACCGCGACCATCGCAGCGCCCGGGAATGGCTTGGCCGTATTCGAGGTGGGGGTTCATGCGCGTGGCGTCGGCACAAAACCAAGTGCGCAGCAGTAGCGCGGCGCGTTCGGCAAAATCTTCGTGATCGCTAAAAAAATACGCCGTCGACAAGGTATAGACCGCCGAACACATAGCCGCCAGGCGCAGGCTATCATACTGCCCGCGCTCCTCGTTGATTTCGCCATCCCTACGCACATAGGGCAAACCGTCTTCTCGCTCGGGATCGGGCCACCAGTAGGGCGCCAAACTCATATAGTCGTGCGCATTGCCACTGGGCGGCAATATGCCTTTTTCGACTACGGAATACGGCCCCATCACCAGCGCCTGATCGGCATCCTGCAACAGGCCATCATCGGCTGCTAATAGGCGTTCGTCCCCATCGTAGACCAAGGAACGAACGCGCAACAGCCTTTCGGCATCGAGCAAAAATACGCGCGGTTTATTTTCCATTATTTAGAAATTCAGCAGCAAGAAACACAGCGCCATAATAATCGTCGGCACTAAGGCCCCCTTTAACAAACCAATAGGTGAAACACCGTGCGCGAAATAGCGTTTGAGAATGGACTGCCCCGCCGGATTGGGCGCATTGGCAATAACGGTCAGACCGCCGCCTGTGACGGCCCCGGCGACAACGGCGTATTTAAGTTCATCCGTAAAGCCTGGCACGAGCGTACTTAAATAGGTAATGGCCGCGTTGTCGTTAAATGCAGTCAGCACCGTGGCACCTATCATCAGCGGCAATTCGCCCAACGAACCGAGCACGGGCGCAATCCACCACCCCTGTACCCCCCCGTGCATAACGAGACCGGCGAGAAAGAATCCAACTAATAGCGGCGGTTTGAGGTCGAGGCGATTCTGGAAATGAGGAGTCGCCTGGGCAAAACCGAGATAAAACAGGAATCCCCCAATAAAGAGCGCGGGGTAATGGGCATTTAGTACCGTCCAAGCCATAAAAGCAGCATGGATCAACATCATCCATCCCGGCACCCAGTCCTCGCGCTGGTCCCAGTCGGGGTCGCGATACGGCGGACGTCGTTTGAACGGCAATAGACCTGGTAGCGTCTTGCGCATCGACTGTTCTTTGATCTCTTCAAAACGCTGTTCAAAGGCCTCATCCAAAAGCTGTAGATCGACCTTGTCACGGTCAATTTTAGCCATAATACCATCGTATAGCTGCTTTTTGATCTCGGCACATTTGCTGGCAAACGAAGTGTTAAAACCCAATTGCTCATCGAGCGCCTCTTCAAGCGCCTCGAATTCGTCTTCCAAATCCTTACGGCTGACATAGCGGCTCTGCAACTCGCGCTTCATACGCACCAAGGCATATTTCTGCTGCAACTCTGCCATCTCGCTGCGAAAATAGTAGAAATAAAGTCCGTTGGAGATAAAGATGCCGATAGCAGCCTTCCAACCGAAATTGGTCAGCATATGCATCAGGTCCCAATTCCACGGCCCCGCGACCATCAGCACCGGCGGCGCGGCAAAATGCGTCATCGTACCACCGACTGAAATATTGACAAAGAGCAAACCCAACGTGGCGTATTTGAACTTGTCACTCGGTCCCAGCTCGTAGAACTTCTCGCCCAACAAGAGCGCCGATATCGTCATGGCTGCCGGCTCTGTTATAAACGACCCCAAGAGCGGCCCCACCGTCAGAATCGTCAACCACCACGCCGCCAGCATACCACCAAAGAGGTTGGACACTTTCCACATCAAGAGTTCGGCGCATTTGAGAATCGGTCGCGTAGCCGCCAAAGTCATGATCACGCCGACAAACATCGGCTCCGTATAATTGACCTTATAACTCAAATAACCAACGGCGGTGTGCCAATCGTGAAACGAAACGATAGCCCCCACTAGAGCAATGGCCCATATGCCAAAGACCGCTTCGATTTCACCGAGAAAGTGGAAGATGCCCGCCCCAATATGGACCGACCCCTTGGGTTTGAGCCCCGCCTTTACTTTTTCTTCGTGATCGTGTTCCCAGCGATGAGAGATTTCGAGAAACCTGCTCGTGAGGAACGTGTGGATGATGGCACACAGGAAAATGAGCGTCGCGATCACATTGAACGGCTCAACGGAGATCCGATGGCTTAGAATTGATCCAATACCCTGCAAATGGCCATCTTCATAAGACGCCAATACAGGGGGAAATTCAACGGCAGCCCCATGGTCTCCCCCCCCTGCCGCAAAGGCCATACTAGTCGGCAATAAAATAAATATGGCAATCAGCACTGTTTTCTTCATCTATGGACCTCTCGTTTGGGTATAGCGCTTCGGGGTCCCAAAGCCTTATCCGAAGCCTATCTATCACTGATCACTATAAGTTATGCATCGATTTGACTTGCGATTCCAAATGAAATTGTACAGATTGTAGGCTCAAATAACAACTGCCAATTGAGGAACAAATGTATCGCACCATTAGCCTAAGCATATTGCTCTTTGCCATTTGGCTCCTTTGGTCCGGTCATTATACCTCCCTAATCCTATCTTTCGGAGTGCTCTCCTGCCTGCTCACGGTCTATCTTTGCCAGCGCATGGGCATCGTCGACCTCGAGGGACACCCCATTCATTTGCTCGGCGGTTTCCTAGCCTATATCCCCTGGCTGGCCTGGGCTTTAGTCCGTGCTAATATAGATATAGCACGCCGTATCCTGACCCCGAGCCTGCCCATCTCTCCGCGTTTAATCCGCGTCAAAGCAAGCCAAAAAACTCATTTGGGGCAAGTAATTTACGCCAATTCTATAACCTTGACCCCAGGCACCGTATCCGTCGATGTAGAAGAAGGCAGTATTGAAGTCCACGCGTTGACCCAAGCAGCAGCCGAAGACCTTCTAGGTGGCGAGATGGACCGCCGCGTCACTCGTTTAGAAAACGAGGACTAATGTTTGTAGCCGCAATGATAGGCGTACTCATCACGATGCTACTGGCACTCGTACGCGCCGTACTCGGCCCCACGGTCTACGATCGCATTCTAGCCGTTAATATGTTTGGCACCAAAACAGTGCTGCTTATCGCCGTGCTCGGATTTCTCACGGGGCGCCCCGACTTTTTGGACTTGGCCTTAGTTTACGTGCTCATCAATTTCATAGGCACCATCGCCATTCTCAAATTTGTGCACTACGGCGACATGTCTCACAGCGGCCAAGAGACTCCCTAATGGATATGCTGATCTATTACGCGAGCTGGTTTCTCCTACTCTGCGGTGCTTTCTTCTGCGCCGTCGGCGGTCTGGGCATATTGCGCCTACCCGACTTCTACAGCCGCCAGCACGCCGCCGGTATCACCGATACGCTCGGAGCCGCGCTCGTGCTCATCGGCCTCATGCTGCAGGCCGGTCTATCGCTCGTCTGCATAAAATTGGTGATGATCCTGCTGTTCTTGCTCTTTACCAGCCCAGTCGCCACCCATACCATCGCCCAAGCAGCTCTACAGAGCGGCCTCAAGCCCGAGTTGGCCGGAAAAGAGGGCGACGCATGAGCAATTTTGTCGATATCGCCCTGCTGGCCTTTCTCGCGCTAGTTGCTCTGGCCGTCACGCGCATGCGCAACCTCTTTGCCACCGTCGTGCTCACCGGCATCTACAGCTTGCTCATGGCCTGTATATTCACCACGCTCGACGCCGTAGATGTCGCCTTTACGGAAGCTGCGGTGGGAGCCGGCATTTCCACCGTGCTCTTTTTGGCGACGATGGCATTGACGACCAGCCACGAAAAACCACATCACCAGCACAACTGGGCTGCTATAATTGCCACCTTAATCACGGGGTCGGCCCTCGTCTATGGCACGCTCGATATGCCGCACTTTGGCGACCCGCAGGCGCCGATTCACCTACACGTAGCGCCACACTATATAGAAATCTCCCCCGATGAAATCGGCGTGCCCAATATCGTAACCTCCGTATTGGCCAGCTACCGAGGCTACGACACCTTGGGAGAGACAGCCGTCATCTTCACCGCCTGCATGGCCGTGCTCTTGTTATTGCAACGCGACCGCCGCGGCGGCAACCGCAATGCAGTAGCTGCGCCCGATGCCGACAAGCGCCGCGGCGGCCAGTCGATGCAGCACGCGATGATCCTGCGCGTATTCTCCAAGTTCTTTATTCCGCTCATTTTTCTCTTTGCTCTCTACGTGCAGTTTCACGGCGACTACGGACCGGGTGGTGGGTTTCAAGCCGGCGTCATTTTTGCCTCTGGTTTTATTGTCTATGCGCTAGTGTTCGGGTTGGAAAAAGCGCGGCAAATCGTCCCTCCGCGCGCGCTGAGTATACTCGTGGCCTTTGGCCTCCTACTCTATGCGGGAACGGGCATAACCACGATTCTATTCGGCGGCCAATTCCTCGATTATAATGTGCTGGCGCACGAAGCTACTCACGGCCAACACTTGGGTATTCTCTTTATCGAATTGGGCGTGGGCATCACGGTCGCAGCCGTTATGACGACGATTTTCTTTACGTTTGCCGGCAGGGGTCGCTCATGAGCGATTTTTTTGGCCTCTACAACTACTGGATTGCCATCTTTCTGATGATGGCCGGCTTCTACAACGTGATCGCGCGCGACAACCTCATAAAAAAACTCATCGGTCTCAATATTTTCCAGACTTCCGTCTTTCTACTCTATATTAGCATGGGCAAAGTTGAAGGCGGCACGGCGCCAATCGTCGGCCCCGGTATCAGCATCTTCTCCAACCCCTTGCCCCACGTGCTCATCCTCACGGCGATCGTCGTCGGCGTAGCCACCACCTCGGTCGGACTCGCCCTCGTCGTGCGCATCAAGGAAGCCTACGGTACCATAGAAGAAGACGAGTTGGTTGCCGAGGAGGCCGCCTCGGCATGAACGCCCACCTGCCCATTGTGCCTATTGTCCTGCCGATGATAGCGGCTCCTATTT
This sequence comes from Planctomycetota bacterium, assembly GCA_047616505.1. Taxonomy (GTDB): domain Bacteria; phylum Latescibacterota; class UBA2968; order UBA8231; family UBA8231. The sequence goes on from JBLHGI010000170.1 coordinate 10,587, forward strand.
GCATGCTGCTGCGCCGCCGCGTCTTTGTCTGGAGCCTGGCTACAGCCGTAACTTGGCTGGTATTTGCCGCCTGTGTGCAAATTTTATTCCAGGTCATGAGCAGCGGTCCGATCATTTATACGATGGGCGGCTGGAGCGCCCCCATCGGCATCGAATATCGCATCGACTTAGTCAACGCGTATATCATGTTGCTCGTAAGTGCGATCGCAGCCCTCGTGATGATATACGCACCGAAAAGCGCGGCTCACGAGCTTCCGCCCGACCGCCATAACCTGTTCTGCGCCGCCTTCTTAATGTGCCTGACAGGCCTGCTGGGCATTACGATTACGGGCGATGCTTTTAATGTCTATGTCTTCTTAGAAATTTCGTCGCTGGCCTCCTATGCCATCATCAGTACCGGCCGCGACCCCCGCTCTCTCAAAGCGGCCTACAACTACTTAATCATGGGCACTATCGGAGCAACATTTATCCTGATTGCCATCGGCCTGATGTATATGATGACGGGCACGCTCAATATGGCCGATCTAGCCCAACGCCTAAAAGCGGTGCACGACACGCGCACCATACACGTCGCCTTCGCCTTTCTCAGCGTCGGTCTCACGCTCAAGCTGGCGCTCTTTCCCATGCACGTATGGCTGCCCAACGCCTATACCTATGCTCCCTCGCTGGTGACGGCCTTTGTAGCGGCGACCTCGACCAAAGTTTCGATCTACGTTTTTCTGCGCTTTATTTTTACCATTTTCGGCGCCGAATACGCCTTCGCCACTATCCATCTCAACGCGATTTTGGTGCCCTTGGCTATCGCTGGCATCTTCGTCGCTTCGACCGTGGCAATTTATCAAAGCGACCTCAAACGCTTGCTCGCCTATTCCAGCATCGCCCAGATTGGTTATATAATGCTGGGGATTGGCATGGGCACCGTAACGGGGCTCACCGCCGGCATTGCGCATATCTTTAACCACGCCCTTATAAAATGTGCCCTCTTTATGGTCGTCGGCTGTATCGCCTTGCGCCTCAACTCCTCGCGCCTTGAGGATATGGCTGGTATTGGTCGGCGCCTGCCCGTGACGAGTTTTGCCTTTGTCTTAGGTGGATTGGCGCTGATAGGCGTGCCGCTTACAGTGGGTTTTATCAGCAAGTGGTATTTGCTACTCGGCGCCCTCGAGCACGGCTGGTGGCCCGTCGCCGTCCTCGTCCTCATAAGCTCGCTCCTGGCAGCCGTCTATATCTGGCGCTTTGTAGAAGTGGCCTATTTTCGCTCACCACCCGCTGATGCACCTCCACTGGCAGCGCCCCCGCTGTCCATGCAAATTCCCATCTGGCTGCTCTTGGCGGCAACGCTGTTCTTTGGCGTGCAAACCGATCTGACGGTGGGCATCGCCCAGCGCGCAGCCCTCTGGCTCTTGGCTGGTGGACCATGAACCATTCGCTTGCTATAGCGCTATCCCTACTGCTGCCCTCTTTCGGAGCATTAGCCGTAGCGCTGTGCGGCCGCTGGCCCAACCTGCGCGACACGGCCACGCTCGTGGTCTCGATCTTGACCTTTGCCTGCGTCTGCACGCTCGTTTCCGAAGTGCAGTCCGGCGGCCGCCCCATCTTGTACTTGTTCGAAGTATTGCCCGGATTGCCTCTAATCTTTCAGATTGAGCCCCTGGGCATGCTCTTTGCCCTCGTTGCATCGGGCCTGTGGATTCTCACATCGCTCTATGCGATCGGTTATATGCGCGGGCACCACGAAGAAAACCAGACTCGTTTCTTCGCCTTTTTCGCCGTCGCCATTGCCGCCGCCCTTGCCGCTGCTTTTTCTGGCAATATGCTAACGCTCTTTTTTAGCTATGAAGTCCTGACGCTCTCTACCTACCCGCTCGTTACACACGCGCGAACCCCCGAGGCGCTGCGCGCGGGGCGCATCTATATGGGCATCCTGCTCTCGACGTCTATTGGCCTTTTACTGCTCGGCGTCATTCTAACCTATCACGTAGCGGGCACGCTCAGTTTCGTGCCCGGTGGCATCTTAGCGGGTCACGCCACGCC
>JBLHGI010000171.1:0-12611 GCA_047616505.1 Planctomycetota bacterium
GCGCCGCTTATGAGGCGGCCTATTTCGATATGGCCTACGCCCGCGAGGCTACGTCGCTTTTGGCTGCGGCACAGAGTTTAGCACTGGTTGGGGTAGGTCCGGTGGTATTGGTAGAGCAGGTATTGGCCTTAGATCCCTTGCAACTCGGAGGTTATTTTGGTCATCCATTTGTCGTCGAAAATATGCCGCACATACTAAAAAAATCGATGGGCAAAAGGGGGAGATATTTGGCCGATTTTCTCTCCTTTGAACTGCGTAACTTTAGCGTCTTTGACCCTTTTCGCGCCCTGGCTATCACCTTCGCCGTGTTGTTAAACCATGCGGATGATCCCCTGCTCGCGTTAGAGGTAGCTGTTAATCAAGGGGATCTAATGGAGGACGGATCGTGGCGGCGCTATGCCGATATCGATTGTTATGCAGGTATCGCGGGGACGTTACTCGGGGCAGTGCGTGGAGCCGATCATTTCCCTGCTGAGTTCTTCGCTAGAGTAGTTGCAAGTAATCGCCAAGTCTATGGCATAGATTTAGAAGCGAGCATTGCTAATTTCGCTGCGTTGATAGAAGAAAAAGCATAGTGTAACAATCGCGCACCATGGGAGTATGTCTGTCAGTTCTGTCTCTTTGCTCGCAGCATCTCGGATGTTAACGGACGGGGACTAATTCGACGCGTCGGTTTTTTAAACGCCCACCCTCTGTGGCATTGGACGCGACGGGTTTGGATTCGCCGTATGCGCGCACTCGCAGGCGAACGGGTTGAATGCCCTTTTCTACGAGGTAGGCCTTGACGGCCTCGGCGCGACGGCGTGAAAGCTGTAGATTGATGCCCCGTGATCCCATGCTGTCAGAGTGGCCGCGAAGCTCTATATGAGCTTGCGGTCGCATGCGCATATAGGTTACGGTGCGTTCGAGGTTTTCACGCGCCTCAGCTACGAGTGTTAGATTGCCTGTCGGAAAGTAGATGACGGGTAATTCGTAGACCAACTCGGCGCTGGGTTCGGGTTCTTCTTCGAGTATTTGTTTGGGCACAAAGTCGTCGCCAGGATCTAATGGGTCGGCTCCGCGGCGCACCTCGTCGCCATCGCGCAGGCCGCCGCTATCGCTGTCGAGGTGATTGGGTTGCGTGCCATAAATTTCTATTTCTTCGCGGTCGCTGAGTCCGTCGCCATCGCTGTCGGCCATGACGGGGTTTGTAAAATAAACTAACTTTTCTTCGCGGTCGCTGAGTCCGTCGCCATCGCTGTCGGCGCTGGTATCTTTGGCGACTTCCGTGCTTTGGGTTCGAGAGCTATCGTGTGATGGGGTCGTTTGCGCAACGGGCTGTGGGTTCGTGCGGTGGGTGGTGGGGGATGGATTGTCACCAAATACAATTCCTATTTCCAAACTCCAGAACGCGTCGTTGCCTTTTGTGAGTGCGGAGCGGTTGATTTCATCACTTAGGGTATAGGTATAGCCCGCTAATATTTCAATCCCTAGTGTTGCCCCCAATGGGCGACTAAAATAAATGCCGACGGGGATAAGGGGGCTCCAGCCCGTGGTCTTAGCACCTGGAGTGCGACGCGGCGGCGACTTAGTCAGACGGTAGCCCAGAAAACCGAAGCCGCTGTATAACCCGGTTGACCAATTATTGCCGAGGCCGGTAGAATAGAGCAAGCGGCTTTCGGTGCTGATGGCATTGGTTTCGTATTGGCTGCCGCTTAGTCGGCTATAGCCGGCATTGAGTTCAATTTGCCAGCGCGGGTTGAGTGCGCTGCGCAAAAAGGCGCGTGCTCCATAACTAGGCTCGTCGACTAATTCAGTTACGGAGTTAACGCCGGCAGTGCGTAGGCCACCGCTGGCAGATGCCGTTGTGGCCGTAAGAAAAAAAATCGAGAATAAGGCGGCCACGCCCTGCGACCATGTATTAACGCTATGCGCCATAACGGGCAACTCCTCTTCGTGGCTAAATGCACCACCACAAGATGGTGTATCCGTCGTTTTCGGCAAGCGTATTCCTATAGGGTGCCTCTGGCACCCCTTTGATGAAATGAGATATTTCGTGAAAGACGAACTAATTTTTTATCATACCGCACAGGCGAATGTAGAGACATTTAGCAAGTTGCTCGATGAGATGGGACGATCCGACTTGGCGGTGCGGCATATTGTAGATGAAGAGGCCCTAGCCAGAGCGATGGCAGAAGGGTTTTCCGACGAGTTGGAAAAAGAAGTTGGTGCGCGGATGCTGGCGGCTCTTGGCGATAGTCGCGCACTCTTATGCACCTGTTCTTCGATTGGTTCATGTGCCGAAGTAGCGGCTAAAGGTTCCGTGCGTCCGGTTTTGCGCATCGACCGACCGATGGCCGAGAAAGCCGTCGATTGTGGTACGCTAGTCGTAGTCGCGGCTGCTTTGCAGTCGACCCTGGCCCCGACGCGTGCTCTTTTGGACAAGGTGGCATCTGAGAGAGGAGTCTCGCTCGAAGTTCACGGATTTCTCTGTGCCGGAGCTTGGGATAAATTTGTGGCAGGCGATGGAGAAGGATATGCTCGGGCCATAGCCGAGCGCCTACCCGAGGCCGCGTTACTGGGCGATAGCATCGTACTGGCTCAGGCTTCGATGGCAGGTGCTACGCTCTATTGTGGCGAGTTGGCTGTACCCGTATTTAGCTCACCGCGTCTCGGTTTAGAGGCGGCCCTATACCAATATGATAAGTAGGTATTTACCGTGCATATGAAATACTCATAACGATAGGAGGATACAATGCCAGTAGGAACGAAAAATTCAGCTATTGCAGGATGTGGAACGCACCATATCGCCGTGCAGGTGCGGGATTGGGAGGCGTCTTTGATTTTGTACCGCGATGTGTTGGGCATGGAATTAGTCGCAGAGTTTGGTTCGCCTGAGCGCAAGATTATTTTACTCGATACCGGCGATGGCAGCCATATGGAACTCTTTGCTCCGACGGCATCTTCGCCGGCCCCCGATAGCGAGAGTGTCAATGATCCCCTCACCCACTTTGCCTTGGCTACCAGCGATACGCGATCCGCTATTGAGCACGTGCGCCAGGCCGGCTACGAAGTGACGGTGGAGCCGAAGGATGTCGATTTGGGAGCGCTGCAGGTGACGATCGCCTTTTTTCGGGGACCGAGCGGAGAGATCATCGAATTTGTCCAAACGAACTAGCGTTAATTATATCGTATAACTGAGGACGGGAATGCTCATTCGCGAGCATCCCGTCCTCTATTTTCACCTGTATTCAGAAAATGGGAGGATATTCATTTATGCCGTCTCCGGATCGCTATGATACCATGGTTTATAATCGCAGTGGGCACAGTGGTTTAAAGCTGCCCGCTATCGCTTTGGGGCTATGGCACAACTTCGCTGGTGTCGATCCCTATGAGAATGCCCGCGCGATAGTGCGTCGCGCCTTCGATTTGGGAATCACCCATTTTGACTTGGCTAATAATTACGGCCCGCCGCCCGGGTCTGCTGAGGAGAGTATGGGGCGTATACTATCACAAGACCTGGCCGCTTATCGCGACGAACTAATTCTTTCGACTAAAGCTGGGTTTGGCATGTGGCCAGGACCCTATGGAGACTTTGGTTCGCGCAAATATTTGATTGCCAGTTTGGATCAGAGCTTAGAGCGTTTGGGGGTCGATTACGTGGACATATTTTACCACCATCGACCGGATGAGGAGACGCCGCTTGAAGAGACGATGGCAGCTCTCGATTATGCCGTGCGCAGCGGGCGGGCGCTCTATGTGGGTATTTCTTCCTATAGTGCTGAACGCACGCGGCAGGCGGCAAAAATCCTGCGCGACCTGGGAACGCCTTGTATTATACATCAGCCTTCGTATAACATGTTCAATCGCAAGATTGAGGAGAATGGCTTGTTGGATGCTCTGAGCGAGGAGGGCATTGGATGCATCGCATTTTGTCCATTGGCACAGGGTTTGTTGACGAATAAATACTTAGATGGTATTCCCTCAGGATCGCGCGCTAGCAAGAGTCACGGTTTTCTAAAGAGCAATAATATTACAGAGGAAAAGTTGGCAACCGTGCGTGCCTTGAACGAACTTGCCAACGAACGCGGGCAGAGCTTGGCACAGATGGCTCTGCGCTGGGTGTTGCGCCATGAGACGATGACGACGGCTCTGATCGGGGCGAGCAGACCGGAACAGATTGATGAAAATGTCGCATGTTTGCAGGCATCCGCGTTTTCAGACGGGGAATTGCAGCGTATAGAGTCGATTTTGGCAGAGTAATTCGGTGAGATTCGCCGGCGCTATGCGAAGAAAATCTGGTTGCGTATTTGCTGCGAAATCCTCAGCTTTGTACGAATAATATCTTTGTTGCACTGTGCTGCACCCAAGACGAGCGCCCGCGTGCAGATACACTGGCGTATCATCTCTTTCAAAGGAGTGCCGTTATGGCTTTCACTTACACTAATTCGAAGGGGTCGACCTATATATTGCACTCTCGTATTACGACTCTAAAAAATGGCAATACACAGACTATTTACTTCTTTGCTAAGACGGAGAAAGAAGGGGTTCTCGACAATGTGCCGAGTGGTTACGAGGTGTCGGAAAGCAAAAATGGCCTACCCGTATTAAAGCGCAGTACCTAAAGGGTAAGCCCTGGGGCTGAACGGTATAATCGGCGGCGTTTTTCAGCAGATCCCTGCGGAAGAGCACCGCCAATTTTTTATGTGGATATATGTGTTGATACGCGTTGTTGTGGTTTAGGTCTTATCGTATCTTTCGCGCGGTGATCACTTATTTAGGAGAACGGCGATGCTGCAGGAAGTAGCGGCTAAAAACTTAACGGAGCGCGTGGCGCAAAACCCCTATCCTGGTCGGGGAATTGTCGTCGGACGCGCGACAGATGGAAGTTGGATTCAGGTCTATTGGATTATGGGGCGCAGCGAGAATAGTCGCAACCGCCTCTTTGTTTGCGAAGACGGTATATTGCGCACACAGGCCGCTGACCCGGCCAAAGTGGAAGATCCCTCACTCATTATATATCATGCGATGCGCACGAGTGGCCAACGTTTTATCGTCAGCAATGGCGTGCAGACCGATGCCATCTGGCAGGGGCTGGAAGCGGGATCGCATTTCACTGATACGTTGAAGGATTGGCACCACGAACCGGATGCACCCAACTATACGCCGCGCATATCTGGATATATAGATTTGAGTGGAGACCGCGCTTTGCTCTGGCTGTCTATTCTCAAAGTGAGTCCCTTCACTAGCGATGAATCTGAACGCCACTTCTTCCGCTACGAAAGCGTCGATGGAGGCTATGGATATGCCATTACCACCTATATGGGCGATGGGGATCCGCTGCCCTCGTTTTCCGGCTCGCCCTACATATTAGGCCTGCCGGGGAATGCTGATGAGATAGCAGCACACTTTTGGCAGAATCTAGATGCCGACAACAAAATATCCCTCGCTGTGCGCCATATCGATGCCAATAGCGGCCGCGAGCAGATAACCATAAAGAATCGTTATCAGGCGGTATAGGCCATGTTGAAAATAGGATTGCCTCTATTGATATGGTTGGGGCTTGTGGCGTGTGTGCCGGGCGGCGATGCTTATGCGCCAGAAGGCCCGGCCGGTTTTTTCTCGGGGGTTTGGCATGGCTGGATTGCGCCGGTCTGTTTGGTATGGGGTTTTTTCGATCCAGCGGTGCGAATTTACGAGGTTTATAATACGGGGTGGTGGTACGATTTTGGCTATTATATCGCCATTATAAGCGGTTTTGGTGGTTTTTCCTTGTTGCGTAGCAGGGGCGATTGATGAATTTAGAGCAGCAGGTCGGCCAGATGCTGATGGTTGGTTTCCGCGGTAAGATCGCAGAAGAAGGCGATGCGATTCTGCGCGATATTGTCGAGTATAACTTGGGCAGTGTTGTGCTCTTTGATTACGACGTGTTATTACAAGAGCCCGGCCGCAACATCGAGTCGATGGAACAGGTGCAACAGCTAGTTAAGACCTTACAGGCGCAGGCGCCTATTCCTCTCTTAGTGAGCGTCGACCAAGAGGGGGGACGGGTGCGTCGTCTAAAAGAAGACGTGGGGTTTCCGTCCATGCCTTCGGCAAGTGAGCTGGGTGTGAGAAACGATGCTGCCGAGACGCAACGCGTGTCGCAGAGTACGGCTGCTGCGCTGGCTGAGTTGGGCTTCAACCTCAACCTTGCACCCGTGGTAGACTTAAACGTATATCTGGACAACCCGATTATAGGTTCAAAGGGCCGTAGTTACTCTGCCGATGCGGACGTCGTTGCAGAACAGGCGCGCGCTTTTATTATAGGGCACCGTAACGCAGGCGTGCTGTGCGCGCTCAAGCATTTTCCTGGCCACGGTAGTTCTGCTGCCGATTCTCATCTGGGTTTGGTCGATATTACAGAGCAATGGTCTCGCGGCGAATTGGCCCCTTATATCCATCTCTTAGGGGAGGGGATGGTCGATGCGGTTATGACGGCGCACGTTTTTAACCGCGCGCTGGATGCGGAATATCCGGCGACCTTATCAGCGCCTATTTTGACGGACTTATTGCGCGGTGAATTGGGGTTTTTAGGTGTTATTATTAGCGATGATTTGCAAATGGGTGCTATTGCCAATCACTATGGTTTTGAAGTCGCACTTGCAAAGGCTATAGAGGCAGGTGTCGATATACTTGTATTGGCCAACAATACGTTATACGATCGCGACGTAGTGCCGAAGGCCAGTGCGGCCATTATTCGCATGGTAGAGGATGGCCAGATCCCGCGCGAACGCATTACAGCCTCCTGTGTGCGTATCGCGCGTCTCAAAGCGCAATTGGAAGAGTTCGTTTGAAAAATAGATGCGCTTCCATCGTTATCACTCTGTTCCTAGGGTCGTTATTTGTATGGGGAGGCTGTGGGCAGGACTCGGAAAGAAATGCGCTGGGACCAGGGCAACCATTCAGCGTCGAATGGCGGCAAGGCGATGCCGTAGTTGCTTTGGGGACAAGTCTGACCTTTGGTTATGGCGCGGGTTGTAAAGTGCTTCCATTGCGCACGGATTGTATAGCTGATTCGGCCTATCCGGCGCTATTGGCAAAACGCCTATTCTTGCCCATCGTCAATTTGGGGCAGCCTGGGGCCACTACTCGCGATGGCCTGTTGCGCACAGAAGAGGCCATTGCGCTGGCGCCGGTGCTCGCATTGGTAGAATTTGGGGGTAACGATCTCGTCCAAGGCATTGCAGTAGAGGAGGCGCGCGCCAATCTCGAGGAGATGATTGGTCGTTTCCACGCAGAAGGTATTGCCGTTGTTTTGCTCAGTTCGACTCATCCCGACATGATAGAAAATACGCCGGCCGGTCATCGCCTTGCAGGGTTGACGGCCGCAACGCTGGCTTATCACGCTATGCTGGTAGACCTGGCGGCTACACGCAAATTGCCGTTAGTCGGATTCTTGTTCGAAGGTGTTTGGTGGAAGCGAGAGCTTATGTATGATTCGCTACACCCGAATGGTATGGGATATGTGCGCATGGAGGAAAATATCTTCCGCAGTTTGCGCGATTTTTTAGCGGCCAATGAGATGCTAAAATAGAGTAGAGACGTTAAAATAAAATAGAGATGGAAAAGCTGAAATAGAGATGGAAAATACACGAGAAAGACGCGGTACGTTGTCGGGCGTGTTAGGCGAGTCCACTCGTTTTGATTTGGAAGCCGTCGTAGGAAAAGAGCTGCCGTTGGCGCGCTATGTTGATATCGTGGCGTTGATTACGCAACTCACTCATCGCCAGGGGCAGTGGGTCGATCGAGAAGGCGCGCTAGACTGGAGCAATAGCAGTGACGTTGAATCGCTGCAAATCACAGCCCAGAATAGGGAAGGTGCCACGCATCTGTGCATTTGCGCAGACTATGGCAGAATGGCTTCATTCGCCTTTTTTGCCGTCGTATTCTCGGTTATGTTTCTCACAGCGGCTATCGGTGGTTTTGTTTTCCAGCCGAGTTCTATAATTGGCATAGCTGCCACTGGAATAGTGGGGGTAGTGGTCTCTTTTGCGGTGGCCCGTGCGGTGTGGAGGCATTTCGCTGGGCCGCGGCGTAGCGACATGGAGCATCTATTAGAGGAACTCGTCGCGTTTGTAGGAGCTGAGGAGAGCGCTCAAGAATAGGCGCGATGGCAAGCGAAAAGACTCGTAGAAAAGAGGGCTACAGCTACGGCTTGGTGCAGCGAGGCGACAAAGATCGGCATGCCACCTAGTACGGTGCCAATGCCGAGAGCTACCTGCAGCAGAGTAATTATCAAGACGAGCCGTGTGCTCGTGCGCAAGAGCGAGGGCAGCGCTCGGTCACGTCCGTAGAAAGACAGGGCGATCGCTAGGCCGAGTACGGAGAAAGCGAACCAGCGGTGCTGAAAATGTACGAGCGCTGGGTTGTCGAATAGGTTGGTGATGGTCGGAGTCATAGCCCATAGTCCATCGGGTATTATTTGGCCAAACATCAGCGGAAACGTATCCGATAGATAACCTGCCTTGAGGCCTGCGACGAGGCCCCCGGCAGCTATTTGCACACAGAGTGCCAGAAAGAACAGCACGCTCAGTCGGCGCAATTTTATAGGAACCTGTTTTTGGGTAGCAGGCAGCAGATAATCAAAAGCCAGCCAGAGGCAGGCCGCCAGCAACATCAGTGCACAACTCAGGTGTAGCGTTAGGCTCAGATGGCTGACGCTGGGACGATCGACTAGTCCGCTCTTGACCATGAGCCAGCCGACGAGGCCCTGGAGTGCAAAGAGTAGGCCGATGCCGAGGTAGGCGGGTATACGTTCGCGAGCAATGGCACCGCGCAGGAGAAAGAAAAAGAGTGGAATTACATAGCTGAGTCCGGCTATACGGCCGAGAAAGCGGTGCCAGAACTCCATATGGTAAATGAATTTAAACTCGTCTAACGCCATGCCGGAGTTCACCTGTTGGTATTCAGGAGACTGCTGGTATTTGGCGAACTCGTTCTGCCAGGCGTTCTCATTCAGAGGTGGGACCACGCCGACGAGAACATTCCATTCGACGATGGAGAGGCCGGAACGCGTTAGGCGCACCCAACCGCCGAAGACGATGAGAATGGTGATTAGGGTACAAACGAAGAGTAGCCAGTAGGCGATCTGACGATTGTGATTCATAGTTCCATAATAATCCGCTTAAAGAGTAATTACAAAAAATAAAATAGTATAGGCGACAGATTGGGCAACAAGGTACGTTCTTTTTTAAAGATATTCTCAGAGCGCGTATTGCCTTTATTTTTTTGTTTAAAAGATAGACGAGTTGCGCTCGTATGCTTTGGTCTAATAATCTCCTGTAGCAGTGATAACCCGACTCAATCTGCTGTCGCGCCCGCTGTTGAGCCTGGAGAAAATGAAGGTCTGATGGGGGCAGAGCAGACCGTAGCCTATACTTATTACCGCGCCGACGGCAATCGCTGGGTTGCGGGAAGCGGTTCGCTGCCGCAGGCTCCTTTTGTCGATATTGCCTTGGATGGTGTACCGCAGTGGGTCGTCGCCGCTGCAACGGGGCGCAGCAGTGTCTGGGTCGTGGCCTTAGAAGATGGCCGTATTCAAGCCTTTCGCTTGGCTGATGGAATTTATGCCCCTTTAGCGGTTGGGCGAGATGTTTTGGCAGCGGGTGCGCCACCAGCGCTAAGTATTACGGGCGGCCTGCGCCCGCAGCTGTTGGCGATTGAAGAAGGAGATATAGCAGCGCCCTTCACGCATCCCGTCGCTCTCGCAGACGGACGTCTGGTCTATATCGCAGCCAATGGCGATCTAGTCTTAGTGGAGAACACGGGGCGCCAGCGCCTTGCGATCAATGCCATGCTGGATGCGCGCATTCTCGTTGACGAAAACGAGCGATTATTATTGTATATTCAGCCGACGGGGCGCTATGAACACGGTGTGTTGGGCGATGCGGTGGAAGCGGGAGGGGTCGTACTGGTTGCAACGCGAGGAGGGCTGCGTATTGTGGCACAGATCGAATTTGCACCCTCTTTGGTCGGCGAAGGCATTATGCCCTTATGGGTAGACTGGGATGGCGATGGCCGGCGCGATATTATTGTGACCTTAAGCGATGATACCCACGGTGCTCGCATTGCCGCTTTTTCCGAAGACGGCTCACCATTGGGATTAGGTGAGGCATTTAACCAAGGTTTTCGCTGGCGCCATCAACTCGCATTTGCCCCTTTTGCGAGCGATGGTGTAGAAGAGTTAGCCGTCGTGCGCACTCCCCATATTGGTGGTGTCGTCGAGTTTTATAGAAGACGCGGTAGGGATATGGAGCTAGTTGCGCAGTTGGACGGCTATACCTCGCACGTAATCGGCACGCGCAATCTCGATATGGCATTAGCAGGGGACTTTGATGGGGATGGGGCACTGGAACTACTCCTGCCCAATCAGGCACTCACGCACTTAGGTGCGGTGGGAAGGCGCGGAGATGGTGCGCGGTTGATCTGGCAGGTGGCACTTGGCGGTCGTGCGACGACGAATCTGACCGCTGCAGAGCTGAGCGATGGCCGCTTACTCGTCGGCATGGGCCATGATGGCCAGATACTGCGCGTGTGGGAACCATAGTAATTAACAAGGGAGATATTTCAGTGAAATTAGAAGGTAAGGTAGCGCTGGTTACGGGAGGAGCAACCGGTATTGGGCGCGCCACGGCTGAGGTGTTTGCCGCCGAAGGTGCCTTGGTTTATATCGTCGATTACAACGCAGTTGAGGGAGCAGCTGCGGTAGAGGTGATCGAGAAGGCGGGCGGACAGGCGCGATTCTGTGCTACGGATGTGCGTAGCGAAGAGAGCGTAAAAAACGCGTTGGCACAAGTTATGGAGGGCAGTGGCCGCATCGATGTCGCCGTGCTGGCGGCAGGGGTGCTCAAAGGGGCTTTTAAGCGGATCGACGAGCTGTCCGAGGATGAATGGGACGCCACGATCGATACCAATCTCAAGGGCACATTCTTAACGGCAAAATATGCGGCTCCACTCTTGGCAGAGGCTGGAGAGTCCGTGCTCTTGCTCATCGCATCGGGCGCTGGCGTGCGCGGAGCGTCGTCTTCCTATGCCTATGCTGCGAGTAAGGCGGGAATGCACGGTATGCATTTTAAATTGGAACAGGAATTAGGGCCCAAAGGGGTGCGCCTTCACGTTATATGCCCCGGTGGCATTGCCACGCCACTCAAGTTGGCAAATGTCGCTGAAGGTGCCGTCTCGCAGGGACGAGATCCAGAAGAAGCTCAGCGCAATGCCAATCTCGGAGACCCGATGGGGGTGGCCCGGATATTGGCGTTTCTGGCCTCGGAGGAAGGGTCGTACGTGCGCGGTACGATTTTCACGCGCTGATGCATCCCTACTATTTCATGTTGTCAAAGTGTTATTATTTGTCTTTATCTATCGGTATTATTACCGATAGATAAAGTATCAATAGAAAGTTTAAGATGCCCAACCCCATTCGCGTTATCAATAGCGTGGCTCCAATTCGCATTTGCGACAACGGTGGCTGGACCGATACTTGGTTTGCCGAATATGGTGCGATATTTAATATCGGCGTCTACCCCTATGCCGAAGCTCAGCTGAAAGTATTTCGTCGCGATGATGTGGAGCATCGCGTCGTCATTCACGCTGAGAATTACGGCGAACGTTTTATTATGGAACCAGGTAGCCATGAGTGGACGCACCATCCGCTTTTGGAAGCAGCGGTCGAATATATGAAAGTTCCGGATGATGTGTCCTTCGAAGTTAGTATTTTCTCAGAGGCGCCAGCGGGCGCTTCAACGGGAACTTCCGCTGCCGTTACGGTGGCGCTGATCGGTGCGCTCGACGTACTTACGCCTGGTCGCATGACGCCTTATCAAGTGGCACAGACGGCGCAGAAGATCGAGACGGAGATGTTGCAACAGCAGTGTGGAATCCAAGACCAATTGTGTTCTGCTTATGGTGGGATAAATTATATTGAGATGTACCAGTACCCCCATGCCTCCGTATCGCAACTACACGTGTCGAATGCTGTTTGGTGGGAATTGGAGCGGCGCCTCTCGCTCGTTTTTCTCGGTAAGTCGCATTCCTCTTCCAAAGTGCACGAGAAGGTTATAGCTGATTTAGAGGGAGCTCATGCCGATGACCCTAAGATGGAGGACCTCCGCAGTACCGCGGGTCAATCGCGCGATGCCGTCTATGCCGGCGACTTTGTCGCTCTGGGGCAGGCGATGATCGAAAATACGGAAGCGCAGATGCGATTACACCCAGACTTAGTGAGTGCAGATGCTCATGCAGTCATTGAGATCGCGCGCCGAGAGGGGGCATTGGGCTGGAAAGTCAACGGTGCCGGTGGAGATGGTGGATCACTCACGCTGCTCTTGGGGGCCGATTCTTCGCAGAGCCGGCACCTAATAGAACAGGTTGGAGATGCCAATCCTCTTTTTCAGAATATTCCCGTCTACCTGAGTCGTTTTGGACTGCGAGTTTGGGAGACTTCTTGAAGAAAAGCGCTAGTTTTACTACCTTATAAAGGTTGTGAAGTTATTGAATAAGAATACTATAGGGTTTAGTCGCACATCCAGCAGGACGTCGGTATCACAGGGGATTTTACCTTGGTTAGAAGACAACGTAGTACGCGAGCGTGG
>JBLHGI010000172.1:0-12564 GCA_047616505.1 Planctomycetota bacterium
CCCAGAGACATAACCGCAGTGATCGAGTACGAAACGCGTCTGTGGAAATTCTCGCACCCGTGCCTCGACGGACGCATACTCCGGATGGCTCGCGTTGATATCCACCGTCAAATTCAGTTCTGCCGCCCGCTGCCAAAGCGGCGTACTAATCGGATCGTCGAGGTCTTTGTGATAGAACAGGTGGCGCTGAATACGCAGACCACAGGCACCCGCTTCGACCAGACGACTTAGCTCCGCAGGAGCATCGGCCCCCGTTGGATCGACGAGTAACCCCACGGCCAGCCAGTCTTCGTTGCCTTTGCGCTCATCGAGTGCAGAGCTATTGTCCCAGCCATAAAAACCAGCCGTTATCGTTAGCGCCCGGTCGACACCCGCCGCCTGCATCTGCTCTTTGAGCAAAGCTGCCGAGCCATCTGTCGTTGGTCGATAGGATGCCTGGGGATCCGCTAGCGGATAGCGCTGAGTATCCTGTAAAACGATGTGCGTGTGTCCGTCTATAATCATTCCTAGTCACCCTTCTCCGCCTACCGAGAGCGCGTTTTACAATAATCACACTATTGATTTGTAAGAGAAGATAACGCGGTTGCGAGCAAACAAAAACCCCGGAGCAATAGGCCCCGAGGTTTCTATTTTTTTGCTTAGATGCCAACCGTTAAAAACTAGCGCTTCTCAATGTTAATATCGCCGTTGGTCGTGCGCAGACGCACCATATTGCCACCGCCGTTTATTTTACCACGCGCGCTGATCAGATCCCCTTCTTTTTTGTCGATATCCAGTTTAAAGTCGCTGTAGATATCGTAGTCCTTACTCGACCAACCCCTTTTCTGAATGCGCAGTTCGGCATCGACCGTCGCTTTCATATCACTAGGCAATGAGATGTTAATATCGCCACCAGCCGTCTCTAAGGTGCAGTGTCGATCACCGCCACCCGCTATGAATTCAACCTCGATACCGCCACCGGCCGTCTCGGCTTCGACCGCACCCTGAGCCCCTTTAACTTGAATGCTCCCCCCCGACGTATGCAATACAACATCGCCGCTTGCCCCACGGACTTGGATGCTGCCGCCCGCTGTTTCCGCATGCACCTCGCCATCTACCTTGTCTACCTGAATACTGCCGCCCGAAGTCTCCAACTTCACCGACCCCTTCGTCGGACCGATGGAGATACTGCCCCCAGCCGTATCAGCATCGATGGGGCCATCGGCGGCATCAATATTAATACTACCACCCGAGGTCTCGACCACCGACGTCTTGCCCCCTTTTTTCACATGGATCCCGCCACCCGCCGTTTCGGCATTTAGCACGCCATCAACGCGGCCAATATGTATGACCCCCCCCGAAGTCTCCGCTTCGACATCTCCCGTCACATCACCAATATTAATGCTCCCGCCCGCAGTTTCAGCACGCACATTACCACCGTCGACCCCTTTAATCGTAAGTCCCCCACCCGAGGTGCTAATATCGACCGACCCCGCCTTAATCTGCCCCACCTCGATACCCCCACCAGACGTCTCCGCATCGACATTGCCCTGCAAATCGCCAATGTTGATGCCGCCCCCGCCCGTTTTCACTGCGACATTATAGCGCATGGGCACTTTAATTGTGAAGCGCACGTCCAACGAATTGCTGCGCCGACTATTACTCGATTCGCCGTTGAGAACAATTTCTCGTCCACCATCGTTTACCGTCAGGTCCAGTTCAAAATCGGCCAAGAGACGCGAAGCTTCTTCTTTTGTAAATACATCAGCTCTCTTTTCGACTAACACCTGCACCACGTCTTTGTCCCAGCTCTCTACTTCAATCGGACCACGATCGCTGTCCAACACCAATTTCCCACCCTTTTTTGTATCCACCTCGCGCTCGATGTTCTCGACAAAATAACCGTCTAGCTTGCGAATTTCTCCGCGCTCATCAGCACTTACGCTACCGGCTAGTGACAGCACAAACAACAAAGCCAGCGTTCTCATTTTTCTCTCCTCACAGTGATTGTGCCGTTTCGGCACGCGCCATCTCCAGCACTCGTCGTGCTTCGAGACGGATATAATCGTTGTCATCCTGCACAGTCAGACTCTTCATCAGGTCCAGCGTCGCCGAATCGCGAAAAGCTGCAATCGCCGCAATCGCCGCAACCCGCACTCCCATATTGGCATCTTCTTTTAATACGTGCCTGAACGCTTGGCGCACATCTTTTTCTGTGGCCATGCTCTCTAACACCTCTGCCGCTTTTACCCGCACGCCGGGATTCTCGTCTTCGCGCAGCGCATCGATCAGCGCCCGTCGAATTTCCAGTCGATCGGACTTCGGCTCTAACCAGTTAACCGCCTGTAGGCGATCGGCATCGCGTCCGCTCGAACGCAGCGCCGAGACTAATAACATCTGTACGGCCTCGTCTCCCACGTGCCCTTCTAACCTGCGCTCTGTCAGCACGCGCACACCCAACTCAGTTCGACCACTTGCCTCGTCGTATCCCAGCACGCGCAAATCAACCACATCCCCCATCGAGATCGGCGACTCTTCTTCGCGCGGCCCCTCCGCCACGATTCCCCAACCCAGCAACACGCCAAAACACAGCGCAAAGGCCGGTCGTCCCCACAGCCCCCAGCGCGGGCTGTCCCACAGCGAAGACCAGCGGAAGCGGCGCTGCTCCCGACGCAGCGCTGCGCGCAATAACAAGCGGCCCTCGTCCACTAGTGGCGCCTGGGCGGGAGACGGCTGGCTCGATGGATAGAGTGCATCAAACCGCTGTTCTTCCTCTAATAACATCTTGAGTTCGGCATCTGCTGCTAATTCGCTGTGAAATTCCCGTTCTTCTTGCGCCGAGAGTTCGCCATATATAAAGAGCAGGACTCGCGCGCGTTTTTCTTCGCTATTCATGTCTCTTTACACCTCCAAATAAGGCCGCAGCGCCGTCTGCATTTTGCGACGGGCGCGGAACAAATAACTTTTCAACGAACCTTCAGAACATTCCATTAACAGCGCTGCTTCAACCAGCTTGTAACCCCGCTTATGACACAGCGCAAAAGCCATGTGCTCCTGCGGCGAAAGCGCCTGTTCAGCCCGGCCAATATGCTCGGACAATTCGGCGTCCAACACCGCCTTGTCCGGGCTCCGCTCTGCTGCATTCATCACTTCGCTCTCTCCTTCGCGCACTGTGCGCCGCCCGCGGCTGCGGCGGAACTTGAGCGCCTGATTGACGCCAATCCGATAGAGCCAGGTAAAAAAGTCGCTCTGCAAACGAAAGCGCGGCAACGAGCGATAAGCCGCTATAAGTGCTTCCTGACAGGCATCTTGCGCCTCGCACTCGTCGCCTAATACATCACAGACCAGCGCCAGTAATCCTCCGTGGTGAGGGGCCACTAACTGTTCAAAAGCCCACGCGTCGCCGTCTTGCGCCCGACGAATCAATTGTTTTTCCCGCTGTTCCATCGAATCCTTTTGCCCTTTTCTACCCATTTGACCCCATTGACTGCTCATGGGTTGGCAAGATAGAAAAAAATATTCCACTTTTTTATAAAAAAGTGCATCCGCTGCCGTGTAAAGCAGATCGCGTATCTGTTGATGTCACTATTTTCTTGACATGGATAAAGCGCCATCTTATTGTCGTAAGTGAAGTGTATTTTTCCGCTAACTACTCACAAGGAGGTAGATGATGTATGTCGTATTAACACAGGTGTCTGTTTATGCGCTGCGTCTGCCTCTCGCGAGAGACTAGCGGAACCCTCTGATTTAAAAAGATTTAGTTCCTTTCTTTTTTGTCTTCTTCGGGAGCCGTGGGCGTAGTGTGCCTCCGGCTCTTTCTATTTTTATACCGAGGAGACAAATCTCTATGTTCAATCCCGATTTCTGGGAAGTTCGAATAGACCCCGAAGATTTAGAGCAGTTTTCCAACGAGGCCGGCATCTGGTTTAACCAGATGGAGCAAGAGCGCACGCCGCACCCGGACCCCTTACAGGCACTGCTCAACCCGGTCATGAACATCATTGATAATGGTCTGACCGAAAAACAGCGACAGGTGCTGCTGCTCTACTATATGCACCAGAAGACGCAGGAGGAGGTCGCAGAGATTATGGGCATTTCGCGCCGAGTCGTCAGCCAGCATCTCTTCGGCATCTGTCGCGATGGCAAGCGCGTGGGCGGTGCCATTACAAAAATCCGCAAACTCTGTCGCCGTCAGGGCCTGGCGCCGTCAAATTAAAAGTGCGAAAGTGCATCCGCCGCCGTGTAAGGCGTCGGGGTTAACGCCCGATGCGGATTGATCCGATCACGAGCGACAGGTTACCGGAACCTATCGCCATACGAAAGGAGTAATATTTTGACTATAACCACATGGAGGTGCAGCGCCTAGTTGCGCTGCCGCCTGGGAGGTGTCGTCTCTAAGGTGATGCCGTCCCCAAGTGGACACCGGATGCGCCCTCAGTGGCGCGTCCGGTTTTTTTATCCCCCTGCCCTACTTATACGTCTATATATAACATTGCTTGACGCCGTTGCTTTGGCACAGTACTTTGCTCGCCCAAACTCATCTTAGCCACCGTTCCGCCCTTATGAGCAAGCTAGTCAAGCCCACAGCCGCCTATCGCAAAAGTTTTATGCAGGGCGCAACCGAATTTCTCGCAGAAGACCGTCTCGATTCGACATACGGCATCTGTCTGGGATACGACCTGCCCACATTAGAGCAGCAGTTCGTGCAATTTGTCCACGACCTGCAAGCCTTGGGCGATTCGTCCCGCCTGCGTCATGGCTGGTATATCGATCACGTGCTGTGGATGATAGATGGCGAAGAGTATATTGGCCAAGCATCTATACGCCCCGAACTCTCCACTGCGTATTTATTAACCTATGGGGGGCATATCGGCTATAGCATCCGCCCTTCTAAACGCCAGCAGGGCTGGGGTAAAAAAATTCTCGCGCTCACCCTCAACAATGCGCGCGAACTCGGCCTAAAGCGAGTCTTAGTAACATGCGACTCAGATAATATAGGCTCGCGTAAAATAATTGAGCACAACGGCGGCCAGTTCGAAAGTGCCATTGGCATGACGCGCAGCACCTTTCGCACCGAAGGAAGGAAAGCCGGCGGAGCACCGGAAAAACTGCGCTATTGGATTGATCTACATGCAACGGAGCAGCCGTCTCGCTGAGTGCGGTCTATGGCTATATACAATATGAAAGGGTTACGTTGAAAAAGCTGTTATTCCTACTGCTCCTACCCGCATCACTCTCTGCAGAAAACAACGAGAATCGTTTCCGCCACGACACCTTCATTGCACTCTACGAGACGTTTATCACCGAAGAACCCGCCCATTCAGCCGAACTGCTCTCACGGCTTTCTCGCGAAAGCCGCATTCCCGAAAAAGAGCTGCGCACACGGCTGATTGCCCTCATCGATACGCTCGAAAAAGAGCGCAAGAACAAGAGCGACACTTGGAAGACGCTTATCTTACAGGGCGAACCAGATATAAGTCCCAAACGCGCGGGTAAATTGCTACACTATCTAGGCGTAGAGGGGCGCAAAGTCTTACAGGGCGAGAGCGATTACCTACTCGACAACGGCGTGCGCAAAGCAGCGCGCAAATCCAAGGTACCCTTTTTTCAGAGCCGAAACTATATCTTGCGCAGCCTCGATTGGGCCTTGGCAGACGATGCCGGCAACCAGCGCAAAGAAACCGTCGGCCTCTTAGTAGGCGGCCGCTCCAACCGCTTTGAGGTCAGTTTAGATCCGCTATTTATTTTCTTTGATACGCAAGACGAAGAGTTTGTGCGCGAGCAGGTGCGCGAGGTACAGCGCTTTATCATTCCCGCCATGGTGCGCCGCCTACCCGAATCCGAGCGCATTCTGTGGGCCGTGCGCGAACGCGAATCCAATGTTCTGGTCGAGCCCGATTACCACCTGGTAGTCAGCGTAGACAACTTCAACTTTACCGGTTCGAACGTCGACCTAAAACCCTGTGTCGAACTCAGCGTCGCCCTCAGTGCTTGGAAGAGTAAGTCGCTATTGATACAGGAACCCTTCGAGTTCTGTAGCGAAACAAGCGGCTCGGCCAACGCCAACGATTTGGCGCCGTTTTGGAATGAAGCAGCCGATGCATTGCGCGAGTATATCGTAGAATTCTTGGCGCGCTAAGAAAGCAATGAGGTTGTAGTAAGAAGCCAAACGAATAGTATTAATTTGACTTCTTACTACAACGTCTCTCGCCTCTAACCACACGGCTTCGACGCACTCCAACGCCAGCTGTATACTATCTACGCCTTCGGCAATGCCCGCACATCCGTTGTGGGATTGCCGAATTTAAATGCGTCGACCGCACACTCGGCATAACTCCAACCTCCGCCGAGCGAACTGGGGTATTCGTCTGTCGCGCGCGCCTTCATTTTATATAGACCGTCTTTGTATTGACAAATTCTTTCATCCCGTAATCGGACAGCTCGCGGCCATAGCCACTCTCTTTGACACCGCCGAATGGCAGACGCGGGTCAGAGCGCACGAAGTCATTGACAAAGCAGCACCCCGATTCTAACTCTTCCTTGGCAATGCGCTCACCGCGCGCTATATCTCGCGTAAATACCGCACCGCCCAGCCCAAATACCGAGCTGTTGGCCACGGAGATGGCCTCGGCTTCGTCCTTGACAGAAATAACGGATGCCACGGGACCAAAGAACTCTTCTGAGTATGCAGGCATGCCCGGGACCACGTCCGTCAGCAACGTCGGGGGATAATAGGCTCCCTTATTCTCGGGAATCTCACCACCAAGCAGACAGCGGGCGCCTTTTTCGATGCTCTTTTGCACCTGTTCGTGCAGTTCATCGCGCAAGTCGTGGCGTGCCATTGGACCAATCTGTATACTTTCGTCGAGCGGGTCGCCCATCGATCGGCTCTTCATCCCCTCGATCACCAGTGCCTCAAATTCTTCGCGCACCGCCTCGACAACCACAAAGCGCTTAGCCGCCACACAACTCTGCCCGGCGTTGCCCAACCGCCCCGCCACGCAGGAGGCCGCCGCCGCCGCTAGGTCGGCATCCTCGAGAATGATATAGGGATCGCTGCCGCCCAGTTCTAACACCGTCTTTTTGAGCATCTCTCCCGCCTTTGTAGCAACGGCACGCCCCGCCGGCGTACTGCCCGTCAGTGTCACGGCTCGTACGTGCGGGTTTTCTATTATAGCGGCGACCTGACCGCTGCCAATCAGCAGGGTGCGGAATAAATGTTCGGGGAAACCCGCCTGGCGAAAGACCTTCTCTATCGCCAGCGCAGAGCCCGGCACATTGGAGGCGTGCTTAAGCACACCGGCGTTGCCCGCCATAACGGCGGGTGCGGCAAAGCGCAGCACCTGCCAGTAGGGAAAATTCCACGGCATCACGGCGAGTACCACGCCCAAGGGGCGATGCGCAATATAGCTTTTATGCGCTTCCGTCGGCACCACTTCGTCGGCGAGTATGCGTTCGGTATGTTCGGCGTAATACTCACAAGCCCAAGCGCACTTTTCGATTTCGGCGCGGCTCTCGACGATGGATTTACCCATCTCCGCGGTAATTAGCTGTGCGTGCTCGTCGACATCAACGCGCAGCACACGTGCCAGCTCGCGCACCAGTAGCGCTCGCTCGCCGTAGCTCAGACGTTTCCAATCAAGATAGGCTGCATGGGCTTTCCCCACCGCCTCCGCTGCCTCCGCTGCGCTCATTTCCTCGTATTCCTGCACCGTCTCGCCGGTGGCGGGATTGATCGCGACAATAGCCATTTTTCCTCCGCTCTGATAGTAGTTTAGTAGCCGTTCATTACTTGAAATTCGTTTTATTCACAGGAATATACGCTAGCGATTGATGCCTTCCAAGTCCAGCATCGTCTCGACTTCAATATCACTTCCATTGCTTCTGATCAAAACCGCTCCGCGCTGATCCGTGCGCAATAATTTCACTTTCTCCTGCTCCAATCTCGCCAATACTTCTGCGGCCGGATGACCAAATTTGTTGAATTGACCAACCGACATCACGGCCCATTCTGCCCCGACGGCAGCGAGAAAAGCCTCCTGCGAAGAAGTGCGTGAGCCGTGATGTGCCACCTTCAAAACTTCGCTCTCTAATCTCGGCCCCCACGCCAAGAGCGCCGAGTCCGTTTCTTTTTCGATATCGCCCGTAAAGAGAATATCCATCTCTTTGTAGCTCAATTTTAACACGACGGAACCATTGTTGAGCCCATGTGGGGAAATGCCAGCACTATCGACAAAAACAGAAGTCGGATGCAATACTAACCCCCCAACACCCCCTAACCCTAACAGACTGTCTCCAGCGGCTACCCGATGGTAACGAATCTCTTTTTCCACCATCAATTCTCTTAAACGCCGCGCCGTCCACGAGTCGTATTCCTGTCCGCTATCTATATAGTGCCCTACTTCAACTTGCTCTAATAGAGTGACTAAACCGCCGATGTGGTCGCTATGCGGATGCGAAGCCACTACGATATCGACACGACGGATATTGCAGTAGCGTAGAAAAGGCACCAGCACGCGGGCGCCATGGTCGTATTGCGGACTGCGGTGGCCGCCGTCAATAATCATCGTCTTGCCATTGGGAAAACGCAGAAACGCCGCATCGCCCTGGCCAATATCTAAGAAAACAACCTCTAGATCCCGACTGCGGAAAACATGTCCCCACAGCAAAAAATTGAGCCACACGAGCACCAAAAACAGGCCAGCTTTGCGCGCGACCACCTTTTTAGGCATATGTGCTAAGAACAGATACAGCAGGGCTACAAAGAGAATAAATACCGTATCTGGCCTCGGCACATAGAGCGTAGAAATGGGCAAAGTAGCACAGTACTCAACAAAGGATATCAGCCCCATCAACACGAGATAGTTGGCCGCATTAAAAACAGTCGCCAGCAGAGGCAATAAACCATAACAGGCTATGGCTAATAGCCCTAGGCCAAGGGCAGCAGCCAAGAGCGGTGCAACGATCAGATTGGCCAATAAGCCAACGGGCGACCACTGCTGAAAATGCAGAGCAATAAGCGGCCCCGTTCCCAACTGCGCCGCCAGTGAAACGCAGAGTGGCAGCACGATATATTGCCCGCGCCAATTGCCTGCGTCGCGCCAGCGGGCGGGAAATAAATGCGCTAGAGGTGCGTGCAAACCGACGATGGCCAACGTCGCGGCAAAGGACAGTTGAAAACTCAACCCCAGCAGACTAGCGGGCCACAGGATGAGAATACACAGCGCCGCCAACCCCAAGGAGTTGTATATATCCCCCTCGCGCTCAATGACGCGCCCGCCCAGTACGATACAAGCCACAATCACAGCGCGCACGACCGGTGGATGCGCTTGGGTCACGACGGCGTAGAGCAGCAGAATAAACATTGTGCCCACGCAGCTAATAGCATTGGCAAGCCCGCACAGACGCAGTGTGTTTAGCACGAAGACGGCAACGATACCCACGTGCATGCCACTGACGACGAGTGCATGCGCTAACCCAGCACGGCGAAACTGGTCGCGCACCTCAATAGGCACTTGGCGCTTTTCCCCCAATAAAAGCCCCAATAATAACCCAGACGATGCCCCTTCTAAATTGCTCGTAATAGCAGAGCGTATATACCGCCTCAGCGGTAAAGTCATGTGCTCTGCCCCCCACGCGCCCGCCAAGCGGTCTATAATGAGGACTTCTGCGGCGGAACGCACGGAGAGCGTAGCGTGGATATCTTCGCGCTGCAAATAGTTGCGATAGTCAAAAGCACCGGGATTGCGCGCGTGCGTGGGCCTGCGCAGATGGCCGTGTATTTCCACGCGATCGCCAAAATCCGCCGCCAAGAAGCCGCTGCGCAATGCGACCGAAACATTCCCGCTGACATTGTATAATGCGCTATCCGTTTCTACCTGTTCAATGGCCAGCACAAAACGAGTTCGCTCACCATCGCGCTCTACTTCTTCTGCTATGTGGCCTCGCACCACACCTTGCACAAAGAGTGGTGGATGGTTCGCAATGTGGTGAAAGGGCAACAGTTCTGTGTAGGATTGGTAACGCAGAGCACCCAGCAACAGCAGCAGTATCAGCAGTGCGATATCACACCACCAACGCACCCGCCGGCACAACAGGGCAACTGCCCAGAAAAAAAAAGCCAAGCCACATAGCCACTGCGGTGATATCTCCGCATAGCTAGCGATGACAATCCCTGCGGCAAATGCCAGCGCCGCCCACAGGGCCGGATGCCGGCGTTGGAAGGTCTCTTGCTCCATATACGAGCCACGGGCAAAATCCATTCCACCTCGACAGAGCACGGCCTGCCCCATATATTCTTGGCATGTTCTTACGACTACTGCTACTCTTTACTATCGTGCCTATCGTCGAGCTGGCCCTGCTCATTGAAGTGGGTCGCCAGATTGGCTCGCTGCCCACTGTGGCTCTCGTGCTCGTCACCGGCGCCGCAGGTGCCGCACTAGCGCGCAGCCAAGGCTTGCTCGCTTTCCAACGACTGCGACAGGGTTTTGGCCAAGGGCAATCACCAGGAGATGCTCTGCTCGATGGCGTGCTCGTGCTCGTCGGGGGGCTCCTACTGCTCACGCCGGGCATTCTAACAGATCTCGTGGGCTTTGGCGTCTTACTACCCTCCACGCGTAAACTCATCCGACGCTATCTAAGAGAGGCTATTGCGCGACGCCTACAGCCCAACACCATCCACACTACTAATTTTACGGTATCTTGAATATTATGGAAGAATTGCACGGCAAACAGCGCCGCTTTTTACGCGGGCAAGGCAACACGATCAAACCCACGGTATACCTCGGCAAAGAGGGAGTTAGTGAGGCGCTCCTACAGTCGCTAAACAAGGCGTTTAACAATCAAGAACTTATCAAAGTGCGCATCGAAAAGGCCAGCGACCTAGAGCGCAAAGATGCGGCCAATCAACTGGCTGAAGCAGCCTCTGCACATCTCGTGCAGGTATTGGGCAATACGCTATTACTCTATCGCCCCGACGCAGACGAACCCCGCATAAAACTACCCGACTAGACGCTAGCCATAGCCGGGTTAAGCCCCGTCCTTCCACGCTTTGGCAAATTGGCCCAGCGAACCCGGCGCATAACCGGCGTAGTGGTTGTTAAAAAATGCGTAGACTTCGCGCTCGGGCTCAGCGCCTACGAGCTGCTGTAAGCCACGCGCCCAGTCCACAATTTCAGCGCCGCGCTCCCACACGAGTTGGTCCCAGTGCCGCTTCTTATCGCCGCTCTGAATCAAGCCTTCTACATGCTCGTCCATGCGCTTGCGGTCGCCCAAAAAACGCACATAGAGAAAGTCCGCCGTCAGCGGATTCACGCGCCGACACACTTCACCGAGTGCGGGCATCGTATAATAACTATTGAGCACGAGTGCTGCGTTGTGGTAGCGTAAAATATCCAACAATTCCTCTCCCACCCAGCGCCCGTTGCGCACTTCTATGGCAAATTGGAATTCGCGCGTCGGCAATTGCGGTAAAAACCGCTCTAAACGCGCCATAAAATCGGCACCACGCTCGTTTTCCAACGCATCTTGCCCCCGCGCCACATAGGGAAATTGCATAACTAATGGCCCTAGACGCGACCCCATTGGTTCCATGGTCGCCAAAAACTCTTCCATCTCCCCTAAGCAATCCACCATGCCTTTCTCGTGACTGATGATGCGGGGGACTTTGGCGGCAAAACGGAAATGCTCGGGCGTGCGGCGCAGCCAACCTTCGACGGCCTTGGCGCTGGGAATGCGATACCACGTAGAATCTATTTCAACGCTTTTAAACACTTTTGCATAGTGCTCAATATAGTCTGAAGCAGCGCAGCCCTCGGGATAAATTAGCCCTTCCCAGTCTTCGTTGCTCCAACTCGTCGTGCCTAAAAATAACCTTGAAGGCACGCCTTCCTGCACCGCGCGCAGGCGCTCTACGTGTCTCGGTTCTTTGGGTGGTAGAATTTCGGAGAAGAGGTCTTGTTGTTCTTCCATGAGGTCGCTCTGGTATGCCTGGGACGGTGGGGTTGGGGTATTCCCTTCGCTCGTGCTCGCCCGACATCCTGTCGGTCTGCGCGGTAGATGTCCATTTTTACAATCCTGTAAAAATAGACACCTAAATCCGCTACGGGAACACCCCAACCCCACCTCCGCTATCTTCGCTCAAAGGGGGGGCAAAAATCCAATCTATTTTGTTAAGATTAACTTTCGGATTAAGTCCTAATCTATCCCCCTCTGTGGGTTTCCCTCGATGGTCTTTGAGTCGGGAGGGTGTTGCGCAAAAAGGCGATTGATGTCTGAGGCCCAACGGGCCGAGTTTCAATCGCCTTTTTGCGGAATGCCCTCTCGGCTCCCACCCACCACCCAACCTATGTCGTCTACGCCCCTACTTCCACCTTCTCCCGCACCATCTCCCGCACCTTGTCCACCCCCACCATTTTGGCAAAGGAGCCAAATCGTGGCCCTCGTTCCTGGCCCAGCACCACTTCGTAAAAGAGGCGAAACAAATCCTTGGGCTCCATCTCGGCTGAACGTGCTATATCAAAGGGAATGGCCTGCAGCTCGCCTTCTTCCAAACTGTCGGCATTCTCCAGCCTGTCGACCAACTGC
>JBLHGI010000173.1:0-12554 GCA_047616505.1 Planctomycetota bacterium
CAACGCCTCGAGCGTGCCACTCTCAAGGTCGGCGATGTAGAGATCGGTCAGGCCACTCTTCTGAGCACCGGAAAAGACCACGCGGCGTCCGTCCGGAGAAAAAGAAGGGGTGGAAATAGCGATGACTTTTTCAAAAGATAAATCGCGATAGGATTCCTTTTTTTCTAGATCCCAAACGTAGAGGCGATCGCGCCCGCGACTCTTAGCGGCAAAGGCCAAAAGTTTGCCATCGATCGTAACGGCTGGGCGCGTAGACAGCGGGTGCAGCGATTCAAATACCGGCAGGCGTTCGCCTTCGACCACTAATTCGGGTTCGCGTCCCTCGCGCTGACGCATGATCTGCGTATAGCCCTGGGAATTGGTAAAATAGATAAAGTCGAGGCTGTCACCCGAGGCCGTCACGACCTCGGGTTTTATATTAAAACCCGTTTTGGTACGCGCGGCGGCCATTTGCGAAGGTGGATCGCTGGCGGCAATATCGGGCAGATAGCGCTTGCGCAAACTATAGACCCATGCCTCATCCAATTCCTCCAACGACTCCCCCGTCGTCAGCAGAAAGGTCTCGGCAAAAGTCTCAGCACGCCACCAGTTTTCGAAAAGCTGCTCGAAAACATCCTCCCCGTAGCGCTCGGCCATAAAATGGCAGATCGACTCCCCTTCCTTATACATCTGGAACGTGCCGTAGATATAGTACATCTGGGCGATAGGTACTAAGCGTCCCGAAAAGAGCGCATCGCGCATGATCATATCGCCGAAGCTAGACCACTCGCTCGACCAGTACTCGGCCAGCCCCTCCGTAAACCACAGCGGCGCCGGGCGGAAGTCGAGCACGCCGCGGCGCTCTAATACGCGGGCGATGCGATCAAAAGTAAAGACGTGCACGAGTTCGTGGTGCAACACGCGCTCAAAATCGGGCAGCGAACCGCTCAACGGCAGCGCCACCCGGCCCTTGAGATACTCTGTAAAACCCGCCACCCCCTCAGGAAGCAGGTTGGGGATAATATTGGTCTGTTCGAAATAAATATGCGACGAGTAGACGATCAGCGGGATGCGACGCTGCACGCTATGGGCAAACTTAACCTCTAAGTCGCGGTATTGGCGCTCGGCCATATGCGCCGCATATGACGCGAGGTCCTTCTCTTCTTCGAAGAAGAATACATCGAAATGCGGCGTCTCCACTTTTTGCCAATCAAACTCGGCAAATTGCACCTTGTTCTTGCCAAAACTAGAGAATTGCGCCTCCAGGGGCGAAAGCAATAGCAGCGTTATAAACAGCCACTTAAGCGCGCTCAATATAGCCCCCGATCCCGTTGGACGCCGCTTCGACCGGTCGGTGTATCTGCACGTTGCGCCCCTCTTCTAACCCAGCGCGATAGGCCGCGCTATGTTCTACACCGCGGCCATAGCGCACGCGCACGCGCGGATTGATATAGGCGTAGTACTGGCGTAGGCGTTCGTCGCCCTTCCAGCGTATCAGATCCCCTTGTTCGCGGTGCATATGCTGGTCCTGGCCCTGTAGTTTATGGTAGAATCCTTCCAGCACACCCGCCCAGTAGCGCTGGCGCTCGCGGTTCGAATCGAGCCCCTGCACTTGCCGATAAGTATCCCACAGCGGCGGCAACAGATGGGTCAGGTAGTCGTATACATAGGCCGCCATGTCCAAGTTGGCGTCCGTGCCGTAGATCTCGAGCACCGTGCCGGCGCGGTCGCGAACCGCTATATATGTTTCGGCCCAAATCGTCTCGACAAAGAAGTATTCCTGCAAGATCAGCGCCAACCACAACTCGTAAGACGCCCTACGTCCTTTGATTGATCCCAGCGCACGGCGAGAGAACTGCCGCGCCGCATCGAGTGCGACCATATCTATATTGTAGCGCAGCAACAAGAGCCGCGCCTTCTGCACGGCCGCTTCCGCTTCGTGCTCGTTGGGACTAGCCGCCAGCGAAAGCACTTTGCGCAAACGCTGCATCAAGCGATCTTCGTCGCCTATGGGCGCCTTCTTTTTTGTGCCACTAGCGCGTGGGCTACAGCGCAATTTTTGACAGGCGCGGCGAAAGGACTCACCATGCGCGGTTTCACCGTCTACTTTGAGCACTTCGCCGACATACTGATGCGCCATCTCGTGGCGCAGCGTATCGAGCACCTCGAGCCAGGGATCGCGTTCGATATGGCCCGCGGCGATGCTTAGACGGCGCTCAGCGCCATGCCACCTCCCAAGCACCGCATGCGAATCCACCACTTCGACTACGGGCAGGCGCAACGCCCCAGCGAGGTATTCCTCGTTGTAGTGTCGCCACCACACGAGTAATTTGCGCCCCCACGTTTGGCGCAGATCGGCCGCTAAGTGCGCCGCCGACACCGACATTTAGCGCAGCGTGCGCAAAAAAGATGGACTCAATGTTCCACGAGCCACTTCTTCAACCGGCCCCTTCATCGTCAATTCGTAGTTTTCATCTACATCAATATGCAGAGCCCCCCCCGGTGCTTTAACAGTCACCGGCCCCTTAACCAGCCCTAATCGCACGGCGGCACTGGCCGCGGCACATGACGAAGAACCAGAGGCCTGCGTCTCACCGGCGCCGCGCTCCCAAATGAGGATGTAGATCGACTTCGGGCCGATGGGCACGGCCAACTGCACGTTGATGCGGCGCGGGAACAGCTTGTGGTTTTCCAGTTCCGGTCCCAACTCGAGCAACTCCTCGCGCGTCCACTTCTGCCCTTTGTCGCGAAAAATAACACAGTGCGGATTGCCGACACTCACGCCGGTAAAGAGCAGTTTCTGACCGGCGACCTTGATCGGTCTTTCGATGAGTTCTTTGTTTTTGAGCGTACAGGGTAACGCCTTGGGTGCAAAGGTCGCACGCCCCATCTCCACCGTCGCCGAACTGGCATCGCCGTGCGCATCGACCTGTAGCGCAATGCTGACTAACCCACCTTTGGTATCGACGGTGAAGTTCTTCTTGCCTGTGCGTCGCGTCGCGTGCAAATAGCGCGCGAAAATACGCAGCCCGTTGCCCGACTTTTCGGCCTCACTGCCATCCGGATTATAAATACGCAAACCAAAATCGGCCTTCTTGCTCTTGTCTAATGCCAAGATGCCATCCGAACCAATGCCCCAATTGCGATCGCAGACCTTGCGTATATTGCCAGGCGTCAGTTTAAAATCGAGGTCCGCAGGGTCGACGGCGATGTAGTCATTGCCCAGACCGTGCCCTTTGAAGAAATTGTTTTTCATGAGAATCTCCGACGTTTTCTTTATATATCCGCCTAGGTATTTATTCCCCACAGGCAGCGCTTTTTTTAGTTCTCTGAACTTAGAAATAGATACCTAGGTGGTCAACTGCACTGGAGCCTCTGCGCTGCGCGAACTATATTAAAGTGGCTATGATCTATTTACACACCGCCTTAGCGGCAGAAGCCCGGCCCCTGCTCGATCACTACCGTCTACGCGCCTTCGCCGACGAGGGTGCCTTCCGCATCTACGCCAGTCCTGAAGTGCGCCTCGTCGTATCCGGCGTCGGCAAGACCGCTACCGCCGCTGCCGTCGCCTACACTCAGGCGCGTTTTGCCGATGAACCGGGGCCCTGGCTCAATATTGGCATTGCCGGACATGCCAGCGCTGCACTGGCGACGCCGCTACTCGTGCACAAGGCCATAGACACGGCCAATGAGCGCGTCTACTACCCCGTCTTTTCCTTTGCCCCTCCCTGCGCTAGCACCTGCGTCCACAGCGTCGCCCAGCCGACGAGCGCCTACGAGCAAGAAGCGGCCTTTGACATGGAGGCGAGCGCTTTTATCGAGACGGCGCAGCGCTTTGTACCCGCCGAATTGACCCACAGCCTCAAAATAGTATCAGACAATGCACAAACCAGTTGGCAGGAGATCAAAAAAGATCAAGTCATCGAGTGGATTGGCGCCCAGTTGAAGTTGATCGACACACTTCATCAAGAACTCGTAACGCTGGCGACGGTCTGGGACCAGCAGCGCGCCGTGCCGGCACATTTTATGCAGAGCCTCAAACGCTGGCATTTTAGTGCCTCCCAACAGCACCGCTTGCAGCGCTTGCTTCAGCAGTGGCAAGCCATAGCTCCAGACGAGTTACCCTGGACTAACCACGTCGATATTCACCGCGCCAGTGCCGCTCTCGACTACCTCGAAATTCGGCTCGGTGATCCCGCGCGCGCGCCGTTCTAAATGTTTGATCTCATTTACGTCGAAGAGGATATCCTCGACCACCCGCGCACTCGACGCATCTGCGCCCGCTTTCCTAAAGCCCAGGTCGTGCCCTGCCAGCACTATGGCGAAATATTCAACCGCTCGGCGCAAAACTTTCGCCTTCAGAAACGGCGGCCCGCCCTCATACTAGCGCACAAGCACGGCCACTTAGTGCTGCCAACCCCACCGGGCTATGGCATCGGTTCCGAAAGCAACTACTATTTCTCACATATGCTCAACTGCGTATACGACTGTCGCTATTGTTTCTTACAGGGTATGTACCGCAGTGCGCATATGGTCGTCTTTGTCAATTACGAAGACTTCCAAAGCGGTATCGACGAATGCATCGCCGCCAACACCAACACGCCCTATTTCTTTTCTGGCTACGATGGCGATAGTCTCGCATTAGAAGGCATCACGGATTTCACCAACCATTTTCTCGATTTTTTTGCCACCCGTCCGAGCGCCTTCTTTGAACTGCGCACCAAAAGCATACGCATCCAGAGCCTCCTTAAGAGACCCGCATTATCAAACTGCGTCGTCGCCTTCAGCCTCACGCCAGAGACGGCAGCGACCGCTCTCGAACACGGTGCACCCCCCGTTTCCCGGCGCTTAGAGACGCTGGGCCAATTGGCCGCCCGCGGTTGGCCTATTGGCCTGCGCTTTGACCCCCTGATATACCATCGCAACTGGCGCACGCACTACGCAGATCTCTTTGCGCAAACCTTCGCCCGCATATCCCCCGAGCAAGTGCACTCCGTTAGCCTAGGGCAATTTCGCCTGCCCAGCGCCATGTACAAACGCATGCAGCAACTCTACCCCGAAGAAAAACTCTTCGCCTGGGGCCTAAAGGAAAAAGAGGGCCAAGTTTCCTATCGCCACGAGTTGGCAACGGAGATCCACAACTTCTGCGTCGAAGCTCTATTGCAGTATATTGACGAAAAAATCTTCTTCCCCTGTCCTTCGACCACGCTCGTAGCCTGAGAAACAAAACGTGAAGATATTGGTGACCGGCTCGTCCTCTGGCATTGGCTTAGCGCTGTGCCAGAAACTGCTGCAAGAGGGCCGCGAAGTCGTCGGTATCGCGCGGCGACAGCAACCTTTGACACACCCCGCCTTCACCGCCGTCTCTATCGACCTAAGCAACCTAGATGCACTGCCGCAGGCACTGGACAACCTGCGCCGTGTCCACGGTCCATTCTCGGGCCTAGTGTGCAACGCCGGCCGCGGCCACTTCGGCGATCTCGAGCAATTTTCCTACGCCCAGATGCGCGCCCTGCTCGACCTCGACTTTACTAGCCAGGCCTTTTTGGCCCGCGCTTTTTTACCCGATATGAAGAAGAACAAAAGCGGCCATATCGTCTTTACCGGTTCCGAAGCCGCCCTGCGCGGCACACAGAAAGGCAGCATCTACTGCGCCGCCAAATTTGCCCTGCGCGGTTTTGCGCAAGCACTGCGCGAAGAAACGGCGCGCCATGGCATTCGCATTACGCTAGTTAATCCCGGTATGGTGCGAACCCCGTTCTTTGATACATTAGACTTCCAGCCCGATGCGGGAAGCGACTACGCCATTGATCCGGAGGATATAGCGCACGTCATTGCGCAGGCACTCGCCGCAAGAGACGGCACGGTCGTCGATGAGATCAATATATCACCACAAAAAAAACGGATCGATTTTAAGAAAGAAAAAGGAAATTAAGATGAGTATTGCGCCTTGGATTCTACTAGCCGTTCTCTCCCTCTCACAGCTGAGCAGCTGCGTGTCCGTGCGCCGCGAATTGGGCAGCGTACTCATCAGCGACAAGACGGAGTACCAGCTCGGCCAACAGGTCGCAGCACAGATCGACTCGACGCAAAAAATACTGGCCAACGAAAGCATCCAACGCTACGTCCAGCAAATCGCCGCTCCACTCGTTCAACGCGCGTTAAAAGATCGCCCCGGCGTCGAATATCGCTTTACCGTTCTCGATGACCCACGGCAGATAAATGCCTTTGCCGCTCCCGGGGGTTTTCTATACGTCTATTCCGGCCTACTCCTTGCCGCCGATGACGAAGCGGAGTTGGCCGGCGTCCTCGCGCACGAGATCGGCCATATCGTCGGCCGCCACTCCGCCAACCAATTGGCCGCCCAATTCGGCATCCAATTCTTGACCACGATCGCACTGGGCGAAGAAGCCAGCCAAGGAGCCGCAGAAATAACCCAGATTGCCGCGCAGTTGGGCAGTGCGCGCTTTAGCCGTGACGACGAGCGCGAAGCCGATAAATACGGCGTCAAATACACGATCGACGCCGGTTACGACCCCGAGGGTTTGCTGAGTTTTTTTGAGAAGTTAAAGAAATTAGAAGGCGGCAAGAAGAGCGATGTGGATAAACTACTCTCTTCCCACCCGGCCACCGACGAACGCATCCGCGATATCGAGGCGCGCATCGTGCAATACCAAGCGGAGGGCGGTAAAAAAAATCGCGAGCGTTTCCTGCGCGAAACGGCGGCCCTGCGGCGCTAAAAGCCACTTACAGGAGGAGCGACATTCACTCTGTAAGAGGTGGCTCTAATGGCTATTCACCCAACTCGACCGACTCTTCTTCTTTCCCCCCGAGTTCAACAAAGGGTCGGAAATAGAGTCGTGAGAACATCGAAAAATGTCCCCCATCCTTCTCGCGTGCCGTGACGATAAGCCGGTTCATCGGACGCATTAGCGTATCTGAATTACTGTGCGAGAGCACGCCCGTCGCAGCGTCGTATTGCGCTTCTAATCGCCCCCACTCCGACAAAAACATATTGATAATACCAGGCCGATAACGCTGTGGTTCCGCTAGGCGCAAAGAAAAAGACGCCGGTGGGTTTTGCTCTAAATCGATCGCTTGCGGCGCTAGATCAACCACGTGCAAAGGCGCTAAGTTCAGCTTGAAAACAAAACGTTCCATATCGAGGTCCGCCCCCACGATGGCGACCCTGGGGATCCGCTCGGCGTCCGTCCATTCGTCTACCCCTCCTTCGTCCTGTGCAAACATCAGCGCAAAGCCCAGTTCGCGCGCCACCGCCAAGACCGTCTCGTTATACTCTCCATACGGATATGCCAACAGGTCGCTGTCCATGCCGTGATCGCTCAAGGAGCGCTGCGCTTTGAGCAAGTCTTTGCGCACCCACGCGGCGTATTCCTCCCGCGTCTGTCCTTCCTGCGGACGTCCTAAACGCGGATGGAAGTGACTGTGATTGCCAATGGTCACACCGGCCGCGCGCATCTCTTCGAGCATCTCCCAGGTCATAAAACCGGACGAGCTACTGTAGAGCGGGCTAGTATTGGCAAACAGCGTGAAGGGGTATGCAAATTCCATCAAGAGGGGGAAGGCGTTTTCATAGATGGAGCGATAGGCATCATCTATCGTAATAAGAACCGACTTCTGCGGAAAAGGTTCTTTGTTCTCTAGCAAGGTGCGAAATTCGTCCATCGACAACACGCGGTACTGCTCATCGCGTAAATACTGCAGCTGTTCGCGGAATTTTTCCGGCGAAATATTGGTCGTTGGATACTTGCTCTCACCGAAGCGGTGGTAGAGCAACACGGTAACATAGCCAGGGCGTTCGGCATCTGCGATTCCAACCAACAGAAATAATAGACATAATAGCGCTTTCACCTACTGACCTCCCGTAGACCCTTGGTCCAAGCGACCGAGTTTGTTGCCCCTAATCATGCGGCGCACATCACGCACGTATTCCTCGCCGCGCGTCGAGTAGCGCAAGAGGCCAGCAGCTAAGCTATCCCCGGCGACGACCTCGCTGCGCGCGCGCGTTTGCTCGTGCAATTCGGCGTGCAATTCGGCGCGCAACTCGGCGCGCAGTAATCGCAACTCGGCATAGGCGGGATGGCTATTTAAATTGCGCATATAGCTGCGCACACTGGCCGATATAGTCGCATATACAGCGAGGCGGAAACGTGCCTCTGTGGCGCCTTGTGCCTGCAGTCCTCCTAGGTCTTTGCGCCAGACGCGTTGGCCAAAAAGGTTGTTGCCACGGCGGGCAAAACGCGAAGTACCCCACCCCGATTCGATCGCACCCTGCGCCAAGGCCAACGACGGCGGAATGATATCGATGCGACGCAAGAGTTCGCGCAGCGAATCCGACCGCGTCGACAGCGCTTCGCCGTGGCGCGCGAGCGCATAGTGCTCGCTCATGGCCTGCATAAAGGCCCGATCTGCCGCGGAATCACCTATGTGTTGGAGGCGCATGCGACGAGCGATAATGGTCTTATTGTGAAAGTCTACGATTGGATGGAGCACAGAAAAAAACAGGCTCTTCTTGTCGGCAACGGGCAGTTGATCAATATCGGAGGGTATCGAAGCGAGAGAGGTTGTAGTGCCACTGCGCTGCAACAATTCGCCAGCACTTGCCGCCCCGTCAGCGCGCAGATGAAAGAATAGGCGAGCATCCGCTTTTAATAGCAGCGTGTCCACATGCTCTGCGCGCACAAAATGGTAGGTCTGCGTTTCGCGATCGACTACAGAGACCGCAAAAAAATGCGGATCGTCGAAGAGATATCGACGCTCGGCGCTTGCCGTAGGAGCGAGCGTAGTTTGCTCATTCTCGGCCCATGCACAGACGATTGCCAGCGCCCAGAAGGGCACGACAAGGGGATGCCATATTCGCTTCATCCCCACAATATGAAAACTTAACGCAGGAGTAGCAAGCGTCTAGTTTGTACGTGTTCGCCAACCTCCAAGCGATAAATATACGCTCCCGTAGCCACCTCGTGGCCCGCATCGCTGCGACCGTCCCACTGTATACGGTGCAAACCCGCTGTCAATGAACCGGCAAAGAGGGTGCGCACTCGCTGTCCCAACGCATTAAAAATGGCCAACTCTACGCGCGTGTGGTCACCAGCGCCAATGGCAAATGGTATCGTCGTTTCCGGGTTAAACGGGTTGGGGAAATTCGGCAACAGCGCGCTCTGTGCAGGCAATATATCCTGAAGCCCCATGCGCAATGTCACGAGTTGACCATCGGCGCGCAGCACCTCGGCCTCTACAACCTGCGCCCCTGCTGGCAGTAGGGCCAGCACGCCCGCAGCCAACAGCGGAGACTGCGGGTCAGCCAATGCGGCGACTACGCGCAGAGCGCCTGCTTCGGGCCACTGCTCCAATCGTATATCTCGTCCCGACCACAGCGTGCCATCCATTGCCCACTCTGCATTTTTTACACCGGATAACAACAGCGTAAAACCCGTTATTTCTTCTGTTGCATCAATGCTCAGTACGCCCTCATCAGAAGCTTGCAGCAAAAAACTGGCGGGGGCCCTCTTGGCGGCAGCGGCTGTTCCCAACTCCATGCCAACGCGGCCAAAATTTTCTGCCAACAGCATAAAGTCGTCTAAATCAACTAAACCATCGCCGTCAAAGTCCGCCTGGCGCGCCTCGCGATCGGCCGAAACACTGCTATTAAAATGATCGACGAGCAGGCCAAAGTCGGCCAAGTTGATGCGGTTATCATCGTTGGCATCGCCCGCGGGCAGCGACTGACTCGTATCCGTCACCACCCATTCAAAACCGAGCAGCGTATCGCCAAGAGCCGCATTCACTTCTACCTGTCCCCCAAGCACATGCCCCTGTAAATGCGTCAATGACTTGACCAATATTTGATACGTGCCCTGCGGCATCTGCGCCAATTCAAATAGGCCATTGGCATCGAGTGTGTATTGGATACCCGGGCTCAAACGGTCCTCGTCATTGGTTGGCGAAGATAATAATTGCCCATCCCTGTCATAAAAAAACAGCGAGATCTGCGAACTGGCATTCGAACCCTGGCGGCCTTGTAGAGCCACTTGCCCCTGCACGGAAAAGTCGCGGATGGTTATTTCCGTCGGCCTCTCCGGAATAAAGGGAGGAATCCACTGACCGCCATCATCGACTACGGCACTACTTCGATTAAGCGCCGGCTCATCGTCAATTCGAATTTGCGCCACGGCATCGCTGCGGGTAACAAATCGCAGCACTCCCAATAATACCGGATCGACTCCAGCTCCGACTAAAGGCGTGCCCATGCTCTGGACCAGCGATAGATCTAGGCGCCCCAAGGCGCCACCGTGTAATTTGTTTTCGATCGCGCGACCAACAAAAGCATCGGCCACCTGAAAAGGCTGCACACTCAGCAGGTTTTCACTCTCCGCCGTAACGGTCGAATCCGTCCCTGCATCGACCAAATCTAGCCCCACGGCATCGTAGGTCATATAGAGCGATATACCCGTAAGCACGTGCGCCGTTGGCACGATATAAGCGCGCACGATCAACGTATCGCCGATGCTAAAGCGCGATTCGTTCACCACTTCTAATTCAAAGAAGGGCGACGGCTTCGAAACGGCCCAGACCGTATCGGAAGGCGCCGATTCGACGCTGGCATTGCCGGCTACCACATAGTAATAGAAGGTGTCGGCGAGCGTCGCCGCCGGGTCGACAAAACTGCGTATGCCCGTCAATAGCGTATCTACAGAACTGAACGTTCCGTCTCTCGTCGGCGAGCGGAAAATAGTATAACGCGTCGTGCGCAATAGTTGTTCGTCGAGTTCGGGTGCTTGCCATACGACTTCGACCTGGCGTCCCAAATCGCGTCCCATATCGCGCGCCTCGACCCCGGTCGGTGGACGCGGTGGGTCTCCCAAGCGAGCGTCTTCATTCAGGAAGACTTGGACCTGTGCCATACTCGATGAAAGCGCCGCAATATCGTTGGCCCCATCGCCATTGAGATCTGCAATCACCACGCGACTCAACGGCGCCTGCGAAGCAATGATATCGCGGGTGACAAATCCAGCGCCCGCGTCATTTTCCAAGAAGGCAATATAGGAACCACTCGGGCTGGCCACGACCAGATCGCTAAATA
Organism: Planctomycetota bacterium; assembly: GCA_047616505.1. Lineage (GTDB taxonomy): Bacteria > Latescibacterota > UBA2968 > UBA8231 > UBA8231. The sequence continues at coordinate 11,084 of JBLHGI010000173.1, forward strand.
TATCTCGCGTCATATCGGACAAGTCCATATGCGCAACGGGTAAATCGATGCGCACGCGCTCGGAAAGAGTGAGTCCCCCGTCGCCGTCGTTAATGAGTACGGCCACATCGCGCGAGCCCCTATTTCCGACTAATAAATCATTGTCACCATCGGCATCAACGTCGATTATGGTTACGGCCACCGGTTCAATTCCGACCACTATATCCTGGCGAGTTTGAAAGCCTCCCTCGCGATTGGAAAAAAGCACGGAGACCGTTCCAGCTAGGCTGTTAGCCACGACTAAGTCACGGTGATCATCCGCATTCAAATAACCTGCGGCCAAGGCCACGGGGCCCGGGTCTACCGCTAAAGCTGTGCGGGCATTAAATGTGCCACGGCCATTATTAAAGAGGATAGTAACTGAGGCATCGTCCCAATTTGCCGTAGCGATATCGGCATCTCCATCGGCGTCTAGATCGACAGCTAATACATCGGCAATAGTGTGGCCGATATAAATAGTGTGGCGCTCACGGTCGAAGCGACCACCGCTATTGGCCAAAATGGATATCGAGCGCTCCACCGGATCGCCGACCACCAAATCGACCTCTGCACCATAAATAGAGGCCGTTGCCAAAAAAGCCGGTTGGTCCCAGTCGCTATACGTTGAGACTTCGCTGGGAAAAATAGCCGCATCCGTAAAGTCGCCGCTACCGTCGTTATAATGCACGCGCACTTGTCCACCAGCGCTGTCGGCGATCGCGAGATCTGGAGCGCCATCACCATTAAAATCGGCTACGATCAAATCAGCCGGGCCGCTACCCGCCATTTGTGGGCTCTGTGCCCGCAGTGCCAGCGCCCCACCTGCTCCAGACAGTGCCACCTGCGTCGAAGCTAGGCGCCCCGGCACATCGGTCTCAATAGTCAATACGCCACTGTGATCACCTGCCGCCAGCGGAAAAAATCGCAGCGTTATGTTCTTTTGCTCCCCGGGCTCAATCGAAAGTGGCGCAACAGAATCCATGCGAAACGCATCGCCAACCAGACCGAGATCGGTAATGAGCAGGGTGGCATTGCCACTATTGGAAACGCCTAATTCCAACACGCGAGCTGAAGCCAAATCCACGGTGCCAAAATCGAGCGCCGTGCTCGATAGATTGATATCGGCCGACGTGCCCACGCCATCGACCCCAATTTCGGCATTGCTGCCGTCGCCGCCAACAACCACTAAGCGCGAGGAAATACCGCGCGCTATCAGCGGCACAAAGCGTACCTTGAGCGTAGAACTCTGTCCCGGTGCAAGCTCGGCGGGCAAGCTGCTGAGCAGACGGAAAGCACTATCTTCAAAAAAGGCGTTGCGCAAACTTAACGTGGCATTGCCGGCATTGCTGAGCACGATATTCGTATCGACAAATGCACCGACAGCGACCTCGCCAAATTGCAGCACGGACGGCTGCGCGTTCAACTGCGCCTGTACTCCAGTGCCGCGTAGGAC
>JBLHGI010000174.1:0-12433 GCA_047616505.1 Planctomycetota bacterium
ACGGATATGCGCGTCGTAAATTTGAAAGGCGCGCCCTTTCGCTCGACGATTATTCGCTTGGATACGAACCAGGGTATCTGTGGTTATGGCGAAGTGCGCGATGGTGGTAGCGAAACGTATGCACTTGTGCTCAAGAGCCGACTCATCGGTGAAAACCCGTGCAATATCGACAAGATTTTTCGCAAGATCAAACAGTTTGGTCATCACGGGCGTCAGGCGGGCGGCGTGTGCGGTATCGAGATGGCGCTGATGGATTTGGCCGGTAAGGTTTATGGGGTACCCGCTTATCAGTTGGCCGGTGGTAAGTTTCGCGACAAGATTCTCTGTTATTGCGATACGCCGGGTGAAAAAGATGGCAAGGCGATGGGCAAGCGTCTCAAAGCCCGTATGGAAGACGGGTTTAGGTTTCTGAAGATGGATGTGGGTATTGGTCTGCTGCGCGGGATTAAAGATGCGCTGATTGCCCCGCCCGGGATGTTGCAGACCAACGAGATTATGCATCCATTCACGGGTATTCAGATAACGAATAAAGGCATCGACATTCTTTGCCAATATGTTGCTGAGGTGCGCGAGGAAATTGGCTACGAGGTGCCGCTGGCCGTCGATCACTTTGGACATATCGGCGTAGAGTCGTGTATCCGTTTGGGCAAGGCGCTCGATCAGTTCTCGCTGGCTTGGTACGAGGATATGTTCCCGTGGCAGTTTCCCGAACAGTGGCAGCGCTTGGCCGAATCGGTCGATACGCCGGTGTGCACGGGTGAAGATATTTACCTCAAAGAAGGCTTTCTGCCATTGCTTGAGCATCGCGCACTCGCCGTGGTGCATCCGGACTTAGCTTCTTCGGGCGGTATCTTGGAGACTAAGAAGATCGGCGACCTGGCACAGGAACACGGTATTGCCATGGCGCTGCATATGGCGATGTCGCCGATTGCGGCATTGGCTTCGGTGCACTGCGCGGCCGCTACGGAAAACTTCATGGTCTTAGAAAATCACTCAGTCGACCAGTTAGAGCAGTGGAGCAGCATGGTCGAGGGTTTGCCGGTGCCGCTCATTGAAGACGGTCATATCGCCGTGCCCGAAGGGCCGGGGCTCGGTTTTACCGATCTCAATGAGGACGTCTTGAAGCAGTTTGTCGACCAGAATAATCCCGGTATCTTTGAGCCGACGGACCGCTGGGACAACGAGGGGGCTCACGATCGGTTGTGGAGCTAAAATCACCGTAGTCTGTGCAATGGGGAGGGGCTTTTTGCCTCTCCCTATTTTATTTTTAACGCGGTGTGCAGTGGAATTTTTTGGCATAATGGATTGACCGCAATTTATAAAGAATGGCTAAATATAAATGAGCAAAGAGACGTATGAGATCGCCGTACTAAAAGGTGACGGCATCGGTCCAGAGGTAGTCGGCGAGGCAATCAAGGTATTAGAAGCACTCGATGCGCCGCGTTTCAAATTTGTCGAGTCTCCCTGTGGTGCCGGCTGTTATTTGCAGTGCGGTGACCCCTTGCCGCCCTCTACGGTAGAGGCCTGTCGCGCCGCAGACGCGGTGTTGCTCGGCGCCATGGGGCTGCCCGACGTGCGTTGGCCAGATGGCACGGAGATGCGGCCGCAGATCGATTTGCGCATCGTGCTCGACCTCTATGCCGGCGTGCGGCCTATTTATTTATACAATGATGCACATACTCCTTTAAAGGGTGTCGGCAAAGGCGATATTGACTTCGTCATCATGCGCGAAAATGTAGAGGGGCTTTTTGCCTCGATGAACGGTGGCATTGAACTGCGCGGCGAAGTGGCGGTGGATTCGATGGTCATCACGCGCACGGGCACTGAACGCATCGTGCGCTATGCCTTTGAATTAGCGCTAAAACGCGGGCGTGAGCCGATGAAAGTTACCTGCGTCGACAAGGCCAACGTTTTTAAGTCTATGGCCTTTTTTCGCGCTGTATATGACGATGTTGCGGCCGACTACCCACAGGTCGAACGCGATTATGCCTATATTGATGCGTTGAGCATGTATTTGGTGCAGCGGCCACAGAGCTACGATGTATTAGTTAGCGAAAATATGTATGGCGATATCATTTCCGATCTGGCAGCTGGATTGGTCGGTGGTTTGGGTATGGCGCCGTCTGGGGATATTGGTGAGGATGCCGCTGTATTTCAGCCCTCGCACGGTACGGCTCCCGATATTGTGGGTCGCGGCTTGGCCAATCCGGTGGCGACCATACTTTCGGCGGCGTTGATGCTGCGCTGGTTGGGAGAGCGCAACGACGATAGCGAGGCGCTTCGAGGCGCCGAACGCATTGAAGCGGCGGTGCGCAGTGTCGTGGGGGAGCCGGGGGTGGGCACGCCGGATTTGGGTGGTACTATGCAGACGGGGGATTTGGGAGACGCTATAGCTGGAGTAATCTGATATGGATCGGCGCACTTTTTTAGGATTGGGTTTAGGGGCCGCCGCCGCGTGGCCGCTGGATAGTTGGAGCGCAGAGACTCAGCTGACAAAACGGCTGCGGCTGCGCGAGTTGGGCCTTATTATTGGCGAGCTAGAACCGGGGGCGTATAACGCCATTACGGACGTGGCGGGAGTGCGCGTAGGCCACGTGACGCTGGTAAAAGGAGAAGGGGCGCTGGTCGTTGGCAAGGGGCCCGTGCGCACCGGCGTGACGGCTATTTTGCCGCACGGAGGGGTGCTGTCTAAAGAAGCCGTTTATGCGGCTGACTTTACGCTCAATGGCAACGGTGAATTGACGGGCATGGGGCACGTGCGCGGCAGAGGGCTATTGGCGGCCCCGGTGCTTTTTACGAATACGTCGAGCATCGGTAATGTATACGACGGTGCGATGGGGTGGATGCTCGAGCGGGATGAGGGTCTTTTAACGCGCGGCGACCACATCGAGCCTATCGTCGGTGAGACTTGGGGTGATTTTCTCAACGACACGGCCGGGCGCCATGTCAAACCCGAACACGCGCGCCGAGCTATAGAGAGCGCGAAAAGTGGCCCCGTGGCGGAAGGATGCGTTGGCGGTGGTACGGCGATGCGCGCCTTCCGCTTTAAGGCGGGGATTGGCACTGCTTCGCGTTTGGTGCCCTGCGGTGAGATGGTTTATACCGTGGGCGTTTTGGTGCAGGCGAATTTTGGCGGTCGCTCGCAGCTATTGGTCGACGGCATACCGGTGGGGCGCGAAATTCCCGACCTGATGCCCGAACAGGGTCAAGTTGGCAAGGACAAGTCTATGCTCGTAGCCGTGGCTACCGATGCGCCGCTGTTGCCGGTGCAGTTGCAGCGCCTGTGCAAACGCGTGGCGTTGGGCATGGCGCGCACGGGTGCAATATCGACGCACGGCAGTGGTGATTTGTTCTTGGCTTTTTCAACGGGGCAAAAAGTCGTTCGGGGCGAGGAGCACCGGGTGCAGTCTTTGCACAATCGCTGGATATCGCGCATGCATCAGGCCGTGGTCGAGTCGACGGAAGAGGCTATACTCAACTCGCTTACGATGGCCCATACCATGACGGGGCGCGACGGCAATACATATCACGCACTGCCATTGGATCGATTGCAGGAAATCATGCGCGCGCACGGGAGATTGAAATGAAAAAAATGCGCGAGTTGGGCATAAAAGTGGGTCATCTCGAACCCGGGGCTTTCGATGCTATTACGGATGTCGATGGAGTTGGGGTTGGGCATGTCGATATTGGCGAGGCTGATTTGAATACTGGACTGAGCGTGGTGTCGCCTTATCCTCCCGCTATTAAAGAACGCGCGCTCTTTGTCGGGCGCTGGTCTCTAGACGATGGCGGTGCGGCTTCTGGTCTGGGGGTGGCAGAGGATTTCGGCACGTTTTCGTCACCGATTGCCCTGGCGCCTGCGCCGGTATTTGGTCGCGTTTACGAGGCGATGATTCAACAGGGCATCCAAAGAGACAGTGGTTTGTCGACCAACGCGGGATGGCCCCCCATCGTATTAGGTATGGACGACGGAGCTTGGAACGACGCGCGACGGGTGTATGACAGCGTGCGCGAGCAGCACTTGGACCGGGCGTTGGCGGCAGCTGTCGGCGGAGCAGTAGCCGAGGGCAATGTGGGCATTGGGCGCGCGCTCAGAGCTTTTGGCATACGCGGTGGAGTGGGTACGGCTTCGCGCCTGGCGGGGCGCTATACGGTAGGCATTTTTGTTGCGGTCAATGGCGGTGTGCCGGCCAGTCTTTATATAGACGGCCAGTCTTTGCAGGGAGAGGGGATGACCGAGCTTTCCGGGCCGCAGGAGTTTGTCGCTGTCGTGGCTACTGATGCGCCGCTCGTACCGCTGCAACTGCGCGCCTTAGCACAGCGCGGGGCGCTGGGGGCCGCGCGCTGTCGGCTGTGGAATGCTCATACGCGCACAGGGCAGGTGGTGGCATTTTCAAGCGTAGAATCCGAGAAGTCGACTGTGAACGAAGTGCTAAGAGAACGACCATACGTGGGAAAGCAAGCGCTGTATACGCTCTTTGCAGCGGCTTGTGAGGCGATGGAGGCAGCTGTCTTAAGCGCAATGCTGTCGGCACAACCGCTGCAGGTCGGCGAGCGCGAGTTGGGCGTATTGCGCGCTGAACTCGTGCAGAAATTGAAAGGCAATTAGTCGAGCTGATGCTGCGAGACGAGAACGCGATTATTAAATTCCGCGCGGCGCTGTTGGCGTGGTACGGTGCGCATAAGCGGCAGATGGATTGGCGCGATAGTGAAGATCCCTATCATATCTGGATTTCCGAGATCATGCTACAGCAGACGCGGGTTGAGCAGATGGGCGGATATTTCTCGCGCTTTGTCGCCGCTTTTCCCACGGTCCACGATCTCGCGCAAGCGACAGAAGGTGACGTGCTCAAGGTATGGGAGGGTTTGGGCTACTACGCGCGCGCGCGCAATATGCACAAGGCGGCTCAACGCATCGTCGCAGAATACGATGGGCTTATACCGGATACCTATGCGGGCCTCATAGACCTACCCGGTGTGGGGCAGTATACGGCAGCGGCTGTCAGCAGTATTGCCTTTGATCGCGACCACGCCGTGCTCGATGGCAATGTAACGCGCGTGCTTTGTCGTTTGCTGCGCATTGAGGGAGACCCGCGTCGCGCCCAAGTTAAAGCCGAGTTGGTTGCTGCCAGCGAGGGACTGTTGGCGCCGGGCAGAGCGGGCGACTTTAATCAGGCGATGATGGAGTTGGGCGCGCGCATATGCACGCCGCAGAAACCTCATTGTACGACGTGTCCAGTAGGTGAATTATGTCGAGCAAAAGCCGAACTCGAAGATCCTACGGTATTGCCTTTAAAGGTGCCAAAAAAGAAAAAACCCCACTTCCCAGTAGCTGCTGGCATTATCTGGAAGGGGGAAGACTTGCTGATTGCCCAGCGTCCGTCGGAGGGCATGCTCGGTGGTCTGTGGGAGTTTCCCGGCGGTAAGCAGGAAGAGGGCGAATCGTTAGCAGAGTGTTTGGCGCGAGAAATTCGCGAAGAGTTGGATATTGCCATAGAGGTAGGAGAGCAGTTGTACAGCGTCGATCACGCTTATTCACATTTTAGTATTACGCTCTACGCTTTTAATGCTCGTTATATAGAGGGGGATCCGAAGGCGCTGGGCTGTAGCCAATGGCGTTGGATAAGGCCCCACGAATTGGACGGTTACGCATTCCCGCGCACCGACCGCAAGATTATAGACTATCTGCGCCAAGAGGGACGACAATTGGCGCTCTTATAGAAGGGAAGAGAAGTGGAAGAAACGGAAAGTCCAATAGAAAAAGCAAAGCGGCGTGGGCCGGGTTTAGTATTGCGCGGTTTATGTATGGGCACGGCCGATGTTATTCCCGGTGTATCGGGGGGCACGGTGGCGCTGGTTATGGGCATTTACGATGAGTTGGTCAATACGATTGCATCGGTAGATGGCCGAGTTTTACACGCTTTGTTGCGCGGCCGCATTATGGAAGTGTTGAAGCTGGTCAATGCCGGTTTTCTCTTTCCGCTCTTGGCGGGGGTCTTTATTGCCATTGCCTCCTTTGCCAAATTGATAACCTATTTGCTGGCCACGCATCCGCAGCCGGTATGGGGCTTTTTCACCGGCCTTATTTTGGCGAGTGCGCTCTTTGTTGCCAAACAGATAGCTGGTGGTTTAAACGCGCGTCTCGGCATTTTCATTGTGTTGGGGGCAGCCTTTGGATATGCCATTACTTCGCTGGTCCCCGTAGAGACCGGCACGGAGAGTTATAAGTTTGTGCTCGCTGGTATGATTGCTATTTGCGCCATGATATTACCGGGTATTAGCGGTTCGTTTTTGTTGGTGATTATGGGTAAGTATCAGCAGGTTTTTACTGCTGTGCACGAGCGGGAGTTGCAGGTCGTAGCGCTTTTTGGCATCGGGGCCGTTATAGGAATTTTGGGTTTTTCACGTTTGCTCAAACGCCTTCTCTTACACTATCACGCAGTTACGATGGCTTTTTTGGTCGGACTCATGTTGGGTTCGCTGCGCAAGGTGTGGCCCTTCCGCAATGTATTAGAAGAACGCGTGGTTGGTAGCAAGACGCTCGTACTGAGCGACGAGTGCATTTGGCCGCAGGATCTTACGGGTGAAGTCTGGTTGAGTTTTATGCTGATGGTCGTGGGGGCTGTGCTGGTTTTGGTGCTGGAGAAGGTCGGGCAAAACACGGGCCCAAAGCGCGCGTAGAAGGATCGTCTAACCAGATGGCCAGATGGCTAACTGGTTTTAGACGTCCATTTCGTCACGCGCTTCGCGGAATCGGCGCATACGGCGGAAAAATATATAGACCAGCCCGGCCAGTGCCGCATAGAGCAAAACTTGGTAGGCGAGGCCCTGCCAACCAAGGACAACGGGCCACAGCGATACAATACTTATGATGATAAAGATATCTTCTATGAGACGGGCTTTTTTGCCCGGTTCTTGCTCAGGCATCGGATAGGGCCTTGTAGATAGCATAGTTTCTGAGGACGAGTTTGACGTAGAGCCGCGTTTCTTTAAAGGGAATGCGTTCGACAAAAGCATCGGCATCGTCATGGGGAAAACGCTCTAACCATTGCCGGGCGTTGTGCGGACCGGCATTATAGGCGGCCAGCCCCAGCTCGAAACCCATTTCGGCTGTTGGGCCCTCGGTAAATTGCCGCACCTGATCCCCCAGAAAATAACTTCCCAAACGAATAGAGACTTTCGGGTCGTAGAGCGAGGTGCGTTCGAAGCGGCGGATGCCGAGTGTATGCGCCAGAGTTTTGCCCGTATGGGGCATGATTTGCATTAGCCCCAGCGCACCTGCTCTGGAGGTGGCATCTTCGTTGAAGGTGCTTTCCTGACGGATGACAGAGAGGACTAAGTAAGGGTCTACTTTGGCTTCGGAGGCCGAAGTGAGAATCTGTTCCCAGTAGTAGTTGGGATAGATGTGGTACCATTCATCGCGTTTGTTGTCCTGCACGAAAATGCGCATTGACAGGCGCACTGCCCGGTCGAGAAATCCCAATGCTTCATAGCGGTCGCGGATGAGTTTGAGGTTTTCGAGCTGGTCGCGATTGCGGGTTTCGGCTTGTAGCATTTCGCTGCGCGCCATCTGCCGCAGCCCCAATGCGTAGAGTGCATCGCCGCGTTCCAAATATTCGATGCCTTCAATACGATCGATTGCGGCGGTTCTGCGCAGAGCCAGCGGTGGGCGTTTCTGTAGGGTGGCTGGATCGCTATAGCCTAGTTTAACCGCGCGAGTGGAGTAGTATGAACGCGGAAAACCGGCGGCGGCGCGACGGTAATAGCTTTCCGATTCGACGTCGTGACCGAGTTGTGCAGCTGCCTTGCCGGCCCAGTAGAGGCTTTGGTCGGCGATATGGGGTTCTACGGCCATAGAGCTCAGTCGTTTGAAGATGACCAGGGCTTTGCCGTATTCCTCGCGGCAGTAGAAGGTGAAACCGAGGCTCCACCCCGCTTCGTCGCGGTAGTCGCTTTCGGGGTGGTTCTCCACGAGCAGGCGGTAGAGGCGCTCTGCTTCGGCAAAGTGGTTGTTGCGCTCGGCCGATTTCGCAGCCTGCCATAGGGCGTCGTCGGCCAAAGCATGCTGCGGGAAACGACTGGCAAAATTTTCGTAGGTGGCAATGGCTTCCCGTTCGCGGTTGCGGCGCACGTGGATACCGCCGATGCGATAAAGAGCGGAGGGCAGTCCATATTGGTCGGTCGTCTTTTGGAAGGTCTTTATCGCGTTGTCGTATTGACCGTTGCCTAGTTGCGCGCTACCCAACAAGTAATAGGCATCCGCAAGGCGCTGGTCGCGCGGGTGTGAAGAAATGAAGCGGCTCAGGCGCTTGCTGGCGACGGCATAGCGCTTATGACGGTGATATGTGGTGGCTACGGCATACGCTGCGCGGGCGGTAAGAGGTCCCTCTATTTCGATAGCGGCCTTTAGCGCGTGCTTCGACTTGGGGTGGTCTTCCATCAGTGTTATTAGTTTACCGCGCGCTGCATCCTGTTGCCCTGCTTCTAAATGGACGCGCGCCATGAGATAGAGCGCCTGCGCAGCCATATCGCCGTAGTCTTGCAGCTGCAGTTGGTAGAGCTCTATTGCTTGGTTAAGGCGATCGGTCTTTCTGTAGAGATTGGCTAGATGCTGGCGTGCCGAGCGTTTGAGCAGTGGGTTTTCACAGGCGAGCAGAAAGTCCTGGTAGGCCGATACCGCTGCGTCGGTTTCGCGCATATCCTCTAGTGAACGAGCCATCCAAAAATGGCGATATTCTTCGAGCACGGGCAGTGTGTTGGACAATTCGCGCAGACGCGCATAGGCCCGCGCGGGCTCGCCGAGTTGGCGTTCGCAGAGGGCTAATTGAAATTGACTGCGCGTTATTTCTTCGACGGACAGGTCTTCGCTGGGGAGGCGTTGGAGTAGGCGGTAGGCGCGCGCATATTGTCCGGCGTCGATTAGTTCGGCTATTTCGCCGCTCTGCGGAGCGCGGTACTCTACAATGCCGGCCAAATAGAGATGGGCAATAAAGGGCATGAGAACCAATAAGAACAACCCTATGGTTTTTGCCGTTAATTTGGCCTGCTTGCCCATTGTGTATGCCGAGGAAAAGCGCTAAGCGCCTAAAAAAGAATAATCTACAGCTGAAACATTAAAATAAGGGGGGAGGGGCAACCGAGCCAAGTGTAAAATGAGGCAATGGCCAAAATTGCTCTTAACTAGAGCTGTTATCTACTTTGTCTATGGACTCTCGCAGCACATCGTAAAAACCGACGGGGGCGCCGGTATTCTGGTTTTTTTCAACTTCTTCGAGCTCCTTAAGGTGGCGGCGTACCTCACTCAGACCGGCGTTGATTTCGCGGTTGAGTTTTTCCAGCCTCGGCCCGAATTGGTTTGAGATAGGAGATGTATTCATAGCTATTTACAGGTATTGTAATAAGGGTTTTCCTGTTAATAGCAAAGAACATGCCGAGCATCTACGGGTGTAAAAAACGACCTAAGCTATTGTTACTAAACAATAGCTTAGGTCGTTTTTGAGATGGGGTAGGCTGTGGTTTGGAAAGAATTTCCCGTCTATTGCTTCATGGGGAGAAAACTTTACCGGCACTACTTAATTCGTTTTACCCGCGCTTGGGCGCATAGAGATGTGGACTCTGACCGTAGTAGGCTTCCGCGGTCTCCATCATCGTTTCCGATAGCGTGGGGTGCGGGTGAATGGAGAGCTGTAGGTCGGAGGCCAAAGCCGCCATTTCTACGGCTAAAACGCCCTCGGCGATTAGTTCACCTGCCCCCGTTCCGGCAATGCCGACGCCGAGTATGCGATCCGTGTCGGGGTCTATGAGCATTTTGGTCAAACCGTCGGTGCGGTCGATGGTCGTGGCACGGCCAGAGGCGCTCCAAGGAAAACGCGCCACTTTTATTTTACGACCCTGTTTCTTTGCATCTTCTTCTGTTAGACCGCACCAGGCGATCTCCGGGTCTGTATAAACGACATTGGGAATGGCGCTGGGTTCAAAAACGAGCTTGTCGTGCCCCGCCAGAATTTCGGCGACCAACGTGCCTTGGTGCGATGCGGTGTGCGCCAGCCCGGCGCCAATTAGGTCGCCAATGGCAAAAATGGATCTTTCACCCGTGCGCATTTGGTCGTCGACCTGGACGTAGCCGCGTGGATCGAGTTGAACTCCGGTATTTTCTAATCCGAGTTCGCCCGAATTGGGCACGCGGCCAACGGAGAGCAGTAGTTTGGCAAAACTCTTGGTGAAGGTCTGTCCGTCTGGGCTTTCAAAGTGGACTTCGATGCCGGTATCACCGGGCGCGATTTGCGTCACTTTGGTATTGAGCCAGATATCGGAGAAATGTTGTTGCACGCGTGACTGCAGTGGTTTGACCAGGTCGCGATCTGCCGGTGGCACGAGACCTGGCATCATTTCTACCACGGAGACTTCGCTGCCCAATGCGGCGTAAACTTGGCCCAATTCCATGCCGATAATACCGCCGCCGACGACGAGTAGGCTCGCGGGCACATCTTTGAGCGCAAGGGCACTCGTCGAATCCATGATACGCTCATCATCAAGGGCAAAGATGCCGGGCACAGCCGGCCGCGAACCGGTGGAGAGTATGGCATTTTCAAATTGCAGCGACTGCGTGCCGCCTTCGGCCAATGCCACCTCTATGCTATTGGGTCCGGTAATGCGGGCATAACCACGCAGGTGTTTGAGTTTGCGCGCTTTGACCAGCTGGCCGAGACCGCCGGTCATCTTGGCGACGACGTCGTCCTTGTAGGCGCGCAGCTGGTCGAGATTAATTTCTGGCTCGGCAAAATGGACGCCCCAATGGCTGGCTTCTTTAGACTCGTTGAGCAGTTTGGCTACGTGTAGGAGTGCCTTGGAGGGGATACAGCCTCGATATAGACATACGCCCCCGGGATTTACTTCTGGGTCTATGAGCGTGACGTCGAGACCCTGATCAGCCGCTTTAAATGCAGCTACATAACCTCCGGGTCCACCGCCGATGACGACGAGCTGTGTTTTGTCCATAACAATCAGCCTTCGAGTAGGACGACAAAGGGGTTCTGCAGTGCTTCGCAAACCCAGCGTAAAAAGCGCGCGCCATCGGCGCCGTCGATTAGGCGGTGGTCGTAACTGAGCGAGAGTGGCATCATGGTGCGCGGTTCCAATTGGCCGTCGATATAGGTCGGTTCGACACTGGAACGCGCGACACCGAGAATGGCGACTTCTGGTGGGTTGACGATGGGCGTAAAGCCGGTGCCACCCATAACGCCGACATTGCTGATGGTCATACTGCCGCCCTGCATATCGGCCGGTGTGATCTTGCGATCGCGGGTTTTTTGCGCCATTGCGCTGAGCTCGACTGCCAACTCGATAATATTTTTCTCGTCGACGCCGCGCACGATCGGTACCATGAGACCGTGTGGCGTATCGACTGCAATGCCAATATTGCAGTACTTCTTATAGATAACTTCGTTGCTGGCTATATCGATACTGGCATTGAACTGCGGGAAAGCCTTGAGTGCTGCACCGAGGATCTTGATGAGGATAGCGGTCGGTGTCAATTTGCCGCCGGCATTTTCGACTCGTTTTCCATATTGCTTGCGCCACACTTCCAAGTCGGTAATATCGGCCTTGTCGAATTGCGTTACCATGGGAATGGTGGACCACGCCTGTGTGAGTCGCGTGGCGGTTATCTGTCGCACCTTCGACATCGGCTGACGTTCAATATCACCCCATTGGCTGAAGTCGGGTAATGGTTGAGCGGCCGCTACAGATGAGGTCGCACGCGTCTGAAGTAGATTTTTAGAATGGGCTTTCACGTCTTTAGTGGAAACGCGACCGCTCGGCCCACTGCCCTGCACTTGGGCAATCTCGACGCCAATTTCTCGCGCCAGTCGGCGCACTGAAGGGGCCGCAGCTACCAGCTTGTCGGCCGTGGATACGGCGGGCATAGTAGCTGCTTTATTCACGGCCGGAGCCGAGACTGCTGCCGCAGCGGGCTTTGGTTCCTCTTGGAGAAGCGCGGCTGGTGCTGCTGCTACGGCGGTAGGGGTCGTTCCTTGGAGCGTCAGGAGTAGCTGGCCGACGGCGGCGCTTTCACCTTCTTTGACGTGAATTGCTTGTACGATACCACTGGTCGACGAGGGGACTTCGATGACGGCTTTGTCCGTTTCCAACTCGATGACGGGCTGGTCTTCTTCGAGGCGATCACCGACGGCCACTAATATGCTGATGACGTCACCGCTTTCGATGCTCTCGCCCAAGTCGGGCATTTTAAATTCTATTGGCCCCACGGCTGCTGGCTGTGGCTCGGGCACCGTTTTTTCAGGTTCGTTTTTTGCCGCGACTGGTGCCGGTGCGCTGGCGACAGGCGCTGTAGCCGCATCGCTTTCGAGCGTCAACAAGAGTTGGCCGACGGCGGCATTTTCACCCTCTTTGACGTGGATTGCTTGCACAATTC
>JBLHGI010000175.1:0-12338 GCA_047616505.1 Planctomycetota bacterium
GCGCTCCGACGAACTCGCGATGACTATTGTCCAAGGCGTTGGAAACATCCAGCGTTAGACGCAAGTCGTAGTCGAAGGGTAGTTCGTAACCGACGTTCAGATCGAGGGTGGCATAGGAGTCTACGTCACCGACATACACCCCCGAATCCTGACGGAACGAACCGCTGTAGCGCAGTTGCCCACCCAAGCGGATACCGCGCTCTCTCAGCCTATAGGCTCCACCCACTTTGATCTTTGTGCTCGGCGCATTGAGCGCAATATCGGCGATTCCGTCGACATCCTTAAAGAAGCTACCGTCGACGTAGGAAAAATTTCCCATCAGCATCAGTTCCGGCATCGGGTAATAGGCCAAGCTCAGATCTAAGCCATTGGTCGTTACCTCGCCAAAATTTCGATAGGTCAACAGCACGGCCGTGGGATCATATGCCTGTTCGGGTGACACCGTCCCGAAGGGGATTTGTGCCACACCACCGGCAAATACCGTGACTAACTCATCGACCGCCGTGCCGTTGCCATTGCCGCCAAGTAACTCATTGTCTAACCCCGCTACTGCTTGGGCCACCGGCGCATTGGCCGGATCGGCCAACGCCGCCGCAAATGCCGGCCCCAGCGCAGCCGCCACACTCTGCGGCTCAAGAAAAACATTGGGCGTTTCCACGGCCAACGGCCCGACAAAATCGCTCGTCTTTGTATGGTAGAGATCAGCGGCGACGACCAGCTTGTTGCCGATCACCCCCTTATAACCAAACTCATACGTCTCCGTAATAGTAGGACGCGTGCGTGGCACATCAAAAGCATCACCTGTTGGATCAAAGGGCACCGCATCGCCGGCTGAAACCTTCTCCAGGTTGAGCTTTAGTAAGGCGTTGTCGAGATCCGATAATTGCTGGGGAACAAGGCTGGGGAGCATTCCGGCCAATGCTTGTGCCGTGGCTGCCGCAGTAGCCAAGTCCTGTCCCCCTGCAAGCAACTGCCCCGTCACCAACTCTGTAAAGCGCGGCGTCAACTGACTCAGAACGGCACCGCGGCCAATTCCCCACATCACATTGGTAAAGAGCGGATCGTCCATATCTATATAATGCTCTGCGCTCAGACCCGCCGCCGGAGCAAAAGGCGAACGGAACTGTGGCCGACCATTAGCGGAGCGAGAGAATGTAAATCCGTCGCTAAAACCGCTGCGATACGTCCCCTGCGCGCGCACGTCGATATTCGGCGAAAAACCCAGCGATGGTGCAAAAGCCGCACCAATGCCAAAGGCGTCCCGACTCGAATTCAGATCTAAATAGAGATTGTTATTTGAGGGGGTCGAAAAAGCGCGGTTATAGGTCAAGCGCAGCGTCTGCGTATCGCGCGGCTTAAATACCAACCCGGCGCGCGGGCTGATTTCGGCATCTTCGACGCGGTTGTGCTCGTCGTAACGCACGGCCAATACCAAGTCCAGCTTTTTCGTTAAACTCGTTTCGCTTTGTAGATACGCGCCATACTCGTTGATGTCATCGTCATTCTCATTGGCGCCGTTGATCGAACCATCGGTATCGGGACGAGTCAACAGTGCATCGGCTCCGTACGTAAAACGCTGGCGCGCACCAATGGCCGCCGAGTGCTGCATCTGATAGACCATCAGCGTGGACTTGTCTTTGATCGGAGCACCGTCGCGCAGCAAGAACGTATCCCCCGAATCGCTCCAATTGCGAAAGGCCTGAAAAAACCAATCGCGGTATAACACCCGTGCTTGATAATAGCCACCGGCCCAATCGCGCGCCTGTCCGGCCCCCAAACCCGTTAGATCTAAATTGTTAGCATTATTATAGCCGCTGGCAAAAATGGCCGTCAGCTCATCGCTGTGGCGATAGTCCAAACGCAATTCGGCCGACTGGCGATCAATATCAAAGTCACGGTCGCCCGTATTTAGCGTAGCCGGATCAGCGCCGGCGGCAAGGGCAGCAGCCCGCGCCTGTATTTCGACTGGGTCTTGGTATTTCCAATCTGTGCCCGCATAGTACTGCGTCGAGATCTTGTAGCCGAATTTCTCGCCCACTTTGCCCGCGTGGCGCAGCGCCATTTTGCGCACGCTGCGCTCGCCTATCCCCAGGCTCACATCAGTGCCCTGAGCAGCCAGCGGCGAGCGCGTAATAATGTGCATAACGCCATTGGCACTATTCGGCCCATATAGTGCAGAGCCCGGCCCCAAGACCAGCTCAATGCGCTCGATATCCTCGTTCGTTACGGGGATAAAGTTGTAGGCGTTGAGACGAATGGAAGGCACGCGGGCGATGCGGTTGTCCGTCAGGGTCAGCAGTGCCCCTGAAAATATATTATTAAAACCGCGCACGACCACATTGCTCTGGGCCAGCCCCGTCTGGGAAAAATCCACCGCTGGCAAATTGCGAATATGTTCAACGACCGACAGCACCGGCTGGCTGCGGATGTCCTCCGCCTCTACCACGGCGACCGAGGCTGGTGCGTCGAGTATTTTCTCCTGGCGGCGCGAAGCCGTTACCACGTTCTGCTCGAGAAAAATAACGATGTCTTCCAGCACCAGATCCAGCGCGCGCTGGCCGCCTGCAACAAGGTCGACCCCCTCGCTCACAAGTTCCTTGTAGCCGATATGCGTCACTTTTACCAGATAGCGCCCAGCAGGCAACAAAGCAAACGAGAAGCGGCCCTCGCGATCCGAAACCGAACCGGTTTTGCCCCCGTCCAGCGCCGGGCTTTCCAATACCACCTTGGCCCCCACTACGGGACTATCATTACCATCGAGCACTTGGCCAGTGAGATTACCTGGAGCTTGACCAAAAGCCATTGTAGCCCACAATAAACACAATATAGCTAATCCAAATTTTGCCATGTAAAACCCTCCCTTTTACACGCTTGGTCGGTACGCGCGGCGTGCTCCTGACTAATTTAACTCCCTCTATATAACAATCCATTTGCCCGCCAGCAAACAGATTTATTATGTTTTTACCCATAAATAACTCTCCATCGGCCCTGCGCCAGAGGTTCACTCATGTCCACCATACTCAAGCTCGCCTTTGTCGGCTGCGGCGCCATCGCCCGTTTCCACCTCAATGGCATAAAACAAAGCGCCTCCCGCATACGCGTTACGGCCTGTATTGACCCCGATATGGAGAAGGCCCGCGCCTATGCTGAAGAAACGGGGGGCCAGGCATTCTCTTCTTTAGAAGAGGCGCTGGACAAAGGCGACTTCGACGCCGTCGACCTGATGTTACCGCACGATTTGCACGAAAAAATCACTATCCAATGCCTGCACGCTGGCAAGCATGTGCTCTTAGAAAAACCCATCGCACCTAGCCTAGATGGCTGCGAGCGCATCCTCGCGGCTGCACGGAAAGTCGATACCGTGTTTATGGTCGCCGAAAACGCTCAGTACTGGCCCGAAATCGTCCAAGCCAAAAAATGGATAGAGCAAGGGGCCATCGGCGAGATCATCACCGCCCGCGCCGCTTTTATTTACCCATTTGATGAGTATTGGTTCAAAGAGACCAAACCCTGGCGCTACGATAAAGGTCGCACCGGCGGCGGTATAACGATCGACGGCGGCTCACATTGGATCAGGCCCTTGCGCATGTGGATGGGAGAATTGGATCGAGTAGTCGGCGTTATCGAACATCCCCTAGAGCAGATGGAGGGGGAATCGCTAACGCGCGCGCTCTTCCGCTTTCAATCGGGTAAAACGGCTCAATTCGATGCCATGATGATCGACACGGTCTTTGCCCCCGATCCGTGGTGGCGCATAACGGGCACAGCAGGCGAATTGACCATCAGCGCCAGTCTCGATGGCGCCGAACTCTGGCTCTGGGACGCCGATCACCGCGAAGGCAAGAAACTTTTTTCAAGCCCGGGCTATAGCGAATCTTTCGGCCCCGAGTTGGCCGACTTTGCCGCGGCCGTTTTGGATGGCAGCCCACTAGCCGCTGGTCCCGAATACGCGCTAGGGGAACTGCGCACAGCTCTGGCAATCTACCGCTCAGCCGAAAGTGGCCGCTGGGAGAAGGTCTGGGACTGATCTCTTGCACGGCCCTTTCCTTTTAGATATATTATGCCGCTGTACGAGGCTGCCCCCCGCTTAATACCATTGGACCATTAGCCCATTGGACCATTAGCATGAAGATGGCATAGAAGCGCGCACAAAGCGACTATCTTCCAGTCTTTTCTGGTTAATTTACAACCTATTAGCGAAAGTGTATTGAGGAATGGCGAAAAAATACGTCTATCTATTCGGCACGCGTAAGTCCGAAGGCGATATGAGCATGAAAAACCTGCTCGGTGGCAAAGGGGCCAACTTGGCCGAGATGTCTAGCTTGGGACTTCCCGTACCCGCGGGTTTCACCGTGACCACCGAAGTCTGTACCTACTATTACGACCATAAAAAATCATACCCGCGCGAGTTGACTAAGCAGGTTGAAACGGCCATCGTCGAGGTGGAAAAGAAAATGGGCGCCAAGTTTGGCGACCCCCAAAATCCCCTCCTGCTCTCCGTCCGCTCCGGCGCCCGGGTCTCTATGCCCGGCATGATGGAGACCGTGCTCAACCTCGGGCTCAACGACGAGATCGTCGAAGGCCTGATTGCCAAGTCTGGCGACGAGCGCTTCTGCTACGACGTCTATCGTCGTTTTGTACAGATGTATGGCGATGTAGTTATGGGCTTGCGCCCCGAGGGTATCGAGGTCGATCCCTTCGAACAGCTCTTAGAAAAGAAAAAGCACAAGCGCGGCGTTGAAATCGACAGTGAACTGACGGCTCAGGACCTCAAAGAATTGGTCAGCGAATTCAAGGCCGTTATCAAAAAGCGCCTCAAGCGCAGCTTCCCCGAAGACCCCAAGGAACAGCTCTGGGGCTCCATTGGCGCCGTTTTCGGCTCGTGGCAGGGCGACCGCGCCATCCGCTATCGCGAAATCGAAGGCATTCCCCACAATTGGGGCACCGCCGTCAACGTGCAATCAATGGTCTATGGCAATATGGGCAAAGACTGCGCCACCGGCGTGGCTTTCACCCGCGACCCATCGACGGGCAAGAATGCGCTCTATGGCGAGTTTCTCATCAATGCCCAGGGCGAAGATGTGGTGGCCGGTATCCGCACGCCGGAACCCGTTTCGCGGCTCAAGCGCAAACAGCCCAAGGCCTACAAAGAGTTTGAAGCCGTTTGCGACCTGCTCGAAAAGCACTATAAAGACATGCAGGATATGGAGTTTACTATCCAGCAGAGCAAGCTTTGGATGCTGCAGACGCGCGGCGGCAAACGCACCGCGGCCGCGGCCGTCAAGATTGCCGTCGACATGGTCTCCGAGCGACTCATAACCAAAAACGAAGCCTTGCTACGCGTCGACCCAGCGGATCTCGACCAGCTCCTGCATCCGACCTTTGCCGCAGGCAAGAAGAGCCCAGCGATCGGCAAGGGCCTTCCAGCATCGCCGGGGGCAGCCAGCGGCACGGTAGTATTTAGCGCAGAAGAAGCCGAGGCCCTCGCGGCCAAAGGCGAAAAGGTCATACTCGTGCGCATCGAGACTTCGCCGGAAGATATCGGTGGCATGCATGCGGCCCAAGGCATCCTAACGGCTCGTGGCGGCATGACTAGCCATGCCGCCGTTGTCGCCCGCGGCATGGGCAAATGCTGCGTAGCCGGCTGCGATGCCATTGTTATCGACTACAAAAAAAATCAATTTGTCGCATCGGGTAAGACCGTTAAGAAGGGCGATTGGATTTCACTCGACGGTTCTACAGGCGAAGTCATGCTCGGCCAAGTGCCGACACAGGAAGCCAAGTTCTCCAAGGAATTTGGTATCCTGATGAACTGGGCCGACCAAGCGCGCAAACTCAAAGTGCGCACCAACGCCGACACGCCACACGATTCTGACGTAGCCCGCCGCTTTGGCGCCGAGGGCATTGGCCTCTGCCGCACAGAGCATATGTTCTTCGAAGGCGATCGCATTCGCGCCGTCCGCGAAATGATCCTCTCCGAAGATGAAAAGGGCCGCCGCAAGGCTCTGGGCAAACTCAAGCCCATCCAGCGCCGCGACTTTGAGGGCATTTTTAAGGCGATGAACGGCCTGCCGGTCACGATCCGCCTGTTGGACCCACCACTGCACGAATTTCTGCCGCACGAAGCGGCTCAACAAAAAGAAATGGCCCAGCAGATGAAAGTGCCGCTGAGCCAGGTCGTGCAGAAAATCAATTCGCTGCACGAGTTCAACCCCATGTTGGGCCACCGCGGCTGTCGTCTCGGCGTCACCTTCCCCGAGATCTATGAGATGCAGGTAGAAGCCATCTTCGAAGCGACGATCAACGCCAAGAAAAAGCGTATTAAGGCGCTGCCTGAAATCATGATCCCGCTAGTGGGAACCGTGCGCGAGTTGAGCGATCTTAAGGCTATGATCGACCGCGTCGCCAAAGAAGTCGGCAAGAAAAACAAGACCAAGCTCAGCTATAGCGTCGGTACGATGATCGAGATTCCTCGTGCTGCTTTGATCGCCGACCAGATTGCCAAGGAGGCCGAATTCTTCAGCTTTGGCACCAACGACTTGACTCAGTTGACCTTCGGCTATAGCCGCGATGATGCGGGTAAGTTCCTGCCCGAATATATCGAGCAGGGCATTCTGCCCACCGACCCCTTCCAAAGTATCGACCAGGAAGGCGTTGGCCAACTAGTGAAGTTGGGCACTCAGCGCGGACGCAGAACGCGTAAAAACCTCAAAGTGGGCATCTGTGGCGAGCACGGCGGCGATCCCGAGTCCGTGGCCTTCTGTCACGACGTTGGTTTGGACTACGTCTCCTGCTCACCCTATCGCATTCCCATCGCCCGTCTAGCGGCAGCTCAAGCCGCTATCGCCGGCAAGTAGGTATTTGAGATGAGCAAGATCATAGCCATAGCCAACCAGAAAGGCGGGGTGGGCAAAACCACTACGGCCGTAAATCTGGCCGCGTCGTTGGCCGTGGCGGAACAGAAGACCTTGCTCGTCGATATGGACCCGCAGGCCAACGCTACTTCCGGCTGCGGTTTTCAAGATTCCGATGAGGTCGAGCCGAGCAATATATACCATGCTCTGCTCGGCCATCAGGAACCCAACGAAGTAACGCTACAGACCAAAATATCCTACCTTTCGCTCATGCCATCCCATGTCAATTTGGCTGGAGCGGAGGTAGAGATGGTCAATTTGATTGCTCGCGAGCAAAAGCTCAACAGCTTGTTGCAAAAGGTAAAGGATGATTATTCGTATATAATAGTCGATTGTCCACCCTCTTTAGGCCTATTGACTATTAATGCACTTACGACAGCGACCTCCGTACTCATTCCCATCCAGTGCGAGTACTATGCCCTCGAAGGCCTCGGAAAATTGCTCAATACCGTTCGCCTCATTCAACGTCATCTCAATCCGAAACTACAGATTGCCGGCGTCCTGTTAACGATGTACGACGGTCGGTTAAACTTGTCGCGCCAAGTCGCCTCCGAAGTGAAATCCTATTTTGGCAACAAAGTCTACAAGACGGCGATCACCCGCAACGTGCGCTTGGCAGAGGCCCCTAGCCACGGCCAGCCCATCGTCCTCTACGACATCCTCTCCCCCGGTGCACAGAACTATATGAGCCTAGCAGGAGAAGTGATCAACCATGGGTAAGAAGCCGGTACTGGGCAAGGGCATCAACGCCCTCATCCCCGAACATCCCGATAGCAGCGGCCCGAACGATAACACGCGTCAGATCGTTAATATTAACGTCGACGAGATAGAGCCCAACCCCTTCCAAGCGCGCACCGAATTCGACAGTGAACATATCGACGAGTTGATGCGATCCATACAGGAGAAGGGCGTCATCCAGCCCATCACCGTCAACCGCGTCGGCCAGAACTATCACCTCATTGCCGGCGAGCGCCGCTGGCGCGCTGCGCGCCAAGCTGGTTTTGAAACCATTCCAGCGATAGTACACGAGATTGAGTCGCAACAAGACTTGATGGAACTGTCTCTAATCGAGAATATCCAGCGCGAAAACCTGACTCCGATAGAAGAAGCCGAAGGCTATCGCGCTCTGATGGATCGCTGCTTTCTGACCCAGGAGCAAGTGGCGCAGAAAGTAGGCAAGAACCGTTCGACGGTTGCCAATCTGCTGCGTTTGCTCAACCTGCCATTGGAGATCCAAGACTTCATGCGCCAAGGCCGCCTCCAGATGGGCCACGCACGGGCCCTACTCGGCTTGGATGACGATGACGACCGCCTTGAGTTGGCGCGTCGAGCCGCCGAGGAAAAATTGACAGCCCGCGAGGTCGAACGCGCGGTCAATGCGCGCCGCACTGGTCGCGACAAGAAAAAGAAGAAGACAGCCGAACAGCGCGATGACGATCCACTCGTGCGCGACCAAGAAGAAAAACTGCAGCACCATTTCGGCACCGCCGTCCACATTCGCCGCAGCGGCCCCAAAGGGCGGATTGAAATTGAGTTTTACGACGCCGGAGACCTCGAGCGCATACTCGAGCTACTACACGACGACGGCGAATGATTCGTTTCGCTTTTGCACTGCTATTCTTACTCAATGCCTGTAGCCTGCTCCAGCAGGACCAACCCAATGAAGCCCCCCAAGTCGAGAGCACGCATTTCGTCTGTCTGACGGCCGACGGCCGCAGAGACACACTCACTAGCGGCGAGACCTGCCAGTTGCAGCGTGGTGGCGAGGTAGAACTCAGCGCCTTTGCCACCGACGAAGACGACGATCCACTTTTTTATAGCTGGAGCGCTTTTGGAGCCGGTAGCTTTCGCGACTCCCTCACAGCGCAAACGTCGTGGTTTGCGCCGGAGTCTATTCAGGGTAATTCAGAGTTATTTCTCGTCCAGGCCAATATTGCCGACCGCAACTGCGGCGCCGTCCTTTTGACTGAGGATCGGCGCACCTGTTTGGATCAATCCTCCACTCAAATCATTTCTTTTTTCGTCGAAGTCATCCAACGCCCTCCAACCCTGATGGCAACGAGCGATACGACCATATCCTTCAGCGCACCTTTTGTTAGTATCGACGCCTTGGGATCTGATATAGATGGAGATGTGCTCGTATACGAATGGGAACAAATCGGTGGCGATAACGAGATATCTATAGGCAACGATGCAATACGCGACGAAGAGAGTGGCGCGACGTTGGGTTCGCGTGGATCTTTTATTCCCTTCTTCCCCGGAACCTATCAGTTGCGCGTGAGCGTTAGCGATGGGGAGGACGAGGTCACACAAGATATAGCCGTCGAAGTAGTGGTCGACAACGAACCACCCGACGAAGGCATGGTCCAACTAGAGCTGCCTCTATTGGATGGCACAACTCGCTCCTACGAAATAGATATCTATGAATACCCCAATAAAAAAGGTGAGCGACCGCAATTGGCCGGCTGGTTCGATGCGGCCGTGCTCTGCACGGCGCAGGGCAAGCGACTCTGCCTACCTGAAGAGTGGCAAACGGCCTGCCAAGGGGGTGAAGCACAGCGACTCAATTCATCGACCGACGATCCCGCTCTCTTCGCCGGCATAGGAAATTTTGGCCTGCGCTACTGCAATACCGATGGATCTCTTTTTACGATTGATTTAGGCTCAGAATTAGAAGATCGCATAGCCCCTGCTGGCAGTTTCACCAACTGCCAGCCCGGCAATGGCGTTTACGACCTTATCGGCAATGTGCGCGAGTGGACGGGGAGCCGCAATGCCTTTGCCGATTGGGTTCCCAGCAGCAGCTTTAGTAGTATCGTTTTGGGGATAACTGAAGTGGACTGCACTTCGAATAGGCCCCTGTCTTTTGAGGCCTTCCAGGGAGTCGATTTCGACTTTTCTGATCCAGAAGCAATCCAGCGCTTTGTCGATGGATTAGACAATATAGACCGCGATCCCTTAATTAACCAACTCATCACCGGTTTCCGCTGCTGCCGCTAAGCTGTTACTTCTTCCTCATCCATATCGATCACCTCTTCGAGCACTGGCATCTGTAGTTCCGTATCTCCCCCGTTCACCACAAATCGCCGCTTTTTCTGGGCTGCCGCTTCCAACATCTCGCGCATCTGCGTTAGCCGCTCTTCCTGTGTCAAACGTCGATTCTGCGCTTGGCGACGCTGTGTACCGACCTGCGCCAAAGCTCGCCTTATAACAGTTTTCTCGCTCTCCATCGCATCTAGTTGCAGCGAAAGCAGATGTACCAGCCGCTCTTGTTGACGCAGTTGGTCTAACATACCACGGGTCTGAAAAGCAATGGCGTACTTGATAGCTACAGGGATCGCTAAAAAAAAGGCAGACAATAAAATAAACACAACTTCATTCATTGAGCGTTGCTCCTAATGCGCAAAGGGTAACCAATAATAAGCAACCGCTATGCCATTGACAGCATTTTACATTAATTCTATTTTAATCAACAGCTTACGCTAATTCATATTCCATTGTTCCTAGGAGTTTAGGAGCAATATTTTCCGCATCTGACACAAAGTTTTCACTATGGACCCAGAGATTCTCCGCCAACTTCTCCAGCGAGTCGCCAGCGGCACCGTTACTCCGGATGCGGCCCTCGACAACCTGCGAGATCTACCCTTTGAAAACCTAGGCTTTGCCCACGTCGACCACCATCGCGCCCTGCGCACAGGTCACCCAGAAGTCATTTTCGGTCAAGGCAAAACCAGCGCACAAATCGTCGCCATAGCCGAACGACTAGCCGAACACGACTCCCAAGTGCTAACGACGCGAATTGAGCCAGAAGCAGCAGCCGCACTCGTTGCGCGCTTTCCACAAGCTGCATACGACGAAATATCCCGCACCGTACTCATAGCAGGCACTACGACGGCCAAAGAAAAGGGATTAGTCACCATAGTCTCTGCGGGCACCTCCGACCTATCCGTTGCCCGCGAAGCCGAGATTACCGCGCGCGCAATGGGGGCGCGAGTCAATACAATCTTTGACGTTGGCGTTGCCGGTATACATCGCCTTTTAGCCTATCGCGAACAGTTGCACACAGCCAAGGTCGTCATAGTCGTAGCAGGCATGGAAGGCGCCTTGGCCAGTGTCGTAGGGGGCTTAGTCAATGTGCCGGTCATAGCCGTGCCGACCAGCATCGGTTACGGCGCGAGTTTCAATGGCCTCGCAGCGCTCTTGACGATGCTCAATTCTTGTGCCTCAGGTGTTACAGTCGTCAATATCGATAACGGCTTTGGCGCAGGCTATAGCGCCGCTCTTATCAATAACCAAAGTGTCGAGGACTAAAGTTTGCCGCAGGCGCTCACAGTCGTCGTCCTAGCGGGTGGCCGCAGTCGGCGCATGGGACGCGATAAAGCATTGCTCCCCATGGGGGAGACCCTATTATTACAGCGCGTTATTGATGCAGCCGCCCCCCTGAGTAGCGAACATCTACTCATCACCAATACTCCGGATTCCCACGCTTCATTCACCTGGCCGATCGCCTCGGACTTCTACCCCAATAAGGGCCCCTTAGGTGGCCTCTATACCGCCCTATCCCACGCAAAAACGACACATATCCTGCTCTTAGCCTGCGATCTTCCCTATCTCAATACGCCATTTCTTCGCTTCTTAAGTGAACAAATCGACGAGTGCCAAGCCGTCGTCCCCGATAGCGGTGATGGCCTCCAACCTCTTTGCGCCATCTATAGCCGCACGATTTTATCGACCGTCACACAAAGCATTAAAGAAAATAACCTTGGGATGCGCCGCCTACTGGCCAATCTGGATATTCGCAAACTGTCTCCAGAGCAATGGAAACCCTTTGATCCAGATGGCAACCTCTTTACCAACCTCAATACACCGGAAGACTACCAGCGCATACAATAAAAAAGCCCCTGCTGAAAAAGAGCAGGGGCGATACTTGTCTCACTCCGATTCCGCGGAGCCTTCTCGAACAACCTATTCTATATTTAAAAACTCGAATCCACGACGCTCAATACGAGTAGAAGCGGCAAATAAATCACAGAGGCCTGTAATAAACGCCGAGCACTCAACGCCGAACGCGACATCGTCAATGCAATGCCGGCGGCCAAAAACCCCAGCCCAAGCACGATCGCGCCAACCATATATAAATTGCCCGTCAACCCCATCGTCGTCGGCAAGATAGAAACGGCTAAGAGCATCAGCGAGAAGCCGATGACATGACGACAGGTACGCCGACCATCTTCTTCGAGAACCGGCAACATCTTAAAACCACCGCGCTGATAGTCTTCGCGAAAAAGCCACGCAATGGCATAAAAATGCGGGTGCTGCCACGCAAAGAGAATCAGGAAAAAGACCCACGCTCCCATTTCCAACTCACCGGTAGCTGCCGTCCATCCCCCGACCGGTGGCAGAGCACCTGGGATGGCCCCTAAC
>JBLHGI010000176.1:0-12336 GCA_047616505.1 Planctomycetota bacterium
TTGAACTTGTATAGGCCTTTGAGAATGCCGTCTTCTACGCCTTCTGGCATGGCTGGCATTGAGTATTGCTCGTTGCCAACGGTAATATAATAGAAAATGTCTTCTTGTTCGACATACATGCGGCGAATGCCCTCGCGCACGATGACGGCGATTTCATAGGCGAAAGCTGGATCGTAGGCCATGAGGTTGGGCACGGGATAGGCGAGTAGGTGGCTGTGGCCGTCTTCGTGCTGTAGCCCTTCGCCATTGAGCGTGGTACGTCCTGCGGTGCCGCCCACCATAAAACCCTTGACGCGCATATCGCCGGCGAGCCAGACGAGGTCGCCGATGCGCTGCATGCCAAACATGGAGTAATAGACAAAAAATGGGATAGTGTTGATCCCGTGGGTCGAATAAGCCGAACCGGCGGCGATAAAAGAGGACATGGCGCCGGCTTCGGTGATTCCCTCTTCGAGGATCTGGCCGTTCTTGGCTTCCTTGTAATAGGAGACAACGTCCTTGTCGACTGGTTCGTAGAGCTGACCGACGCTGGAGTAGATGCCGAATTGGCGAAAGAGCGGGTCCATGCCAAAGGTGCGCGCTTCATCGGGAATGATCGGCACGATAAGTTTGCCGACCTGTTTGTCTTGAAGCAGTTTGCGCAGCACGGCAACAAAGGCCATGGTCGTAGCTATCGTGCGGTCGCCGGATGCCTTTTTAAATTCATCCCATATTTCTGTCGGTGGCATTTCTAGTGGCTCGGCTGCTACGCTACGACTGGGCACGGCGCCGCCGAGAGCAGCGCGGTGCTCGCGGATATACTGCATCTCAGGGCTATCTTCTTCGGGACGGTAAAAAGGCGCCTGCGCCACATCGTCGTCGGAGATGGGTATGCCAAAGCGGGTGCGGAAGGAGCGCAACTCGTTTTCGTTGAGCGATTTCTGTTGGTGGGTAATGTTTTTACCCTCTCCGGCCTCGCCCATGCCGTAGCCCTTGATGGTCTTGGCCAAAATAACGGTGGGGGCTCCTGGATTTTCCGTAGCGGCTTTGTAGGCGGCGTAGACCTTTTCTGGGTCGTGGCCACCGCGGCGCATTTTTTCGATCTGGTCGTCGGATAGATGCGATACTAAGTCGAGGATGCGCTCGTCTTTGCCGAAGAAATCCTTGCGGATAAAGGCGCCGTCGGAGACGGTATATTTCTGATACTGACCATCGACGACTTCGCCCATGCGCTGGGCCAAGAGGCCGTCTGTGTCATTGGCCAAGATGGGATCCCAATCATCGCCCCAAACTACTTTAATGACATTCCAGCCGGCGCCGCGGAAGGCCGCTTCGAGTTCCTGGATAATTTTGCCGTTGCCGCGCACTGGGCCGTCGAGGCGCTGTAGATTGCAGTTGATGACCCAAGTGAGGTTGTCGAGCTTTTCGCGCGAAGCTAGGGTGATGGCTCCCAGCGATTCGGGTTCGTCGCATTCGCCGTCGCCTAGGAAAGCCCAGACGCGGCCATCACTGGCCGGTATTAAGCCGCGGTTTTCTAGGTAGCGATTAAAGCGCGCTTGGTAAATGGACATGATGGGCCCCAATCCCATCGACACGGTGGGGAACTGCCAAAAGTCGGGCATCAGCCAGGGGTGTGGGTAGGAAGAAAGGCCTCCTCCCGGTTGCAATTCGCGGCGAAAATTAACCAACTTTTCCTCGCTTAACCGTCCTTCGACAAAGGCGCGCGCATACATGCCTGGTGCTGCATGGCCCTGAAAATAAATTTGGTCGCCAGGATGTTCGTCCGTGCGGGCGCGGAAGAAGTGGTTATAGCCTATTTCGTAGAGCGTGGCAGACGACGCAAAGGTTGAGATGTGGCCACCGGGCGAAGACTTGTCGCGATTGGCGCGCACGACCATAGCCATGGCGTTCCAGCGCACGATGCTCTTGATGCGGCGTTCGATCTCGCGGCTGCCGGGGAAAGGTGGTTGTTCAGAGCGAGGTATCGTATTGGTGTAGGGGGTATTGGCCGTGAAAGGCAGATCTATACCGGCTCGGTTGGCGCGCAGTTCAAGTTGTTCGAGTAAGTGGCGTACCTGCTCAGGCGAGCGTTCGGCCAACACGTAGTCGAGTGATTCCAGCCACTCGCGCATTTCTATGTCCAGGTCTTTCGCTTCTTCACTCATAGCGAGCGTCGATCCTCGTCGTCGGGGGTGGGGCGCGGGTAGAGTGCGCGTCGTTAAGCAACTCAAAATAAGGACTTCGGTGTTTTTTGCAAAGATGCACTCGCGTA
This sequence comes from Planctomycetota bacterium, assembly GCA_047616505.1. Classification (GTDB taxonomy): domain Bacteria; phylum Latescibacterota; class UBA2968; order UBA8231; family UBA8231. The sequence continues at coordinate 2,252 of JBLHGI010000176.1, forward strand.
TTGTTATGCGGCGGGGCTTGTGGGAGCTAAAAAAAGAAATATCTATCTTTTAACTTCTTATAGCATCTAATCTGGGAACGGCGGCTAGCTATCTTTGTCGGATTAGATGCTATAGTTATTATATGAACTTCTGACACCGGAATACTGATTGAGCTTCGAATGGGCAAAAAGAAGACTATAAATAAAGTTATATGGGGTAGTTTACTACTATCGCTACTACTGCATCTATTCGGGCTGTATATGGTGCGCGACTTTTGGCTCGACGAGTTAGAGGCCGAGGCTTTTCGCGCGCGCTTGGCCAATGTGCCGCCTTTATTCAAGCCGCGCCGTCTCAATACGGTAAAACAACAGGTCGACTTACCCGAAGTTCGGGTTGAATTAGAATATATCGCCTCAGACCAGCAGGCCATTGAATTGCGCGAGCAGGATTTGCGTTTGCAGGCGGAACCGGAGAAGATTGAAGAACAGGTGGCGCCGTTGGCGTTGCGCCCAATTGCCAGCGGTGCCAAAGAAGACGACCCGATCTTCGAACGCGTCAAGATGCTGTCGCCCTCCGAACTGGGTTTGGCCGACAGTTTGGGAATACCGTCGATGGACCTATTGCGCATCGTCGATATGGCGCGGGCAAACAAGGACCACGCGGCCGTTATCATCGATCCGTCGAGCCGTCGCGACTTAATGGGGTATGTCAACTTCACCCAACTACGCGTTTATGGCGCGGGTAGCGGTCGCTCCGTTCTCGATGCGCTGACTCGTTATCTGCGCGACAATTCGCGTATTCTGGCACAGGTTCGCGATGAGACCTACGAGTATTTTCTCTCGGAGAACCTGCTTAAGGACCCGGTGCACTTTCTTTTGGAGGGCGGTGGCATGGCGGCCTATCGCGACGAGGTGCTAACCCAGTTTTCTCTGGAAGAAAAGGAGATGCTGGGGCGCTATCTGCGCGAAGGCGGGTTCCTTTTTATAGAGGGGAGCAACCGCTATCTACGCGAAATGCGCTCGCATTTGCGCTCGATCCTGGGGGCGGAAGCCACGTTGCGTCCCGTGCCTCTTTCACACCCACTATACCACGCGTTTTATGATTTTGGCGGCGGTTTTCCCGGCGAGGATAAGGCGCGGGTGATAGAGATGGAGGACAATCCGACGTGGTATTACCCGACGCAGGCTTACGACGAGCAGCCGGCGGCTGATCAAGTGGCTTTTTTTAACCCCAATGCAGCCGATACTGGCGAATCCGAACAACCGCCACGCCAGGGTATTTGGGGAGTGGAGGTGGAGGGGCAACTGGTGGCGATACTCAGCGATATGGGGCTGCATGAGAAATGGGGACTCAGTTTTGATGCGGAAGCCGCGGGAGACGAGCCCGTGCTTTACTCGCTGATGGCGGGAGCCAATATAGTCGCCTATGCACTAACGCGCGACGGGGGGCGAACGCCGCAACTGCCACCTCCTGCGTGGATGCAGAAACGCCCAGTGGCTAAAATGCAGACTCCACTGGACGAACCGGAGCGGATGGTGGAGCAAGCGCTGGCCGAAGGAGATGTTTTTTCGGTACTCGACGCGTCGTTAGCGATCGTACAGGCACCTTTAGGGTCGTCTATTGCAGAGGAAATACAGTTGCGTATAGATGGCCGATATTCATTAGAGCTACTGAAAACGGGATATAATGGTCTCCTGTTGCACAACTTACCCGCTGGTGAGCACTGGATTGAGCTGCGCTATGGCGGTCAAGAGCAGCAGTTGGACTTTATTTTGACAGGGGGCAGGGTATTGACGCTCAATTTTGCGCTCAATCGCTTTGCTTTTATGACTCAGCTGCGCTTAGGGCCACAGGACGAGCAGGTTAGTTTGGGGCAGTGGAATGAGGTTTTCTCCGATTTGGAAATTGAGGAGATTTATCTAGCTGAGGACCGAGAATGGCTAGAGCAATTAGGGACCGTGACAGAATCTGAGTAATTTGTACAAATGTAGTCTGGTTCTACACTTTTAGCTTTTTATCTATTTTTTATTTAAGCACTTGCTTTTTCAGTGAACAATCCTACTTTTGTTGCTAAGTGCTTTATTTTTATGAGAATACAGTATAGAGGGCTACGTGCACGCGACTTCTTTGTCACAGTGGGTGATGGGGGCTTGGATTTGCCTCGTATTAGCAGTGGGGCAAACCGGTGCGCAGGAGAGTATTCCGCCTGCTGCTCAGGGTATTTACGTAAGTGCCCATACGGTAGGTAGCGCCCGCATCGGTCCCCTGGTCGATGGTTTGATTAAAGCCGGTGGCAATGCACTCGTCTTTGATGTCAAAGATCGTCTCGGGCGCCTCAGTTACCAGTCTGAGGTCGCACTTGCAGAGCAGATTGATGCCAGCGCGCGCGCGCAGATAAAGAACCCACAACAACTGGTCGGAAGCTGGCGGCAGCGCGGTTTGTATATCGTTGCTAGGCTAACGTGTTTTCACGATGCGCTATTGGCACAAAAACGCCCCGACCTAGTGCCGCTTTCGCGCAAGGGCAATGGATTGTGGAGTGAAAAGGGCACCGTCAACTGGGTCGATCCGGCTCTGCCCGAAGTACAGCAATACCTGATAGATTTGGCGCTAGAAGTAGCTGCTTTGGGCGTTGATGAAATTCAGCTCGACTATGTGCGCTTTCCGACGGAAGGCGATCTGTCAGATGCGGTATTTTCGTTCGATCCAGCCGCGTTGCCCAAAGACGCGGTCATTACGGACTTCGTTCGGCGCATGCACGAGGCATTGGCTCCTATGGGCACGCGCTTATCGGCCGATGTCTTTGGCGTGGCGGCTTGGGGCCGCCAGGTGGATGTCAGTAGAATTGGGCAGAATTTACCGGACTTATTCGCCCATTTGGACGTGGTGTCACCGATGTTGTACCCTTCTCATTTCGAGAGCGGTTTCGATCGCATTCCCAGCCCCGTAGACTACCCATATTATTTTTTATATCAGGGCTGCCGCCGTTTGCGCACGCTGGCAGAAGAACACGGGGTGGAGGTGCGGCCCTGGGTGCAATCCTTTGACTATCGAGTCAAAGATTTTGATGCTTCTTATATCAGCGAGCAGTTGTATGGGGCCGAAGCTGGGGGTGCGCGTGGATGGTTGTTGTGGAATTCGGCCAGTCGTTACGATATTGGCCTGCAGGCCATTGCGCAGTTCCTCGATGGAACTAGTCCCGTTTTAGATCGCTCTGTGCGTTTTCCCGCGCCGCTCGGCGCCCTCTTGCCGACGGACTAAATATACTGGGCGCTAGCTCAGTCGCTACATCTACTCCACTGTATTTTGTCGCAGCCTATTTTCGAGGCGTGACCATCCCATTTTTTCCCGCACGACATAGCGTATATCCTCTATAACGCAGTAGAGGCAGGGTGTTACTATTAACATCAGTGCCGTAGCCGTAGTCAGCCCGTAGACGATCAGTGTGGCCAATGGCGACCAGACCTCTGATTTTCCCGTAAGACCAAGGGCGATTGGCAGGACGCCGCCGACGGTAGTAATGGTCGTCAAAATGATCGGGCGCAGGCGTTTGGCTGCTGCATCGAGCATCGATTCGTGCAGCGATATACCGCGCTGCCGTGCTGCGTTGGCGAAGCTAATGAGCACGATCGAATCGTTGACGACTACACCCGAGAGACCGACCATGCCGTAGATTGCAGTGATCGAGAGCGGGAAACCGTTGATCACTAGGCCGACCATGGCACCGGCTAACGCAAAGGGAATCGTCATGAGGATGATGCAGGGTTGGAAGAGCGAGCGGAACTGTACGACGAGAATAAAGAAGATGCACATGGCGCCAAAAGCAAAGAGCAGAATGATATTGTCGAAGGCTTGGTTGAATTCCTGGAACTGGCCGCCAAAAACGAGCGAATAACCGGGGTAAGCAGGGGCAACTTGGCTTTGAAAATAGATCTCGAGATCGGCAACGGCGCGCGCGGCCGATCCAGCCTCATCTTCTTCGGCATAGACGGTGATGGTGCGGCGAAAATCGCGGCGTTTGATTTCACTAAAGCCCGTGTCGCGGCGCAGTTCGGCCACACTGCCGAGACGAACAAATGTGCCTTGGGAGTTGCGCACATCTATTTCTTCTAGGCGGCTGCCAGAGGTAAACCAGTCCGGCGCGTAACGGACTAGTATGGGTAATTCCTCATCGGCGGCGCGGTAGCTGCCGGCTGGCAGGCCGTTGAGTGCTCCCTGTAGAGCGAGGCCTACATCGGTTGCAGTGAGCCCTTGGCGCAGCGCTTCGGCGCGGTTGAGATGAAAGGTCAGTTCGCCTTTACCTGGCACGTAGTCGTCGCCAATGTTTACGAGACCAGAGTAGGTGCTTAGTCGCTCTTTGAGTAGTTCGGCGATGGCGTCCAGTGTTGCAAAATCATCGCCTTGGATCTTGGCTTCGAGCGGACGGTCCTTAGGTGGGCCATTCTCAATTATTTTTACGCGCACTTCTTCCTGAGTATATCCTAGTTGGCGTGCGGCATCGCGTGTATAGGACACCATGCGATCTAAGCGCTCTTTGATATCTGAACCATCTGCGATGTCGACTACGATTTCGGCGAAGTTGGGGCGAGAGAAGGTGCGGCTCTCCGTATTCTGTACTCCCACGTTTACTAATACGCGCTCTATATAGCGTGCATCTTCGCTGGGCATGGCGCGCACGGCTTGCTCTAAGCGCTGGCTGTGGCGATCCGTCTCGTCTAGGGCCGTGCCTTCGGGCAGGGACAGCCAGACGGCGAAATAACTCTGCGGATCGGAGCTGAACAACTCCTGGCGCAGCTGTGGAAAGACTACGGCAGAAGAGGCAAAAATAGCTAGTGGGACGCCGAAGGATACCGCATAGCGTCGCCAGGAAGGCAAGAGTCGTGCGACCAGGTTAACATAGTGCTGAGTTAGGCGTGAGACTTGTCTGTCTAGTGGGCTTCGCTGCTGCTGGCTGCTGCCAAAGTCGGCGATATGCGAAGGCAGAATAAAGAAGCATTCGAACAGCGAGGCGATTAAGGTGAGGCTGACGGTGATGGGAACGACTTTGAGAAATTCGCCGATGGTCCCCGGTAACAAGACGAGCGGCATAAAGGCGGCAACCGTCGTTAGCGTCGAGGCGAGCACGGGCGCCAATACTTCGCGCGTGCCTTCGATAACGGCTTCGGTACGCGCGCGCCCCGCCTGCAAATAGCGGTAGACATTTTCGATGACGACGATGGCGTCGTCGACGACCATGCCCAGCACCAATACCAAACCGAAGAGCGTGTTTTCATTGACGGAGGCACCGCTCATTTTGAGCAAAATAAAAGCGAGGCTAAAAGCTACGGGAATACCCACGGCGGTTAGTAGGCTGTTGCGCCAGCCGAGAAATAACCAGAGCACTAGGACTACGAGCAGGCCGCCTGCCAGGGCATTGGTCTGTAGATTTGTCAGCGCATTGCGCACGCGCACCGAGGTGTCATTTACCAGATCTATGCGCATGCCCTGCGGCAACCCTTTGGAGAACTTTTCTATGAGCGCGTGTATTTTGTCCAACAATTCCAGCGATGAGCCGACATCTTTTTTTGTTACGCCGAGAGCGATGCTGCGCTGCCCGTCAATGCGCGAACGCGCTTCTTCGCGCGCATAGGTATCTAGGATGGTAGCGACCTGTCCCAGTTGCACGTGGTTGCCCATTGGGTCGCGGGCGATCGAAGTGGATCTCAGGTCTTCAATCGTGCGATACTGACCACTGCTGCGCACGAGGAATTCGGAGCGCCCTATCTCGAGTGTGCCGGCGGGCAGGTCTAAGTTTTGCATTTGAATCGAGTGGCTGATGTCTCCGAGCGAGAGACCGAGTTCGCGTATGCGCAGTGGGTCGATTTGCACGTGTAGTTGGCGTTCGCGGCTATCGAAGAGGAAGGTGCGATCTACTTCCCAAAAATCTTCCAACTCGTCGTGCAGGTCATCTGCATTTTTCCGTAGTTGAGCATAACTGACATTCTCGTCGCCGCGCAGAGCCACCTGTACGAGGGGAATGAAATTGGACGATTTAATCTTAATGTAAAATGGGTCGAGAACGGCTTCGGGTAGGGATACGCGATCTATGGCTTGCCGCGTTTCTTGGTATTGGCGTTCGAATTCGTCAGTAGAGATATTCTCGAATTGCAGGGAAAATTCTACGCTGCCTTCGCTGGAGATAGAATTGAACTGGCTGACATAGTCTATTTTTTCTAATTCATCTTCTGCCGGTTGGGTGATGAGCCGTTCGATATCGGCGGCAGAAGCGCCGGGGTAGGACAGGACGACAAAGAGCCACTTGAGATTAACCGGCGGCAGGTATTCTTGTGGCATGGACATATAGGCCCCGCTGCCACCGAGCAAAAAACAGACGCTGAGAAGGTTGGCAATGAGCGGATTGGCGACTACCCAGCGAAAGAGGGATCTCATCGTTCGGGGGCCATCATATTGCGTCGCGTATGTTTTATTTCCACGCGCAGCCCGTCGACCATAAGAGCTCCACCGGTCGCGACAAACTCGCCGGCAGATAGGCCTGTCGTGATTAGAAAAATCCCTCCTTCCAACTCGCGGCTAATGCCAACAGGGCGCTGGCTGAGCCGCGTCTGTCCGTCGCGTTCGGATAGGACATAAGCATAGGTCTGCCCCGCAAAAGAGCGCAGTGCATCTTCCGCTACAAGCACGCCTTCTAGGTGTTGGTTGCTGGTGAGGGTGATCGTAGCTAAGGCGCCAAATGCGCGTTGAATGTCGAGATCGTTGGCGGCTATTATCTCGATGTTATAACGGTGCGTCTGTGGGTCGGCTATGCGGGAGAACGAGTGCAGGATAGCAGCGAGTGCAGAGCTACCATCTCCTGGTTTTATCTGTGCTTGTAAACCGCGCTCTAAATATAGAAGCTCTTGCGCCGAGACGGCAGCGCGTGCGATCAGCGTGTCGGTTGCCGCTAAGCTAACCAGAGTTTGGCCAGGCGCGACGGGTTCCCCTAAATCGACTAGAATGGCAGCGACTTCGCCGGCAAATGGCGCGCGCAGCGTGCTTTTTTCTAAGTCGAGTGTGGCTAGATCGAGCGCGGCTTGAGCGATGGTCAATTGTGCGCGTGCCGTTTCAAATTCGAACTCGGCGTGGTCGAATTCCTCTTGGTTTGCTGTGCCATCGCTGTGGAGTTGTTTTACCCGCTGCCAAGTTTTGCTCGTTAAGTCGAGGCGCCGTTGGGCCATGGTGTATTCGCCGCGTCGCAGCTTTTGCTGGATCTGCCATCGCTGCGGATCTAAGTGCAGGAGTATTTGATCCTTTTTTACCCACTGGCCTAGTTGGATATGGCGAGCGGCGAGCGTGCCGCCCACTTCGCTGGATAAATTGGCTTGATGGCGGGGTGCGAGCGTGCCGTCGATGCGGATGATTCGTGGGAGTGAAACGAGTTTTAGCTGGATTCTATCGACGCGTGGAATCTCATCGGCCGCCAGTGGCAAAGAGCCCAAGCCCAAGCACGAAAGTGCGAATAAGGTTTTAAGTATAATAGAGCGGCCTATCGGTTGGGGCCGATACAGGGACATGCGGCCGTAGTGGTTCAAATATTGCCTATCGGGAAGTTTTTCTGATGATAGCACAAAAAAGGGGGAGCGCAAGAGTACGCTCCCCCTTTGAACAAAAGAATAGGGATTTATTCGTAGCGCTTCATCTCGCCGCGCTGGAGTCGTCCCCAGTACTCGTTGAGGCGTTCTTTTATTTGCGGAGCTAGTATGATACCACCAATGATATTGGGGACAGCCATGCTCAGAATCATTAGGTCGGAAAAGTCGATGACATTGGCCAATTGAGTGACGGAGCCGATGAAGACAAAGAATACGAAGAGCAGGCGAAAAACAATTAGCGAGCCTTGGCCGAAGAGGTATTCCCACGCTCGTTCGCCGTAATACTCCCAGGAGATCATGGTGGAATAAGCGAAGAGGCAGACGACGACGGCCAGCACATATTGGGCACCGGGAATAACGGAGCCAAAAGCGCTCGCTGTCATTTCGGCCCCTTTGCCCTGGAGGTTGGGGTCTTGGTAGGCGCCCGTTAGTAGGACGACCATTGCCGTCATCGTGCAGATGACGATCGTATCTATAAAGGGGCCAATCATGGCGACAAAGCCCTCGCGTGCGGCTTCTTCCGTCTTGGCCGCGGAGTGGGCGATGGCCGCGGAGCCGATGCCGGCTTCATTGGAAAAGGCGGCGCGTGTAATGCCGGTGACCATGATGCCGAGAACGCCGCCATATATCGCATCGCCGTTAAAGGCTTGGCTCCAGACGAGGGCGATTACAGATGGAATCTGACTGATATTTGATAAGATGATAAAGAGTGCGCTAAAAAAATAGAGCAGGCACATAGCGGGAACTAGGCGCGAAGTCACGCTGGCTATGCGGCGGATGCCGCCGATGATGACGACGCCGACGAGCACGGCAAGTACGAGACCTACTAGCCAGTTGTAATCCTTGAAGAAGGGGCTGAGAGTACCGAGTGCTTCGAGTGTTTGGTTGGACTGGAACATGTTGCCACCGCCGAGTGAGCCGCCGATGCAGAGCATGGCAAAGACGACGGCAAGCGTGCGGCCAAGGGGTCTGAGTCCTTTGAGTGCGAGCCCTTTCTCGAGATAGTACATTGGCCCGCCGGTTACGCGGCCGTCTGGATGAATCTCGCGATACATGATCGCTAAAGTACAAGAGGCTAACTTAGAAGACATGCCAAAGATCGCCGTGATAATCATCCACACGAGTGCGCCGGGCCCGCCGGTGCCAATAGCCACGGCGACGCCGGCGATATTGCCCAAGCCAATAGTAGCTGAAAGGGCGCTGGTGAGCGCTTTGAAATGAGATATTTCGCCGGGATCATTCGGGTCGTCATAGATGCCGCGAATCACGTCTATGGAGTGGCGAAAGCCGCGGATGGAAAACCAGCCAAAATAGAAGGTGTAGAATATGCCTCCCGCCAATAGGAAGCCGACGATAAAGGGCATGCCCGTGCCGAAGTCGAAGAGCAGCACGGTGGCCAGCCAGCCGACCGTTCCGCCGAGTATAGAGTCTATACCCGCTAGGCGATCCTGTACCCAGCTGTTGCTTAGATCTTCCTGCGCGCTGGCCGGTAGTGCAGCCAACAAGGAGAAGAGTAGGAGCCAAATAGTTGATGTTCGCGAGCTAGAGTGCATCAATTCTTTTCTCCGTTACCTTGTAATAACAGCCGCAGCTGTTCCAGTTTCTCCGGTTGCATGTGTTTGGAATTTCCGGCAGATGGAAAGTGTGCATTCTCGATATCTTCGCGATAGCGGCGGAATACTTCGGCCAAACGTTGACGCAGATCGGCGTAGGGGGTGGCCAGCGATAAGTCGAGGTCGCTGAGGCCGATTAGGTCGTTGACGACGAGTACCTGGCCATCGCAGTAGCGGCCGGCACCAATGCCGATGATGGGTATTTGTAGGCGCTCGGTGATAATCTGTGCCGCTTCTTCCGTAACCAGTTCTAGTACTAAGCTGAAGATGCCGGCATCTTCTAGGCGTAGTGCCTCGTCGAGTAGTTTTTGTGCTCCTTTGGGGCCCTTGCCTTGGAATTTGGGTACGGTGCCGCGGTGTTCGCTGTGCAGGTAGAAATCGCGCACTTGGTACTGCGGTGTGAAACCCAAATGGCCCATGATGGGGATGCCGGCCTCAGCGATCGCGTGCACCTGGGGCAGGACGGAAGTGCCCCCTTCCAGTTTTACCCCCTCAGCTCCTCCTTCTTGGATTAGGCGCCCTGCATTGATCAGGGCCATTTCCACCGAAGGTTGATAGGCCATAAAGGGTAGATCCGCCAATAGAAAGGCATGCTCTACTCCTCGACGCACAGCACGTAGATGGTGGAGGATATCACCCATGGTCACCTGTTGTGGCGAACGGTAGCCCAACACATTGGTCCCTAAGGAGTCACCGACGAGGATTACGTCGATGTCCGCCTCGTCCTGTAGGCGAGCCACCGGATAATCGTAAGCGGTCAGCATACTGATCTTCTGCTGGCGCTTTTTTTTGGCCTGGAGCAGGCTGACGGTCGTTTTTTCACGTGGGTGTTCAGTGGGCATAAAAGCCTTTGCTAAATTTTAA
>JBLHGI010000177.1:0-12330 GCA_047616505.1 Planctomycetota bacterium
GCCAAGGCGCTAAAGAAGGCCTTTCCCGAACCGCGGGTAGAATTGGATTATGATAATGCACTGGAACTCATGGTCGCCACCGTGCTCTCTGCCCAGTGCACTGATATTAAGGTCAACGAAGTAACGCGTTCTCTATTCAAAAAATATAAGAGCGCAGAAGACTATTTTCGCGTGGAGGCTGAAGAGTTAGAGGAGGACATTCGCCCGACGGGATTTTATCGACAGAAAGCAAAAAACATACGCGCTGCTATGCATATATTGGCTGACGAACACAGTGGAGAAGTGCCTGGCGATATGGATTTGCTGACAAATCTTCCAGGCATTGGCCGCAAGAGCGCAAATGTATTGCTGGGAAATATATTCGGCGTGCCAGGCATTGTAGTAGATACGCATGTCGGTCGGGTCAGTCGACGGTTGGACTTGACTCAGGAGAAAGACCCGGTCAAAGTCGAACGCGCCTTAGGAGAGTTATTGCCCGCCGAGGAATGGACGGCCTTTGGCCAGCGTATAGTGCTGCATGGGCGCTATACATGCAAGGCGCGGAAACCGCTTTGCGATGAGTGTGGACTGATCGCAGAATGTGCTTTTTTTGCCGAGGAAGTAGCGCCTAAGAAAGGAAAATAGAGCCGTATGTAATTATATGCGGCTCTTCTTCGTCTAATTGCACAAGCTCTTCTTCAATTTGTGCCGAGATCGCAATCCAGGCATGGGCAGGGTCGTCATAGGTCTCTAACACGTCGCCGGGGTTGTTCGTGCCAGCCGCGCTGCTGAGGTATTTTGAATGTGGGGTTGTTGGGGCTTAGAAGGATTCTTCATCGCGGCGGTCGGCGATTTTGCGTTCTAGTCCCTCTAACTTTTCTATACTGCCATCGACCGTCTTGAGGTCTTTGTTCAGACCGCGCACATCGTAACTTAGCACCTCGCGCTCAGACTTCCAGCTTTGGACTGCATCCCGCAGCTGCGAGAGTTTGTCTTCGCGTTGCTCTCTTTCAGCTTCGAGCAGCGTTAATTCTGCGCGCATCAGTTTGACTTTGTAGGTCGTAATCCATTTTCCCACAATGGCGACAAAGCCAAGTATCAAACATAATGTGATTCCCATGGGATATTTGTAATCTCCGTTAGTCGTCTTCTAAGCGGGTGGATGAGCGCCTCTTTTCACGCGTCTCCAGGTCTTCCAGTTTTTCTTTGGCAATTTCAATATTTGTCGTCAGGCTTTTCTTTTCATTTTTAAAGTCGGCGATTTCCGACTTGAATTCTCCGACGACCTTCTGTTGTTCAGCCCCTTTTCTGCGCGCTTCCTCAATTTGACGGCGCACGCCGGACTGCTCATGGCGCACTGTGGTCATGTCTCTGCGAAAGCGCAGGGCCATTTCAAGGATAAACCCAAGTAAACCCAGGGCAACGGCGATATAGGGCCAGCTCATTTCCATTTGACGAAGCGTTCTATTTCTATTTGTGTTTGTAGGTTGTTTAGTCGTAGAGAAAAATAGGGTCTTTTGACGTCGGGAACAACGGGAGTAAAATGGGGCTGCAGGTCCTTATATGATTTTTACCGCCAGCGCCCCGTAACACTTTTTACACGATCAACTAGGATGTGAAGAGAGTGGTTGGGGATTCGACGCGCATTTCGATGCTGGTGAACGATCAAACATGTGGGGCGATACGGCTTGTCTCGATAATAAAAGGGAAGTATTCGATACCTTGCGCGAACGGCGCAAGGAGAGTCAGTATTGCACCTGTGGTTGGGGGCGAACTGGCATTAAATAAGAGGAGGGTTCTATGCTTAAAATAGGTGAAAAGGCTCCGGGTTTCACATTGACAGACGCCGATGGCAACAAGGTGAGTCTCGAAGATTTTAAGGGGCAGAATGTAGTGCTGTTTTTCTATCCCAAAGACGATACCCCTGGCTGAACGAAAGAGGCGTGCGAGTTTCGCGACGCAAAAGAGGACTATGTAAAAGCCAATGCAGTAATTATCGGTATCAGCCCAGACGACGAAAAGAGTCACCTGCGTTTTCGCGCGAAATACGGATTGCCGTTTCTCTTATTAGCAGATCCGGATTTGCAGGCAATTGAGCCCTATGGAGTGTGGAAGGAAAAGAATATGTACGGTAAGAAATACATGGGAGTGGAGCGCTCGACTTTTGTCGTTGATGCGGAGGGACTCTTAGCTGTAGAAATGCGAAAAGTCAAAGTTGATGGGCATGTTGAAGAGGTATTGGAAAAACTCAGCTAAATATTTTTTCTAAGAAGCCATAGCGGATGCCCCGGGGGATATATAGATCCCGGGGTATCCGTTTTTTTGTAGGAAATTCTTTAGGAAAAGTGAACCAGCCCCTATGATACCTGCTCGTCCGGTTCCGATGGCGGATATGGCACTGATATTATCTGAATGCTGACCGATAAGCAGCAGGGCCTATTGGTAGCGAGGTCGATGGCAGCACAAAGAGCCAATCAGATGGGTTCCTGCTTCTTGAGTTGAGCTGTGACTTCGGAAGGCGTTTGCGATTCCAGGAGGGCCTGGCGGGTGTCTTCGTTGCGCACTACGGTGGCAATCTGGGCTAAGATGGGGATATAGCTGCGGTAGTTCTGCTGTGGGGTCAGCAGCAAAAAGATGAACTGTACTTTTTCGCCATTTTTACTTTCAAAATCGATGCCTTGCGGGCAGATCCCCAGACAGCCTATAATCCCGGGCAGGTCGGGGATTGGTGCGTGGGGAATCGCCGTATTGTGCCCCAATGCCGTCGACCCTTGTTTTTCGCGGTTGATAGCTGCTGCGAGTACCATGTCGCGTTCAGTCGAAGGAAACTGCTCCTCTTCAATCAATATTTCTACCATCTGCGCAATGGCATCCCATTTGTCTTTGGGCTGCATTTCTAGGCGGATCATCTGCTCCCAGAATATGCGACTTAGGTGCATATCATTGGCGACAGCGGAGCGAACCATTAGGGCTGAGCAGGGGACTTGGTTGGCTATTTTGTCGGGTATTGAACCGCCGAGGTGTTCTTCTTGGCGCCAATCGTTTGAGGCGCCGATGACGACTAAATCGTGGTCTTTTGCTTGTTCTACTATGGCGGGTACGACCTCTGCGGAGGGGATGATCGTCAAAGGCACGTCGATACCTAGTAATTCGAGCTGGAGGTGTGTATCCTGAGTCAATTGGGAACAGTAGCGGCGCAGCAGCGGATCGTGGGGGTCGCAGCGAGCATCGCGGGCAATACGCAGTATTTCTAGCTCGGCACCCCAGGTTTGCGCCAGATCATAGGCGATCTGGATGCCCAATAGTGAATGAGGGCCTCCTCCTGTCGGCACGAGTATGCGTTTGGCGGGGGCGAAATTTCTTTCTTTAAAAATCAGCGTATCGACATCGACATCTTTGGTTAGCGCGCGATTGGCTGCCGCCAGAATAGCCGTGCTCTCGACGTCGGCCTTCCATCCCATGAGCATCATATTGCAGGACCAGCGCTCTATGGCACGGCGGATTTCCTCCGTAACACTTTCGCCGTATTCGATGTGCACTAGGGCGCCCACGCCGCGCTCCATGGCGTCTTCTGCTCTTTGCGAGAGCACAAGGTCTACGTTTTCTACGCGTTCGGAACTCGGTGTTATTACGTGTGTGAGGTGGATTTCACCCCATGGAGGGTTTGCCAGGGCTGCGGCTAAGTCGACGAGGATAGCTTCTGTCGATGGATCTTCAAGAGGTACGAGAATGCGCAACTGAGGTGAGGCCATAGTTAATTAATTTCGTATTCAAGGGGGCGATGTAGTCCGGGGCATGTCGCATATATTTAAGTTAATCATGTCGTTTTGTTTTAACCAGCGCCGTGATGGAAATCATGCGCTATAGTGAAAATTATACTATCGTAAATAAATAGCTCGCGTGCGAAATAATATCCATATCTGTCAATTTTATTGAAACCCACCTGGGTCTAAGGCGTCAATCTTGTCAAAGCTTTTACCTTTAAGAAGGAGTCTGCCATATTATCCGATTGATACCGAGTGGCCGGGGGAGCCTTTGCGTTTCTCGAACTGATAGGAGAGCAACGAATGGAAAGGATAGTCCGTGACCGGGTCGAACGCGTGGCCCGCATCTACGGCAGTAACAAAGACGCAAGCCAGGCTCTTGGTATTACCTTGGGAAGTTTTGGCAGACTTTGCCGTAAATTCGCTATTGAAACCCCTTATGCTCGCCGCCGCAAGAGAAGCTTCGGCCGCGATTTCGATGAGTAGTTTTCCAAGTACCCTCCGCTAGTTAGACCCTAAGCACTGCAAGGATAGCAAGGTTCCTCCGGACCACTTCCTCGCTCTCTCCGCAGCGGTGCCATCCTCGTTTTAGCTTTAAGCCGGTTCGCTAATGTCGCGAAAATCGGCTAATTCGCCCCTGTCCTCTGCCTGATATAGACGCCAGATTACCCGCAGCCCCTCAAGGGAACTGCGAGCATCAGTAATAGGTTGCGCCCCAGTCTCTATACATTCGAGAAAATGAGCCATCTCGTTTTCGGTATGTTTACTCGATTCGGCCAGTTGTAATAGAACTTGCCTTTCGTTACCGCGATGAATGGCGAGTTGTTTTCCCGTGATATCTGCTTCGATTAAACCCTCGTCGCAGTGGGCGTGAAAGGCATAGCGCAGCTTAGACCCACGTGCCCCCCACGTGCCAAAATGGTACCCCAAGCGACCTTCGGCAAACTGCAAACAAACATTGCTCGTTCCTTCGCGCTCCATCCAAGGGGTACCTCTATTGGTTCCCATGTGGCTACCGCGGATAGGTTTTCCCATATACCAGAGTAATAGGTCGATATAGTGGCAGCCGTGGCTGAAAAGCTGCCCACCTCCCAATGTATCAGCGCTGCAAATCCACGAATCGGGCGGGCGCTGGGTGTGTTGCTCGGTCCAGATCGACAGTTGGAACAAGTCGCCGCAGAGCTTTTGGTCTAGTGCCTCTTTCAGGCCAGTTATAAGTGGATGAAAGCGCATACAGTAGGCGATCATTAGCGTTTTATTACTTTTTTCTGATGCCGATATAAGTTCGAGACACTGCTCTTCGCTAATAGCCATCGGCTTTTCCAATAATACGTGCTTACCAGCTTTTATACAGTCGAGAGCCACACCATGGTGAAGGTGGTGGGGGAGGGCGATTAAAACGGCGTCTATCCGGTCGAGGATATCTCTATAATCAGTCGCTGCCACGGCTTCTGGAAAGTGTTGAGCGACTTGCTGTGCAGCCGTTAGGTCTATATCGACAATTGCAGTCAATTGCAAGCGATCTGCAAGGACATGGAATCGGCGCAGGTGGCTCAGGCCCATGCCTCCGCAGCCGATGAGGGCGAGTTTGAGGCGTGACATATCAGCTCGTTTTGGAGAAGGTGATAAATGCCAGAAACATAGCAAGGCTAGGGTGCCGAGACAATGGCTCTCTGAATCGATCTGTTTCTGCTGCGAAGTTTACTCTGTACTAGGTTTGGGATAATTAAATTAGATGGGGGTTTCTGCCCAATGCTATCGAGCTTGAGGGCAGAAAAAAATAAGGCTATACTTCGCTGGGAAAACAGACGGTGGGAATCGGGGAGTGAAAAAGTGCTGTATGGAATAGATGTACCGACGCTGGCATTGGCTAATGGAGTTACGCTCGTGGCAGCGGCGATTGCAGCACTGACGGGGTTTGGTTACGCCTTATTGGCCACGCCGATACTCGTAATGCTGTTGCCTCCGCGCATTGTCGTACCGGTGGTATTGCAGACTTCAATCGTCCTATTGCTTCTGTTGGCTTATGAAGCTCGGGTGAATATGGACTGGAAAAAGATCGGGCGTTGGGTGCTCGGTGCACTACCCGGTATGTTTTTAGGAGGCTATGCGCTATGGGTTATAGAGGATGGGCAGATGCGTTCGCTGATTGGCGTAATTACGTTGCTTGCTGCCGCACTAACGTGGTTGAGACCATCTAAGCCGTGGAAACGAGAATGGCCGGGTTCTTTAGGTGTGGGGCTGCTCAGTGGAATTATGGCTGGTGCTTCGGGGATGTCGGGACCGCCAGTCGTGCTCTATGGTCTGAAGCAGAATTGGGAACATGGCGTTCTGCGCGCCTCTTTAATTGGTTATTTTGGCGTCGTCCATTTTCTTACACTCTGTGTGCTACAGGGATACGGTATGGTTGATCGCCAGACGCTAATGCTGGGGGGGGCCATCTTGCCCGGTTTGATTGTGGGGTTTGCGCTCGGTATGAAATGGCGAAACTACGTCGATCAAAAGGTATTTCGCTATATCGCGTTGGGCCTGTTGTGCACGACGGGAATTTTGGCATTGTTAAAACACTAAAAGCCCAAAAAGGATGAACCCGTGGCAAATGGGAAAAACATACTACTGATCACCAGCGACCAGCAGCATTGGAACACGCTGGGATGCCTGAACCCAGAGCTAAAGACGCCTAACCTCGATAAACTCGCCGCACAGGGCACACTTTTTAATCGGGCTTATTGTCCAAATCCGACCTGTACGCCGACGCGGGCATCCATGATAACGGGACAATACCCCAGTCAGCATGGGGCTTGGTCGTTGGGCACTAAGTTGCCGGAGGACAAACACACGGTGGGCGAAGATTTTAGTGCCGCTGGTTATCGCACAGCCCTCGTTGGTAAAGCCCATTTCCAGCCGTTGCAGGAGACGGATGAATTTTCGTCGCTGGAGTCTTATCCCATCCTGCAAGATCTAGACTATTGGCGCCAATTTGACGGGCCATTCTACGGGTTTGAAAAAGTCCGCTTAGCGCGCAACCACGCCGATGAGGCGCACGTTGGTCAACATTATGCTATTTGGATGGAGGAGCGCGGTTGCAAAAACTGGCGCGATTTCTATCAGCCCCCGACCGGCAACAACCCCGACCAGAGACATCGCTGGGACATCCCCGAAGAATACCACTACAATACGTGGATTGCCGATGAAAGCTGCGCCCTATTAGATCAGTATAAGGAGCGCGGGGAAAACTTCTTTCTGTGGTCCAGTTTCTTCGATCCTCATCCGCCTTATTTGGCGCCCGAACCGTGGGATACCATGTATGATCCCACGGCGTTGACGGTGCCGGAAATATCGCCTGGGGAACACGATGCGAACCCGCCACATTTTCGTTTAACACAAGAAGAAAATCCGGATTTTTCGGCCTGGCGCGAGAGTGGCTTCGGCATTCACGGCTATATGTCGCATCTGCACGATCGCGATGCGATGGCCAAGAATATCGCCGTCTATTACGGTATGGTCAGTTTGATGGACAAGTATATCGGCCAAATCGTCGACAAATTAGATGCGCTGGGTTTAGCGGAGAATACGCTGATCGTATTTACGACAGACCACGGCCATCTCTACGGTCAGCATGGTTTAATTGCCAAGGGGGGATTCCATTACGAAGACCTGATTCGCCTGCCTTTTATAGCGCGCTGCCCTGGAGAAATACCCGCTGGACAGACCTCGGATGCACTGCAGTCTCTCGTGGACCTACCTTCGTCCTTTTTGCGCTGGGCTGACGTCGAAGTGCCGCGGTCCATGGTGGGGGTTGACCAAGGACCTGTCTGGCGCGGCGAACGAGAAAGTGCTCGCGACCATATCGTGGTAGAAAACCACCATGAGCCAACGACAATACACATCAAGACCTATGTGGAGGAACGTTACAAACTGACGATTTATTATCAGCGCGACTATGGAGAAATCTTTGATTTAGAACAAGATCCACAGGAGTTGAAGAACCTCTGGGATAGCCCTAGCCATCAGCAGCTGAAGGCAGAACTAACTCGGCGTTTACTTTTTGCTGAAATGGGTAAAGAACCTCTGTGGATGCCGCGAATCGCCGGGGCTTAATACTTCCCCTTCACCTAGTGAAAAACATCTTCGCCGAGATGTTCTTCGAGCCAGGTCCTAAAGGGGGTATCTTCCTCTTTAGGTGAGAAAAATCCATTGCAGTTGCTAGCCGCTCCGAGTAGTTGCTTGCGCACAGGATCGCAGGCCTCATAAAGATCGGGATCAATGGTCATATCGTCTTTGGTGCAGGCATAGCCATAAAACAGTGCCTTGCGCACGCTGGGCGAATGGTTCGGGCTGCGGGCATGCCAGAGACTGCGATCAAAAAAAACGGCATCGCCACGCTGGGCGCAGACTGGTATGGCGTTTTGGGGATTGCCATCGGCTGGGCGATGCAATTTGTTGTATAGATGCGAGCCCGGCACTATGTAGAAATTACCGCGGCCAGGCTCAGATATGTCACTGAGCCAGTAGGCTACTTTGAGGGACAGGCGCGGGCGTGGGTCTCCTTCTAACTCGAGGTTGACACGACCGCTGTCTTGATGGAATCCCAACGGTTTTTTTGAAGGCGATTGCGCATCGGCTTCCTGCGGCGTGATGCCTAGATGTGAATGGTATAGGTAGATATCAGCTAGCCAGATGCGGTCAGCCGCTTCTTCAAGTTCAACCAACTCGCCTTATGAGAGTGCGTTGCGGACGATTAGGAAACCCTGTTCTTCAAAATGTAGATGCTCTTCACTGGTCAATAGGTGGTCAAGGCAGTCTTTGTTCATTCGCTCGTTTCCGGAGTTCGTTTATTTCGTCTATAGAACAAAAAAGATGAGTACCTATTTGAAGGTTGGGATTAAACAGCCGCCGGACGAGCAACGAGAGCGGTATAAATAGCGGCGAGTACTTCCTCTGTGCGAAAAGGTTTATAGAATGCGAGGTGGTCTTTGACGCGTCCCTTTTGTGGTGAATCGTCGCTGCGCCCTTCGGCGCTAGAAAGTAGGAGGATTGTTTTGCAACTTGCAAAGGTATGGGTTAATTCTTCGCTAGCTACCTTTTCGTTTTCTATGCCGAGGAGCACTAAGTCTGCACCCTCGCGGTTGAATTGGGTCAAGCCGTCGGGCAGAGTATCGGCTACCTCAACCTGATAGCCCGTGCGGCGTAACAAGGCGGAAAAGGTGGCACTAAAAGTAGTATTGGCATCTATGAGTAGTATTTTAAACAAAGGCATGCAACCCTGTTTTATGGAACTTGGAAGGCGCTGAGAAATAGATGATTCTCAGTCAAACTAAGTTCCTCGCTGCACCCTCGCAAGGGCAAAAATGGTTATTTGAGGGTTGTCTTGACAGGGCTTAATCACCCCTCTATATATGGAACGGATGACAGGTGAGATATGAATAAGAATGTGATAAAAGAGGCTGTCTGTGCTGCGATAGATCAGCGTCGCGAGCGCATCGTTGGGTTGGGGGAAGCCATTATGGATGATCCTGAATTGGGCTTCAAGGAGTGGCATACGGCTAATCGGGTAGGGGAAGTGTTTTCCGAACTCAATCTTCCCTATGAGGATAAGTTGGCAATTACGGGGGTCAAGGGTCGTTTGCGTGGTAAGGGCAAGGGGCCGACCATCGCCCTGATGGGCGAACTCGATGCGCTGATCGTACCAGACCATCCGCGGGCCAATGGCGAAACGGGGGCTGCTCATGCGTGTGGGCATAATGCGCAGATTGCCGGTTTACTCGGGGCGGCATTTGGTTTAGTCGAGTCGGGGCTGAGTGAAGAACTGAATGGCGACGTAGTCTTTTTTGCCGTGCCCGCTGAAGAATATGTAGAAATTGAGTATCGCCTGGGTTTAGTACGGCAGGGGACTACTACCTTTTTAGCAGGCAAACCCGAATTGGTGCAACTTGGCCATTTCGACGATATCGATATGGCTGTAATGATTCATAGCAGCAGTCCCGACCATGCCGATGGGGCTATGGGAGTAGCTGCATCTTCTAATGGTTTTGTGGCTAAAAATATACGTTTTATAGGGCGTGCATCTCACGCCGGCGGTGCTCCAGAAAGAGGTATTAACGCGCTTAATGCAGCCCAATTGGCCTTGAGTGCCATCAATGCCCAGCGTGAGACATTCCGCGATCAAGACTGTGTCCGCGTGCATCCGATCATCACCAAAGGGGGAGATTTAGTCAATATTGTGCCGGCTGAAGTGCGCATGGAAACCTATGTCCGAGCGCGAACTCCAGAGGCGGTATTAGACGCCGAACGCAAGGTCGATCGCGCCGTAAAGGGGGCCGCTATGGCTATGGGGTGTTGTGTCGAAATTGAGACTGTTCCGGGGTATATGCCATTGCGCAATAGCCCGCAGTTAACGGAACTATTTAAAGCGAATGCGGGACAGATATTCGGGGCGGGGCAATATCGTGACTATCCCCATAGCGGTGGCTCAACGGATGCCGGTGATCTGAGTCAGATTATGCCGGTCTTGCATCCCTCGATGACGGGGGCTTCTGGTGGTATCCACGGTCCGGACTGGCATATAGCCGATCCAGACGCAGGTTATTTGGCACCTGCCAAAACACTGGCTACCATGGTGGTCGATCTTCTGGCTGAGGGAGCCGATAAGGCTAAGCAGGTATTGGCAACGGAGAAACCTGCTCTGAGCAAAGAGCAGTATCTGTTAGAGCAGCGGCAAATTTTTCGCAGCGAAGTATTTGATCAGAGAGGAGGTTAAAGGTGAAACTGGGGCTAGTTACCTATAATTTGGCCAACGATTGGGATCTGGATTTGCTCGAGGCACGATGTGAGGAATCGGGGTTTAGGGGCGTGGAACTACGCACCAGTCATGCCCATGGTATAGAGGTCGAATTGGGCGATGACGCGCGACGTGAACTCAAGGTTCGCTTAGCGGATTCTTGGCTTGAAATCGTTGGCCTGGGCAGTGTCTTTGAATATGATTCAGCCGATCCACGGGTGTTGCAAAAAAATATCGACGGAACTAAAGAGTACGTCCGCTTGGCCCACGACCTCGGAGTAGTGGGTATAAAAGTACGGCCCAATAGATTACACGAGGAGGAAGGGGTCGAGCGTGAAAAGACTCTGGTCCAGATCGGCCATAGCTTTAACGAGTGCGCTGAGTTTGCCGCTGATTTGGGCGTGGAAATTCGCATGGAAGTGCATGGTAAAGAGACCTGTGAGCCGATGAATATGCGCACGATTATGGAGAATGCACCCCATGAAAATGCGCGGGTTTGCTGGAACTCAAATAGGACCGATATCGTGGATGGGTCGATTGATAGTAGTTTTGCTCTGCTGGGCGACCGCATTGGCATGGTGCACATAACGGAGTTGTGGAACGACTATCCTTGGCAGCGTCTATTTACGCTGCTCAAAGAGAGTGGGTATAGCGGGTATTGTTTGGCCGAGATTCCAGCTAGCGGCGACCCCGTGCGTTTGATGCGTTATTACCGCGCGTTATGGATGGCATTCGGAGGGGTGGGATAAGTGTCTGAATTGGCCTATGTCAATGGCGATTTTATGCCGCTTTCTGAGGCGGTTGTGTCCGTCGAAGATCGAGGCTTTCAATTCGCCGACGGAGTGTATGAAGTCATTGGAACATACGGTGGCAAACCCTATGCGATGGCGGCCCACCTGCAGCGCTTAGAGCGCTGTTTATTGGAATTGCGCCTGCCCTTGGATATTGGCACCTATAGACTGCGAGAGAAAATTGAAGAGGGCATTCAGCGCTGCGGTTATGCCGAAGCACTCGTCTATGTGCAAGTAACGCGCGGTGTGGCGCCGCGCCGGCACGAGTTTCCACTTCAGCTACCGCAGCCGACAGTGGTTATGACCTTTAAAGAGTTGATACGTTTGCCGGTCGAACTATACGAACAGGGCGTCGCCGTAATTAGCACTGCCGACCTGCGTTGGAAGCGTTGTGATATAAAGAGCATTGCCCTGTTGGCCAATATTCTCGCCAAACAAGAAGCCAGTGAAAAGGGTGCTTTTGAAGCGTTGTTAGTCAATGAAGCTGGGAACGTGACAGAAGGTTCTTCAACCAGTGCATTCTGCGTGCGCGATGGGCAGTTGTGGACCTCTCCGGAAGGACCGCATATCCTACCGAGTATAACGCGTGGAGTTTTGCTCGATCTCGCGCGTCAGGCCCAGTTGCCAATCCGCGAGACCTTTAGTTCGTTGGACGATTTTTTGGCGGCAGAAGAAGTTTTTCTCGGTGGAACGACGACTGAGGCTATATCCGTAGTGGAGATAGATGGCAAACGAGTCGGAGATGGCAAGCCCGGGCCGATCGCGAGCCAACTGCGTGCGGCATTTCTCCGCGAAGTCGGCTTGCTTTAATCGACCTGCTATAAATGGTGTAAAAAATTGTCTAACAACAAGATAACCTTGACTTTAGGGCGTGTTATTCACTACACTCTCCACTCAGTCGTATAAGGTTATATAAAGGTTATATAATTGTTTAGGATGCCCTTTGCCCGAATCACAGAGACAGACAAGTAGTTCAACTCTACCTCCAGTATTGTCCAAGGAGATCTGTACCGGG
>JBLHGI010000178.1:0-12314 GCA_047616505.1 Planctomycetota bacterium
GGGCTATCCCTATAATAGCGACGACGGGCGCGAGGATCTAAGCTCGCGCGAGCACCGCGTGCTGCGCGGGGGGTCGTTTTATAGCCCGAGCGCAAGTTATATTCGCTGTGCGTCGCGCTCTTCGAGCTATCCGCAGCGCCAGCGTGATCACATTGGTTTTCGGGTGGCAAAAAACTAGGTGCGTTCGCAGCAAATAGTAATCGTCGCGCACTGCGTTTGGTGCTGTCGGATTCAACTAAGATATACATGTAATAGGAGAAGGTATGGCATCAGCAGCGATACGTATCGGAGTTATTGGCGCCAATATTCACCGAGGTTGGGCACCACAATCGCACCTGCCGGCACTGGCTGCGAGCCCGGACTTTGAGCTCGTAGCCGTCTGTACTACGCGCCGAGAAACGGCCGAGGAATCGGGGAGGGCTTTCGGAGCACGCTTGGCCTTTGACGACTATCGCGAAATGCTGGCACACCCGGAGATCGATGCCGTCGCCGTGGTGCTGCGGGTGCCGTGGCACTACCAGCCAACGCTCGCTGCGATCGATGCGGGTAAACATATCTATACGGAGTGGCCGCTGGGTCGAACTTTAGCAGAGGCCGAAGAGATGGCGCAGCGAGCCGAAGAAAAAAAAGTCTGTCATATAGTTGGGCTGCAGGCGCGTCGGCACCCCACTATAATGCACATGAAAGCTCTGGTAGAATCAGGGTACGTGGGAGAGGTCATGTCGTGCCACGTCAGCATGATTCGCGCCGGCATCTTGCAGCGCCCATCGGATCGCGCCTGGCAGTGCGACGACGCACTCGGTGCCTCGCCGTTGACCATTCCCTTTGGCCATACGGTAGATGCTATGCAATACGTCATCGGGCCATTTAGCCAAGTCTCGTCGGTGGTCTCGACTCAGGCGAAGCAGTGGCTAGAAACGGATACGCAGAAGGTGGTAGAGGTCACGGCACCGGATACTGTCCTCGTCAGTGGACACCTGGCCAACGGTGGGGTGGCCTCGGTGCATGTCGCGACGATACCCTGGGCAGGGAGCGGTTATCGCATGGAAGTCTACGGTCGCGAAGGCACGCTGGTGGCCTATGGAGAAAACAGTCCGCAATTATCTGCAGTCTATCTGCAGGGCGCCAAGTCGGGGGACGGTGCCTTGCAGGATATCGCCATACCATCAGAGCATATCCAGGTGTCGGACGATATGCCAGCGGGTGCACCGTATAATGTCGGTCAGATGTATGCGGCTTTTGGCAAGGCGATCCGTGCCGGCGAAAAGTGCCAACCAGATTTTTCTACCGCCGTGTCGCTGCATCGTTTTATCGATACCGTGCGCGCCTCTTCGCAACAGAGTAATGCGCTCGCGGTGCCAACTATATAACGCATATTTTTTAAAATTGCAGGAGATCTTATGTCTGAAGCCCCGGTCAAAGTTTTGGTTTTTGTAGGCACAGAAGGCATCTATCACGACCACGAAGGCCAGGGTCGGTTCTTGGTGGGACTGCTAAATAAGGATCCGCAAATCCAGGCCGATTTTTCGCAAGATTACGCTATAATGACCGCTGCTCTTGCCGGCTATGACGCGACGCTGTTCTTTACGGATGTCGGTAACTTCAGCCAAGAACAGGAGCAGGCCCTGCTGGAATTTATAGAAGGCGGGGGCGGTTTTTTCGGTTTGCACACGGCCGATGCCTCCTTTCAAGACAACGCGGGCTACCACCAGATGCTCAATGGTTTCTTTGACGGACACAGCCCCTATATGGATTTCAAAGTAGAGATAACGGATGCTGCCGATCCCATCGTCGCCGGATTGCAGGACTTTGAGGTAAGAGACGAGTTGCACTACCTAAAACACGATGCTTCGCGCTCGCACCCCATCATGGAAGCCTACGATCCGGGTCGCGACGAAAAGCACGTCATGGCCTATCGCCATGCCTATGGTCAGGGGCGGGTGTTCTTTTTTGCATTGGGTCACGACCAGGCGGTGCTGGACAACGCCTCGTTCCAAGAAGTCGTGCGCCGCGGGGCTTTGTGGGTGGGGAAGCGTTTGTAATGTATGAGCGCGAAGCGGGATAGGTGGGCACTACGCGGAAAATGCTTCGGGTCTAGCCGGTGCCACGCTCCACAGCCGCAAGAGCAGCAGCACGAGTATCGCCATTATGGCTGTCAGGGCGGCGAGGGAGAGAGAGAAACCACCCGTTGCATCGAATAGTACGCCCATAGACAGCGGACCCAACACGCCGCCGATCTCGGCGGCGGCAAAGAACAGGCCTCCCGCCATCCCTGCCCTTTGTGCGCCGACCTCTGGCTGCTCGACCAGCATAAGCATGGCAATGGTCATCATGGTGCCGTGACCCATGCCCTGAAGGACGAGGCCAAGCGTTAAAATCGGCAAGGCATTGGACTGTAAGAGCAGGCTGGCACCGATGCCGCAAACTAATAAATACAACATGACCCAATAGCGGCGTTTAGGTGTGGCCAGACGAGAAAAAACGACGGCCGCAACAATGCCAATGGCCACGGGGATGGCGGCCCACATTCCCGCCGCTTGGACGGACATGCCGCCGGAGCGAAGAATTTCCGGCATCCAGTTACTCAAGCCGTGATTGAAGAAGAAGATGCCGATGCTCATGAGCAGGAGCAGGCGGACAGCCGGTACTTGCAGCAATTGGCTAAAGACTTCGCGTGTTGGCGGGCGTTTTGTGTTTTTGATATCTGCCTCGCTGTCGCGGACGGCCGGATGGGAGCTGATTAGCAACCACACGCCGCTGGCGAGAACAACAAAAACTGCATAGGCTAATAATACGAGGCGCCAATTACCACCGGCGACCGGCATGGCGATGCTATTGGTCGCAGTTAGTGCTACGATGCCGCCTAGCGCTGGACCCGTTATATAGAGCCCCATGGCCAGGCCGCGTTGGCGATGGTCAAACCAAACGGCGACCAGCTTCGGCGCGCCAATGCTGATCAAAGGGCCGCCCATGCCAAAAAGAGCTACGGCCAAAAACAAGGTGATATGATCGGTTGCCGCGGCGCGCAGGGCGCCCGACAAGGCAATGATCAGTGCCGCTACCAGTAGGGCCCGTCGCGGGCCCATTCGATCCAGCACCATGCCCAGCGGAATAGCGGCGCCAATATAAATGAGCTGCCATGCGCCGAGTACGCTGCCCATGGCAGACCCGGACAAAGACAGCTCCGCGCGGATGATGGACACTAAAGGAGGCAATGCGCCCGAGGTCAGACCGAAACAAAAATAAACCAGCCACACGCCACCGAGCACGGCCCAGCGATACGGGTGTTGCCCTTGTTCTTGGTCGGATATCGTTTTACGAGTAATTTTTATGCTCCGCGGCGCTCATCGCTGGTGGATTTTCATGCGCTCATCGTGTAGCGATATCGCTTTGGTGACGACCGCTTTCAGTTTATCGGGATCCGGGATTGGTTTATATAAGACTTGGTCGAAATGCGCCCTTCGCGGATCGTCTTCGTTTAAGATCCAACCCGTTATCATAATTAATCCCACCCAAGGATCGAGACGGCGTAGGTGCTGGGCGAGTTGGTCTCCGGTCATATCCGGCATGCCCAGATCAATCACGATGGCGTCGTACTCTCCCGGGGCGATATGGGCCAACACTTCTTTGCCGCTGTGGCGGATCGTTATATCGTGCGAGTCCTGCAATAATAAGGAGATGGACTGAGCCACGGACTCGTCGTCATCGATGAGTAAGACCTGCCCTTTACGGTGCGCATATTGCCGCTCTTCGCTGGGCAATGGCGCGTGCGTTTTCTGCCATTTGGGCAGCGTAATAAAGAACGTGGCGCCGTGGCCCGGTGTGCTTTCTACATCGATAGTGCCTCCCCAGTGGGCAAGCGTATTGTACACGGTTGCCATACCCAGCCCTGTGCCGATATTGGCTTTGGTGGTGAAGAAGGGTTCGAAGATCCGTTGCTGGGTCATTTTGCTCATACCCACACCCGTATCGCGAAAGATCAGTGCTACCCCCGTTTCTTTTAACTGCGCCTGAATCGTCAGTGTCCCTCCCTGGGGCATGGCGTCAACGGCGTTGAAGATCAGGTTGGTGCATATGCTGTGCAAGCCATCGGGCGTGGCGGTAACCTCTGGCAATTCAGCCAGGTCGACGACGATTTCAATACGCACTCCCTGCGCTTCGGCTTCGTCTTTCCAGCGCGGTCGACTCGTCTCGACGGCCTGTTCGACAACCGATGATATCGATGTGGCGCTAAGCGGTGTGTCATCGGTCATTTTGACGGATCGATACAGTTCTTGAACCAAATCACTGGCGCGCTCTCCGGCGGAGATAATCATGGTCGCCCATTCGAGGACCTGCGGATCGTCTACCGTTCTCTTTAGCATTTGCGCCGGTACTAAGACTCCTGTGAGTATATTGTTTAAGTTGTGACTGATGCCGGCCGACAACTCGCCGACAGAGCGCAAACGCTCGGTGCGAACAGACTCCGTGGCGCGTTGGTCTCGTTCAATCGCCAGGGAAACTTGCTCGGCCAGCGGGTCTAATAAAGTTAGATCGCGTGCCGTGAGCCGCCGCTGTATCCCTCCCAGAGATAGTACGCCGATCACCTGCTTGTCCACCCACAGGGGCAACGAAACCGACATGCCCTGTGGAAAAGAATCTGAGCCAAGTGATTTGATAAATAGATCTCTAGTTGCCTGGCGCAAATTGATACCATCTGTTCCCTTTGACCCCCAAACAACTCGTTCTTCTGTGGCAAATGCTTTGCCTGAGACACTTTCACCCGGTTGCAGACGATAGTGTTGAAAGGTTTGCCAATCGTGGCCAACCTGGGCGCGGGGCACTAGTGCTTCTTCTTCTGCTGCATATAGAAAAACGACCCCCCGAGACGATTCGGTCGCGCGAGTAATATTTTCCAATACGGCCTGTAGCATTTCATCGAGATCATGGGTTCGCGCCATGGCGTTGATCGCCTCCGCTAACACATCCACCTCTATTTCTCTTCGCCCTAATTTTTCCAAATCATCCATGCGGTGAAAGCTCTCACTCAGGGGATCTACCATCTCCTGTAGGATGTGCAAATGCTCGGCAGAGTAGGCTTCGGCTTGGTCGCTATTGAGAGCCAGTGTACCGTGTGAGAACGGTATGTCTACAACGGACCGGACTGCGGGGGAATTCGCAGCGATCCGCGCATATTCACCGTAGGCATCTACTACTGTAAGGTCGGATCGATAGACGACCTGCTGCTTTTGCCAGAACTGTATGATCAGTTGCTCGCCTTGGTGCCAGGGTTCATCGCGTTTTTGTATGCTAATATCGCGTTCACCAGCGAAAATAACGGCCTCGAGAAACGGTGCATCGTCCGTCTGGTTTACGGTCTGCACAGACAGTTGCTCAAAGGGAATTTCCAGTTTCACCAGTTGGGTGCTTAATTCCTGCACCACTAGGCCGATATCTTCGTCGTTTTCCATATTTCGCCCAGCCAAACGCACCTGCTGTATAGCTTCTCGGCGTTTGGCCTGAGCCAGATCAAGGTCTAGTTGCTTGCGGTGTACTGACCGCTCAATCGCCAAAGCAGCCTGCTCACCGAGGCGTTCCAGGATGCGGACTTCGTGCGGGGTAATAGCTCCGCTGTTGCGATTGATAGAGAGAGTGCCTATGGTTCGTCCGCGATTTTTTAAAGGGATCACAATGCCTATGCGCGGGAATGTTAGCACGCTTCCCTCTGGGGAAAATAAGGCCTTGTTGTCCTTTTGCATGTGTATTTCTTCGGCCGTGTCCTGACGGTATAGCGCACTCTGGCCACTGACGAAAACCGCCCCCGAAATATCCTCGCCCGGCTGCAAGCGAATATGCTGGTACACACCCCAATTAAATCCGCTTTGGGCTCGGGGCACTAGGACGCTCTCTTGCTCATCGTAGAGAAAGATCACCACCCCCTGCACGCCTATTACATTTAGTGTCTGCTCGACGACTGTTTGCAGTGTGCTGTCCAAATCGTCCGCGCGCGCGACCACTTCGATTGCCTGTAGCAAAGACTCGACTTCTTGGTGCTGGCGTGCTAGGGTGCGCAGGTCATCCAGGCGGCGGCAGCCATCCGATAAAACCTCGGCTAGCTCTTCTAATAGTGCGATCTCGTTTTCTGAAAAAGCATCGGCGACCGAACTGCCCAGCGCTAAAGTGCCATGCGAGAAGGGCACGTCAATTAGAGAGACGAGGCCGAGCTGTCGCTCTTCAATCCAGGTCCGTTCATCATAGCGGTCTTCTTTGTTGAGGTCGGTGCGATAAATGCTCTTACCCGAACGCCAGCACGTTTCTAATATCGCCCCATTGCCTTTTAAATCGGATGCTATGCTCTCCCTTTGCCAAAGTCGCCACTCTGCGAGATCGTCGCCCTTAAACAGCACATATTTAGAGACGAGAAGTTCGGTGGCAGGGTCGATGACATTCACACCAATCGCCTCGTAGGCGATATTTTGCAGTTGTAGCTGTTGTTGGATAGACGTCAGTACATTGACCAAATCACTGGGGCTGTCC
This sequence comes from Planctomycetota bacterium, assembly GCA_047616505.1. Taxonomy (GTDB): domain Bacteria; phylum Latescibacterota; class UBA2968; order UBA8231; family UBA8231. The sequence goes on from JBLHGI010000178.1 coordinate 6,517, forward strand.
ATTTGCCAAATGGTTTCGCGCACTGCTTTGATTGTCCGTTTCATACCCTTCTCCTATCGTTAAAAAATCGACTAAGAGTTAGTGTGATTAAAACGTGCTTTCCGGTGTGGTGATTGGGCACCAGCGGGCGGGCATCAGATGTTTTATAAGGGTGTCTTTGGCCAGGGGAGTGCCAATGCGCTCTAGGGCGCAGAGGGCATCGGCGCGGACATAGCGATTTTCGTCGTCGAGGACCTGTTCCAGCGCCCTTATGGCTTCTTCGGCGTGGGGACCGAGGCGGCACAGCGCTAGGGTTGCCGCTTGGCGCACGGGGGCGTGTTCGTCTTTTAGGGCCGCCATGAGCGCGGGGGTGGCTATGGGCGAGTTTTGCGAGACCGTGCCCAGCGCTTCGGCGGCGCGGTGACGGACCTCTTCTTGCCCGTCCTTGGTTGCGGCCATTAGGGCTTCTATGGCTGGCTCGGCCCCGAGCGCGATATCGCCGAGAATGGTCGCCGCGTCGGCGCGTGTAGTGGGGTTGTCGTGTTGCAAGGCCTCGGCTAGGGCTGCGACGGCAGGGCTGCCGATGGCACTGAGTGCATAGGCGACGTGGCGGCGGGTCATTTCGGATTCGGCCGTTAGTTTGTCGATTAGGTTCGACACGACTCCTTTGTCACAGGAGCTTAGATCATAGGCGGCGGCAATGCCTGTGCGTTCGTCGCCGGATTCGAGGGCGCTTAGTAATTCCACCGGCGAGCGGTCGTGGTTCTGTGCGGCATTTGTGCCCATGCCGCGGTGCCAGTCCCAAGCGTGGGCGTACATTTTTTGCAGTTGGGGGCTGTCGTCAGAGAGCACCGGCGCGATGCCGGGCCAATCCGCCTCTTTGTTGTTCCAAGCGGGGGCTTGGGGTTCGGTCATGCGGGCGAAGAGAAATTTGACCATATAGCGATGCTGGTCGCTCAGGTTGGGCATGGCGCGATGCCAGAGGTCGTAGTGGACGATGGTCACGGTGCCAGCGGGCGTGACGAGCGGCATCTCTTCGCTAGTTCTGGCACCCTCGGGCGTGTTGAAGTAGTGGCTGCCGGGAACGATGCCAGAGGGGCCGCGCTCGAGCGGCGTGTCTTGCGGGTAATAGAAGGCGAGCAGGTAGCGGCTGCGATGCGACCAGCGTTTGCCGCCGTCTTGGTGCATGCTTTGGCCCTTGCTGTGGGCGAGGTTGTGATGGGGATGGCGGTGGGGCTGTAGATAATAATCATCACCGAGGATGCTCTTGAGGGCACCGACGACCGAGGGGTGGTCGAAGATCTGGCGCACGAGGGGGATGCGCGGTAGCAGATTGTTGCCGGGATTCCCCTCTTTGGCGAAGACTTCCTCGTGTTGGGCAAAGATTTCGGCGTGGAATGCAGCGGGCAGATCTGGCGTTATGGTAACGTAGCCGTGGGCTATGAACTGGGCCATTTGGGCATCGGTGAGGCGGAAGGCTTGGTCTGGCATGAGCGTATCCATAGGTAGTAGGGGGTGGATTGCGTCGCTGACTCAGGTCTGTAATCTATGCAATTTTTGGCTGGATATCGACCCGCAGAAACACGGGGCGCTCGGCCTGTGAAAGACCTAGTAAAACGAGGGTCCTATTTGCATTGCGGCCCTTTATAATTTTTGCAGTACTATATTGCTGTCATCGGTGCCGAGAAGCCCCCGCTGCTCTCCCCATTGGCACCATCCAAGCGGGCGAGCCTCTAACGCATAGCGCCTATCTATTTGCTCTGCCGTGCCCCGTAGTAGCTGTTCTCGATTCCACAGAAAAATTTCGCCCGTAGTCTCTGCGTGTATACCTACTAGGCGCTGGGCTATGCGTTGGGCGCCGACCTTCTTGCCGCCGCCATCAAAGCTCGTCCACCAGCCATACTCGTCTGTCACGTGCACCCGCGCGTCCGCCGCCGTCTCTGCTACGACAATGGCCATGGCGATGGGTGCGCCCCCTAGACCGACATCCCACAAGGGCTGTGCTGACTCTAGATCATAGGCGGTCAGCTGGTTTACGGCGCCGTGGCGCAAGACTAGGAGTTGCTCATTCTCCGCTGTGATCCAGCGCCCGAGCCAAAAGTCGCGTGCCGCACACGTATCCCAGCCGCCCGTTAATCGCCCCATCGGATCTACGCTCTCGCAGTAGCGGCGCTGTGGCTGGTCCAACTCGTCGGCGGCCCAAGCCCATACGGTGGAACCACAGGAGAGCCAGCTGTGCCCGACAAAAAAGAACAGGCGTTCTTTTTGTGGATCGAGATGGGCTTTTATTTGGTCGGGCAAGCCGTACTCGCTGAGTCGGTCGGCTTGTAATGCGCCCGTCTCGCCGTCTATAAAATTAACGCTGGTGCTGCCCGTGCCGGCGGCGACGATCTCCCGCCCGCTGTGCGGATCGCGGCCAGCGGCCAGGCTGCCAACCATCGGCGTTTCCAGAAACCACCAGGGCCAGAATGTGCGCTCTGGGCGAAATGCGCAGCGGTGGCGCCAGCGCTGCCGCCCCTGCGCATCGAAACGCAGTACCTCACCTGCCGCCGTGCCGGCGATTACCTCGTCGTCGAGTTGGGCCAGCGCGGTGATGGCCGTGTCGCCGCGCGCAGTCCAGGCCGTCTCGCCTTCGCTATCGACGGCGATTATTTCTCCGCCCTGGGTGCCGATCACTAGATTCGCGCCGTCGCATTGCCAGACCGTTGGCGGCGACGGTAGCGCGTAGTGCCAGCGATTGTGCAGTGCCTCTAGCGCTGGACGCGCTACGGCTGGCCTGTTGATTGGCTTTGCGCTGGTCTGGCGAAAATTCACCTCCAGGTCACCTGCGTCCGTCCTCTGAAACGCTCGTATCTCGCCATCGCCCTCTACGGTCCATGTCTCCCCATATTTTGCCAAGCGGTAGACCGGGACTGCTGTTTCCAGCGTCGCGTGCAGCAGCGTTGCCACTTCTAGTGTTTCTCTCCGCCTGTCTACTAGCGCGTGCAGTAGGTGCTCCCGCGTCGGCGGCGCTGCCGGTGGTGCTCCGAGGGCTGGATAGCTGTTTTCTTCTGTTATAAAATCCAGCTCGGGGGCCGTCTCGACCCAGAACGTCCCCGCCGTTCCCGCGTCCGTGACAAACGCCCCCTGCGCTATCTGGCCGGCGCTTTCCATCTCCATGCCGCAGCGCCAGTTGAGGCCGATGGTATATTCTCCGCTTGTCATCACTTCGATATGATCGACTACTAACAGGTATTTTGCGGGCATCCAAAGGAGTGATCGCACCCATCGGTAGAGCGGATCCATCCGCACTTCGTAGGCTAGCAGCTCTCCGCCGTGTGCGGATTGATGTAGCGTGAGTTCTGCCCCCTCGGCCATGCCCCCCGCCAATCCTTCTGCCGACACCGTTATGGCGGAATGACGCCAAGGGCTGGCGCTACTTGGGTAGAGCTGGTTGGCTTCGGAAGTGATCAATCCCGCGCCGAAGCGTTCGTAGGCGGCCAGACAGCCGACGTTGGGCATGCACTTGCCACCGCTGCGCATGCCAATGACCATCCAGTAGTCGTCGTCTACCTGCCAGCCCTCTCGCCCGACGGCTCGGTCGAAGCTTCGCTCAGCGCTGATGGATGCCGCTTTCCACTGTCGCAGCCGTTCGTTGGCAGGAAAGACGGTCAGCCCGGCTTCTTCTTTCGGCCTGCGGCTCTCGACGTCTCCGGCGTAGGCCTGGCCTGCAGAAAATTGCATGAGCCGGTCGTTGCCCAGCGGCACCTGGCGCTCGCGACGCTCGGCTGCGTATAGGTAGCTGCCGTCATCCAGCAAAAATGCCAGCTTGCGCAACAGGTGATACGGGTAGCGCTCGGCGCCCGTCTGTGGCCCCGCGACTAAGAGCCCGGCGTTGGTGCACAGCCCTAAGACGCGCTGCGCCCATAGGCGCACGTGTTGGTCCGTGCGGATCTGCTCAGGGCGACTCCACAGCATCCACTCTAAATAGACCTCTAAGTACGAAGCATAGCCCTCGGTCAGTCCGGTGATGGGCACATCGGTGCCCGCTTGGCCCGCAAAGAAACGCTCGGCTATTTTCTGTCGTTGCAGCCAGGTTTTGTCTCCGCTCTCGCGGTAGAAGAAATCGGCGCCGATCCACAGGTTGAGCGCCTCACAGGCGGTGTGTCGGTCGAAGACTCCCGGTGCGTTGGCCATCTGGTCGATGCGCTCTGCATGGGCTAAACCGCTTTCTTTTTGTAGATATTCCAGCAGCGCGGCCGTGATTATTTTTCGCTCCACCGGTGAGAAGACCGGGCAGGGCGCTAGTAGCTCCCACAGTTGGAACATGCGGATTGATTTGTAGTGATAGAGCTTGTGCAGGACGCCGCTCTCTACCTCGCCGAGTAAGGCGCGGCGATAGACCTGCGCGTCTTCTAAGCTGCCCGTATAGAGATAGCGCAGCCCCAGCTGCGACGAGCGCGAGAAGTGGACGTTGTCGGCGTGCGGTCCATACATGCCCAAGCGCAGCAGATATTGGCGCGGTGATCCCCCCGTGAAACCAGACTGGTACAAATGCTCTGGCAGGGCGCTCTCCGGCGTTGGCACTAGACTAGTTGAGGTGCCCAACGCGTCGAGACGATCTTCGGGAAGCGGTTTGTGACCCGTTGCCAATCTGACTTTTAGCAGCCAGGGAAGTTCTCCGTTGGCAGACGCTGACAGGATGGGTAAGAACTCGGCCGTAGCGGCCGCGACACCCTGTGCATCGCTGCCCCCTAAGAGCAGCGCGCACCCTTCTATAGAAGGGGCTCTAGCGATGGTCTGTACGACATAACCGCCGCTGCCCGGATACCATCGATCCACCAGCGTTTGCCAGCGCAGATAGAGTTGCTCGATAAATGGATTATTCGCTAGGCATCCCAGCGCGATGGCGTGCCGAGTTTTAATCGGCTGGTTTCCGCAGACGACGGGTAACGATAGATCGTACTGTGCTTGTAGCGTGTGGGCGATTTGTTCGGCGCACGAGTTGGCACTGCCATCTACGGGCGTCACGATACTGGCCTGCGCCAGCTCCAATACAAACGGGGGATGACTCATGGACTAGCCCTTTGGCAATGTATACTTTAAACGAACCTCGCGGATTTTTATAAGCAAAGCACATTAGAGAAACCCTCCAAATGGGATAAGGGGAATTATGTCAGATTTAGTGGATGTCTATCAGCAATCTGGGGAAGTGATCGGGCGTTGGGTAAGTGATCGCCAGCGGCTTTTGCGCAACGAGACGGAGGATTATTTGCGTCGGGTGGTGATGGATTACGAACCGCGACAAGAGCAATATTGGCAGCGGGATTATTCTTCGCTGGAAGCTTTTGACAAATCAGTGGAGGGTAATAGAGCGCGCTGGAGCGAGACGATCGGGCTCTTTGAAGGAGATGGCAGTGAACTCGACCCGGTGCTCGAACTCTGGTGTGAAACGGAGGAATTTAGCGCTTGGTGGGTGAGTATTGGTTTGTTGGCCGGGCTGCGCGGGCGGGCGATTCTGGCGCTGCCCAAGGGGACAAAAGAACCGCTGCCATTGGTCATTGCTCAACACGGCATTGGCTCTTCACCCGAGCGAGTTTTTGGGTTGGATGACCCCGCCGATATTTACAAGGGCTACGGGCGCAGACTTGTCGAAGAGGGATTTGCCGTCATTGCGCCGATGAATATTACGCAGGGGGCGCCGCGGGCGCGTCTGGAGCGTCTGTGCAAATTGCTGGGCAAGACCCTGTGGGGACTGGAAATTTACCGCACGCAGCGCTTGTTAGATTATTTGGAAGAACGGCGAGAAATCGATATGGAGCGCACGGCGATGTACGGCA
>JBLHGI010000179.1:0-12300 GCA_047616505.1 Planctomycetota bacterium
TAGTAGATGAAACGGCCGACTTAGAGACGGCCATACCTTCCTTGCTCAAAGGTGGCTTTTACCACGCCGGACAAGTGTGTGTCTCGGTGCAACGCGTCTTTGCCCACGCTTCTATTGTCGGCGAGTTGGCGCAGAGCTTGGCCGCGGGAGCAGCCGAGCTAGTCGTGGGTGACCCCTCTTTAGAAGAGACTGAAGTTGGGCCGCTCATCCTGCCGCGCGAAGTAGATCGCGTGCACGAGTGGGTAGAGGAAGCCGTCGCTGGCGGAGCCGAATTGTTGACCGGAGGACAAAAGCTGAGCGCTACAACATATGCACCGACCGTGCTGTTAAATCCACCGGCCGCTGCGAACGTATCGAAGCGAGAAATATTCGGCCCCGTAGTCTGCGTCTACAGCTATACAGACCGCCTCGAAGCCATCGAGCGCGCCAACAGTTTAGATGTGGCGTTCCAAGCCGCCGTATTTACCCGCGACCTAGAAACGGCCCACGACACGGCCAAGCGATTGGATGCCGCCGCCGTGATGGTCAACGATCACACGGCTTTTCGCGTGGACTGGATGCCGTTTGCCGGGCGGCGCAGCTCGGGGTATGGCATGGGCGGCATCGGTTATACCATGCACGACATGGTGCAGACCAAGATGACGGTCATCAAGCACGGTTGAGCTGTCCGACGTATAAAAAGAACACCCGCTAGAGGGCCTATCGCAGTTGCTGTGTCTCTTCTTAGATCGCGGTCGCGCGGGCGCAATTTTTCGATAGTACTGACCACCCCAAAGGAGACCATAAAAAATGTAAATCAGCAGCATCTCGTACTGACCGGCATACTGGGCTTTGCGTTGTGCCACGCTTAACTGGCCGTTGCGAACCGATCTAACTCTAATCATACGATTATTTTTCTTTTAGCGTTATATCGCCGTCAGAAGTGCGCAGCGAAAGGGTCGGGCCGCCGCCGTTGATATCACCCCGCACGCGGCTCTTTTTTAGCTCACCCGCTATGGGCAGCTCGCTCTTTATGCGCCCGTCTCCCGTCTTGCCGTCGATGCTCAGCGCCATGCCTTTGCCCAGCGTCGCTATTACGCTGCCATCCGAAGTCTGCAAGTGGCAATCGCCGTCGGGTGCAACGGCAAAGCTCACATTGACATCGCCGTCCGATGACTGCGCTTGCACGGTGCGCGTGGTTCCCTGCACGTGGATTGTGCCATCGGAGGTTTGTAGTGAAACGGGGCCATCAAAGTCGTCGACTACGATATCGCCGTCGGAGGTATCGGCTTTTAATGTTCCAGCACAAGCGCGCAGCACTAAGTTGCCGTCGGAACTGCGGATGCCAATTGTGCCGCGCACGCCTTCCAACTCGAAATTGCCGTCGGAGCTGCGCGCCGACAAGTCGCCCTGCAAGCCTTGTACTGATATATTGCCGTCGCTGCTCTTGAGGTCTGCCGTAAAACGACTGGGCACGACAATGATAAAGCGCACCGACAGGTTGCGATTGTAGCTGTAGCTCTTCTGCATGCGCTCGTTATAGTCTTCCCGCATGCGCGCCCACACGCTCACTTTTTCGCCATCCCGTTCTATTTTAACCTCGTGCGCCTCCAACATTTCGCGCTCGCTCTCCGCGTCTTCGGCTCTCGCCTTGCGCAAGACCTGTACTGTGACGCCCTCACCATTGTGCGTCGAGACTTCGACGTCGCCATCGTTGACATCGACGATCAACACCCCGCCGGCGCCGACGGCGAATTGCTCGTTCATTTCGTCTTTCGTTTCGGCGTGCGCCGAGCTCGTAGCAAAACCGATACAGAGCAACGCTATAGTGGCTAAATACGCCGTATTCGACAACAGGTCTGGGTTTATCATATATGACTCCAATAGTTGAGTTTAATAAAAAAGACATTATTACCGGCATCGCTAAAACTCTTGCGCACACCACGCAGGGCGCGAAAGTCGGGATCACCGACGTCGGGGGAGGCGCTGCGCGATGGTGACCACACCAAAAAGAGCGTGCTGCCCGGATTGTATTCCCAGCGCAGCACGAGGTTGCCGTGCAGCGAGCGATTTTCAAAATCGGGATTGTCGCCCTGATAATTGTAGGGCGTAAACTCATACGAGCGCGCTCGTGCCAACTCCTTGAAGTTGGAGTAGTTGCCGGTCGTGGCAAAGGACTGTAGATAGGCCTGTAAAGTCAGGGTATTGGAAAAGGCCACCTGTCCGCGCAACGTTAAATCGAGCACGCGACTGTCCAATTCGCCAAAGATATAGCGGTCGTCTTTGTCATCGCCGTCGTCGTCGATATTGTCGACCCACTGGGCAAAGCGATTCTGCGTGGTGAAGGAGGGGCTGAGTGAGAATTCGATATTGGAGGCGGGTCTAAACTTGGCACCTAGATTAAAACTGCGCCGATGTCCTAGGGCATCGTCTTGCCAATCCCCCGAATACCCGGACCAAAAGCTGACGACCTTGCGGCTGTCGGTATTCATGTTAGACCAGTAGGAAAAACCGGCGGGTCTTATCATGACCGGGCCGCCGCGCGTTTCCAAATCGTCTTCGGCTTCTAAGTCGCGATTGATGCCGAAGTTGAAGCCCCAGTAATTGTGCAGATAGTGCCAACTGTTAAAGTTGATACCGCGCGACAGCTTGTCGCCATCGTTATTCCACTGCGACCATGCGTTGAGGTTAAAACCCGAGCGCCGCGCCAACTTCCACGGCTGCTGTATCTCGTAGTAGATATGCCCGCCGCTCTGGATGCGGTTGTTGCGGTTCATAAAGCCCAACTCGTTGACCTCGAAGCCGCGCGAGCGCATGTCGGCATAGATTTGGCCGCCGAGATTGCCGGAAAATTTGGAGAAATAGGTCACGGCCTCGTAGCCACCACGGCGTCCGTCATCGCCCTCTGCGCTGCTGGCGGCCAGACGCGTAAAGATGCGGTAGGCATTCTCTTTCCACTTGAGCGTGCCGTCTATGCTGCCGGTATAGGCGCCGCCAAAATTTTGTCCATTGACCGCCGTCAGCGTCGCCCCCAGAGAAGAATTCGTATGTACGGTCTGCTGCAGACGTCCGGCAAAATAATGCGTTGTCGGTTCGACGCGAAAGTTGCGACGCTGCCCCGTCTCTTCGTCTTCGATACGCGCGTCTTCGGCCGATGTCAGAGCCTGCAAGACGCCAAACGAAGTGCCTTTGGCGGTTTTGCCCGAGAGTTTGGAAGCCGTCAAAATGGTCGTGGCATCGGGGCGATTCACGTCCTCGTAACCGTCGGGCAGATCGAAGCGCCCAGGACGGCGTCCGATGCGGCGCGAATAAAAGAGCTGCGCCGGGCCGTCGATGCCGGCGATGTCGGGGTTGGGCGAGCGGAAGAGCGTGTTGCCCTCTACAAAGAACGGTCGGCGCTCGTCAAAGAAGGTTTCGAACACGCTCAGATTGAGTACGGCGGGGTCGGCTTCTACTTGGCCAAAATCGGGGTTGACGGCGGCGTTGAGCGAAATATTCGGCGTTATACCATAGCGCAAATCCAAACCGGCCGTGCCAAAGAGCTTGTCGGCATTGTCCTCGCCGAAGGTGCTGCGCCCTACGGTAAAGGGCAGGACCTCCAGCGCACGGGCTGGCGCCACATCGCGAATGCCTTCTATATGTCCATAGCGCGAGACCCAACCGCTCTGCCCTTTGGGGTTGAGAATCCAGTGTAGGCGCTCCTCTTTGCGCAGAATGCTGCGCTGTACATTAATGCCCCACGTGTATGCGTCTTTTTGCGCAAAACGCAGCACGTGAAAGGGAATGCGGTACTCGGCCGACCAGCCCTGTGCGTCGACCGTAGCTCCGCTTTCCCAAACGCCGTTCCACGTATCGTCTTCGTTGTCATCGTCGTAGGAAATGGCATCGTATTGCCAACCGGAAGCGCCGACGAGAAAGAGAAACCCCGTCTGGTGATCGTGGTGGGGATCGATGTGTACGCCGACCCAATCCATGTCGACCCATTTGTCGCGGCGCGAGGGTCGGGCGACAATCTGGTCTGGCTCCGAGTCGTAGCAGCGCACGCCGACATAGAGCGCCTCGTCGTCGTAGGCCAGCTGCACCGTCGTGCGCTCGCTAGCCGCTTCGCCCTCGTCGGGGTCGCGCTGGGTAAAACCTGCGGAGATGGGCGCCTTTTGCCAGATGGCCTCGTCGAGCACGCCGTCTATTGCAGGGGCATGCGGGTTTATTCTAATCGCCTGTATACTGCGCTCGGCAGGCGTTTCGTCGTGGGCGCTAACCGCTGTGGCGAAACACATCAGGGCAGCGCTGAGCAGTGAAGTGGTGCGGGTGATAGTCATATTTCTCGTCCCTATATCCCGTGTATTTTGTTTCGGCTACTTTGCTCTTACTGGTCTATTCGATCCCACTCGGAGACAGAAGGTTGGCAAAAAAACCACAGAGCCTGCAAATGGCTATTCGCCGGATGCGATTTTCGAAAAAGCATTGCCTGCAACCCTTGCGCTGCGATTCTGCCGATGCACGCGCGGCGTCTCGATTTGGTGGCGGCGACAAATGCGCGCAAACGCCTGTTGTGTAATGCCCAAGGCCAAGCTCGCGTCTTTGCCGGTGCGGTAGAGGCGGGCGGCGCGTTCAACTCGTTCTATTGGCGTCTTGTGCATGGTCTTTACTCTCCTTCTTTAGTTTCTCTTACAACGAGCCCTAACGGCCGAGTGTTTTAATTTTTTGTAGAATATTTAGTTATAATTGGGCACAGAGAGGTCCACCCCGGGATTGCGTTATTATCCCGTCCTAACGAATTTTCTTCTGTTGGTGATAATTAGTTCCCCCTCAGAGCCATATGGTTGGCAAGGGGATGTTTTTTTGTTGTACTTTCTGGCGATGTTCTGAGCTTAGACTACCGCGTCTTATTCTCCTTCTCGTTGCGACCTGAGCTCGGCGACCCGATCCTCGGACAAACTCGACTTGTGAAAGTTAGCTCCCTGCACCTGAGCCCCGTCCCATTCCACGCCATCCAAACACGCTTTACTCAGATCTGCATCGCGCAGGTCCGCATCGCGCAAGTGTGCGCCGCGTAGATTGGCGCCGCTGAGATTGGCTCGATACAGGTTGCTAGCCGTCAGCCCGGCATCCGCTAAATCCGCTCCGTGTAGGTCGACTTCAGAGAGATTGGCTCCCTGCATTTCCACATTCGCCAGGTGCGCCCCGTGTAGGTTGGCCCGGTGCATATGCGCTCCTTGCAACTCGCAGTTTTCGAGATGTGCTCCTTTTATGTCGGCACAATTGAGGTCTACGCCCTGCATTGCGCAATTTTCGAGGTGGGCACCACGCAAATTGACATTGGCTAAATTGAGTCCCGTCATCGTCGCGCCGTCGAAGTGTGAGCCGCGCAAATCGCACGTCTGCAAATTCGCACCACTCAAGTTCGCCTCTTCGAAGTGCGCGCTCTTTAGATTGGCGCCCCGCGCGTCGCAGTTTTCCAAGTTCGCTTCTTCGAAGTGCGCGCCGCGCAGATCGCAATTCTGCAAGTTGGCACCGCTGAGATTGGCGCCTTCGAAATGCGCATTGCGCAAATTCTGCCCGCTCATGTCGCGGCCACTCAGATCATCGCCATCAAAGTGCCGATCCGGTCGATTGGAGTGTTCAACGTGGACTCTCGGCTGCGGGTTCGGATTCGGCACCTCCACCTGAACTTCAATCGGTTGCACAGGAGGAACTGGAGGAACCGGATGGGCTGGACGTTGCGGATGAGCCGGAGAAAGCGGGGGAACGGGAATTACCGGACTGACGGGACTGACCGGGCTATGGCCCTGCCCTACCTTCTCGTCAAAATCCACATATTCTGCGGCGGCCGCGCTTTCGTCTAGGGCTTCGAGTAGGGCACTGGCCTCGTCGATGCTGATCTTTTTCTCTTCGAGCAGTTTGAGTATCTTCAGACTTTCTTCGCTCATGATGTGCTCCCTAGTTGTGCCAGCTCTTCGGCGGCTTCGGTGGCCTTGATTTGGCCCTTTTCCAAGCGGGCGAGGATTTCGCGGCGCAGGTCCTTTTTGTCGACAACTTCTGCTTCTGAAGCCGCCGCTGCATCAAAGCCCAACTCGCGGATAGCCGTATCGAGATGTGCGCGCACCGTCGGATATGAGAGCCCCAACTCGCGCTCCATCTCCTTGACATTGCCACGGCTCTTTACAAAGAGTTCAATCAAATGCAAACTCTCGGGCGAGAGGCGGCAGAAGCGACACGGCTCGTAGTGCGATTGAATCGTCGTATCGCAAGTGCCACATTGTAACTGGGTAATCTGCAATCCTTCGCCACAAGTCGGGCAGGATTCGAGCACCTTGCGGCGCTTGTTTTTATTTTTCATCTTGTTTTTTACTTTCGTTTTCATTTTTTCACCTCTCTCATAGCAAATTGTAAAGTTGCATGTTAACTTTGTCAAATAAAAAAACTATAATCATGTAAAATTAATATTTTTCTTTATAATTTGTAAATTTCACGTTCCATTTTATAAGGTGCTCCGTATTTTTTAATCGATCTTTATCTAGTATAAGTATTTAATAATTAAGGAATTAACTATGCTTGAGACAGAAGTAGTGCCTCATTCCAATATAGAGCGGGCCGTGCAAGTATTTAATCGCGACGGTTTTGTTGCTCTGAGCGGTGTACTCACCGATGATCAGCTAAAGTTTGCTCAAGAGGGCGCGCGTCGCGTCGTGGCCGAACAGATCGCCGCAACTCCCTTCGAAATGGCCAATCGCGGCTATGCTCGTTACTCGTTTGGGCAGCAGGTGCAGCATCCCGAATGGTCCATGTTGGTCGATTTACCCACCGTATTGCCGATTTTGGACGCGATTTGGCAGAGCGATGACTATACCTGTTCGGGGGCGGGCGGCGACTATTCCAATCCGGGGGCCAAAATCCAGCATCTGCATTCGGATATGAACGATATGCTCAACGATCCGCTCGCTCAGGTGAATGTGTACGACTTGCCAACGCCTTTTATCGTCATCAATTATTTGATGACGGAGTTTGCCGAGATCAACGGTGCGATTCGTTTTGTTCCCGGCACACAGCGCACGCGGTTGCGGCCTCCCGCTTTAGAGGAAGAGCCTGCCCATTGGAAGGAATCGATTGTCTGTGCTCCGGCGGGCACCGCTGTTTTGCGCGATGTGCGCTGCTGGCACGGTGGCACGGCCAACCACTCGGACGCAGCGCGGATTATGACGAGCACCGGTTATTTTGCCCCGTGGTTTCGCCGTGGCAGGGACGATACGGCATTGCCTGTAGAGCGCTACAACGAGCTGTCGGTGCGCGGCAAGAAGCTATGCAGTTATCTCGTGGATTGGCAGGGGGCGTTGGACGATAAATAAAAAATTCATACGGAGGATGACAAAACGCTGATAGTGCCGGCACTGTGCGGCGACGCGGAGGGTTTTGCCCAGATCATCGCCCTCGTGCAAAGGCGCACCAATGCACGAGGGGTCACGCATTTTTTGTATTTTTACGGCCGCACCGGCGTGCCGTCGGGCAGGCGTGCGGGCTCGCCCCGGCCGATGGACTCGGCGAGGGGGAATTTTGCCGCTGTCTCTTCGTTTATATCGATGCCGAGACCGGGTTTATCGTTGGGATACATATAGCCGTTGCGCACTTCGGGCAGACCGGGGAACATATCGTAGGAGCGCTGGTTAATCTCGGGGCCGTCTTTACGGCGGCGCGCCATTTCTGGGCGATACCACTCCTGCACGCCAAAATTGGGCGCCCACAGATCTAAGTGCAAATTGGCTGCATGGCCTACCGGAGACGTGTCGCCGGGGCCGTGCCACGCCGTGCGGATGCCATACATATTGGCGACGGCGGCGGCGTTGCGCGCCGGTGTGATGCCGCCCATCTGCGACACGTGCATGCGCAGAAAATCGATCATGCGGCCTTCCATAAGCGGTTGCCACTCGCGCGGGTGGTTAAAGAGCTCGCCCATGGCAATGGGTGTCGCGCACTGCTGACGAATATTCTTGAACCACTCCAGATCTTCCGGTGCCAATGGGTCTTCGAGAAAATAGAGCTTGAACTGCTCGACGTCCTTGGCAAAGCCCACCGCTTCTATCGGCTGCAGGCGTTCGTGCACGTCGTGCAGCAATTCGACCTCGTCGCCGACTTCCTTGCGCACACATTCAAACATCTCCAGCGCCGCGCGCATATACTGTTTGCGGTCGAAGTAGTGTCCTTCGGGAGCGCCTTCCGGTTTTACGAGGTTGCTCGCTCGTCCGCCATAGCCACCTAACTGCACGCGAATATAGCGATAGCCTAGCTCCTGCACTTGCCGCACGCAGTCGGCTACTTCTTGTGGCGTGTCGCCTTCGGCATGGGCGTAGCAGGCCGCGCCCTCGCGACATTTTCCGCCCAATAATTGATATACGGGCATGCCCGCCTGTTTGCCCTTGATATCCCACAGCGCTTGATCGATGCCCGAGACGGCATTGTTGAGCACGGGGCCGTTGCGCCAATAGCTATTGACCATCGACATCTGCCAGATCTGTTCGATCTCGTCGACGTTGCGGCCGATCAAGAATGGTTTGAGGTGGTGTTCTATCGCAGCGTATACGGCGTGGATGCGCTGGGTAAAGGTCGCGCAGCCCAGGCCGTAGAGGCCGTCGTCGGAGGTGATGATTTTGACGATGGCCAAAGGGGTGCCCTCTGGGCGCGTCAGGATCGTTTTGATGTCTTTTATGGTGACGGGCATTTTATGCTCCACGGCGAGAGTTTTTGTCGGTGCGAAAAATGTAGAGAATAATTAGTAGGCGATCAATCGGATTCCCTCTCTATTTTTGCCCTACTTGGGGCGCCCTGTGTAATTGCGTATGTTTGCCCCTCGCAAAGGAGAACACATATGAAAATTACCCATATTGGCACGCTGCTCTTGGAACCCTTTCCCTGGGTGCTCGTGCGCGTAAAGACAGACAGTGGTCTCGTCGGTTTAGGCGAGGCCTACCACGGAGCCGGCGTGCACCAGATTGCCGTCGACCAGCGCCTGACGAAAGCTATCATTGGTCAGAACCCGCTCAACGTCGATAAACTTTTCCGCGACATGATGAAGTCGATGTCGGCATCGGGTTATTATCAGGGCGCCGTAATGAGCGCTATCAGCGGTATCGAAATGGCGCTTTGGGATATCGCTGGACAGGCGCTCGGCGTGCCTATTTGGCAACTCTTAGGCGGGCGCTATCGCGACAAAATTCGCGTCTATAATGACTGCCACGCCGGTGACGACGAAACGCCCGCTGCGTATGCGGCCAAAGCCAAAGAGGTCGAGGCGCGCGGGTTTTCGGCCATCAAATTTGATATCGATCCGCTGCCCTCGCGACGCGACCCCTATAATCGCTGCATCAGCAACGACCATATAAAGCACTATGTCGAAATCGTAACGGCGATTCGCGAAGCGCTTGATTCCAATACGGATTTGGCTATCGACGCGCATTGGGCCTATGCGCCGGTCGACATCATCAAAGTGGCCCAGGCCTTTGAAAAATTGGACCTGCTGTGGTTAGAAGATCCGGTGCCGGCTGAAAATGTCGAGGCGATGAAGAAGGTCAAAGAGGCCTCGCGCACGCCGATTTGTACGGGAGAGAACTTCTATACTCGCTTTGGTTTTCGCGAGTTGATCCACAGCCAGGCCGCCGATATCGTCTCGCCTGATATGGCTAAGGCCGGTGGCTTGTCCGAGGGCAAGCGCATCGCCGAGATGGCCGATCTTTATTATATGCCGCTGGCACCGCATAATATCTGCGGTCCGGTGGGCACCTTTGCCATGACGCATACCTGCGCGGCGGTGCCCAATTTTCTGGCGCTGGAGTTTCATCACTTGGATAATAAAGTGTGGGAGGATCTGGTGGTGGAAGGCCCGCTGATTGAAGAGGGGCATATTGCGGTGGGTGAAACGCCGGGGTTGGGGGTGACGCTGGATGAGGGGGTGGCGAGAGAGCATGCGGTGGAGGATTTGGGGTTTTTTGATTAGAGAGGTAGTCTTGTGTATCACCTGCGATACGCATTATATTTTGTGTATCATGAAATAGAATTTATGATACACAAAATGTTACTTCTCTTTCATCCCAGCCCTTGAGAGCGCTTGTGCAGCCCTATACGCCGGAAACACTTCCCATCCAGAACTTAGACACAGCAACGCTCTTTACGGCTACTGGCCAAGCCAATGCAGCGCTTGCACGCTACGACGCTTTGTTGATGGGCATGGTCAATCCGGCTGTGATGCTCTCGCCCCTCGCGAGCCAGGAAGCGGTTCTTTCTTCTAAGATCGAAGGCACGCAAGCCACGGTGGAAGAAGTCCTCGAACACGAGGCGGGTAGAGAGTACGACGAGGAAAAGAGCAGGGATATTCAGGAAATTTTGAATTATCGCCGCGCGCTCATGCTGGCCAAAGAGAGCGTAGCGGATCGCCCGATACGACTCAGTTTAGTGCGTGAAATGCACCGCATCTTAATGGAAAGCGTGCGCGGACAGGACAAAGAACCGGGCCAGTTTCGCAAAGGTCAGAACTGGATCGGCGCACCGGGCTGTACTGTCGAGCAGGCTAGTTTTGTCCCGCCGAATCCAATGCAATTGATGAACGACTTAGAGCAGTGGGAAGCGTATCTCGGCATGGACGATATAGACCCCATTGTGCAGACAGCCATCGTCCACGCGCAATTTGAATTGCTGCA
This sequence comes from Planctomycetota bacterium, assembly GCA_047616505.1. GTDB lineage: Bacteria > Latescibacterota > UBA2968 > UBA8231 > UBA8231. Next base: position 10,665 of record JBLHGI010000179.1, read on the forward strand.
CCCTTTTAAAGACGGCAATGGCCGCATTGGCCGATTGCTGATTCCCTTGTTCTTATATAGCAAGAGATGTCTGGCGAGTCCGATGTTCTATCTCTCCGCCTATTTGGAAGGTCATCGGGACGAATACTACGCGCGCTTGCGGGCGATTTCTCAAGGGAAAGACTGGACGGGCTGGTGTGCTTTCTTTTTACAAGCCGTTATAGAACAAGCACAACAAAACAGCAATATCCTACGAGAAATCATGGCCCTGTACGAAGCCACCAAAGTACAGGTGCGCGACATTACTCACTCGCCCTATAGCCCGCAGTTGATCGACGCGCTCTTCGATCGTCCGATATTTACCGCAATCGACTTGGCTCGGCGCGCAGATATCCCTAAACCAACTATTCATAAGTTGGTTAAGGGCCTACTTGGCGAAGGCGTATTAGAAACCGTGCGAGAGGCTGCTGGCCGCCGCCCTGCTATACTCACCTTTGCCGAGCTATTAAATACCCTCGAACGCAAACAGCTAGTTTGATTTTATAAAAAACGCGAAGAGACCTACATGCCTACATTAGACCAGTGCACGCTGGCCGACTTGGTCGGTGCACAAGAACAGAAGTTGTTGAGTTTGGGAGGTATATGATGGAAACAGAAAAAGCACAGATCAGTGAAGAAACGATTCACCAGATGGTGCACGAATTCTATACCGAGGTGCGTGCGGACCCTTGCTTAGGCCCCATTTTCGAGCGCCGCCTAGACGGCCAGTGGCCAGGGCACCTCGAGCGCATGTGCGATTTCTGGTCGAGCGTGCTCTTGGCATCGGGCCGCTTCTGGGGCAACCCGCGCGAGACGCACTCGACGCTGTCTAATTCCGGTGTGCGCCCCGCCCACTTTGAGCGCTGGCTCTATCTATTTAAAGGAGTTATCGGCCGCCTTTTCGTCGAAGAGGCGGCAAAGGATATCTATCTGCGCGCCGAGCGCATGCGCAACGTATTAGAACCGGTCACGGTCAAACCTATCTTCGATCAGGTGCCCGTTTAATCGCGCACGACCGCCATCGAGCGTTTGGCTACTCGGCCTTCGGTTTCCAGCAGCAAATGATACACACCGGAAGATACCATGGTGCCCGCTGTATTGCGGCCATCCCACGTCGTATCGTGCCCCTGGCGCGCGGCGCGCGGGCCCAAATCCCGTTGCCATACTAGGTCGCCATTCGCCGTGTATACGGAGAGTTGTGTCGTCTCGCTCGATTCGGCCAAATCAAAGACAAAGCGCACGGGCGTGCCCTGCGCTGGATGGAAGGGGTTTGGCATAGAGGGGCGCAGTCCAGAGGCCATGGCGGCGGGCGCGTCCGTTAGCGCAGGGTCGTATGCTGCTTCTAGTGTATAGGAATAGGCAAAGCCCGACTCCTCGCCCGATGTTACGACCATGATGACCTCCTGATACTGGTCCCAACCAGCGACCCTTGTTTGCTCATCACTGATAGCCTGCACGATCACGCTATCACTCGAGACCAATACGAGATGCCGCCTCCACAGGCCACGCCCGGGGCGGAAGGTGAAGGTCGCGCCGCCGCCGCGCAGGCGTGGGCTCAGGCGCACATAGGCGCTGGAAGTAGCATCTAGGCTGTTCTCATCGAGTGCGGAGGCGTTTT
>JBLHGI010000180.1:0-12249 GCA_047616505.1 Planctomycetota bacterium
AATTAGGGTGCTCTTACCATCGTCCACTGAGCCGGCAGTAGTGAACCGTAAAAGGTCCATATTGAGATAGCCTGTAGTCGTATTTTCGCTCATTTTATCAATTTGAAAGAGAATTGAAGGTCTATTGTGGGAACGGCGGATGCCTAGTTTCACTCGAATTGTATTACTGGTGCTAAGTGGGTCCTAAAAATACCCTTCTTTTTTGCGATCTTCCATGGCCGTCTCTGAGCGTTTATCGTCGGCACGGGTGCCGCGCTCCGTTTGCCGGGCCGCTGCTACTTCGGCAATAATAGTATCGAGAGTATTCGCTGTCGACCGTTCTGCACCAGTACATGTTGCATCGCCAATGGTGCGGAAGCGGACCGTCATATTCTCTATTTTTTCATCGGCTTGGACCTGAATGAAATCGCTCACTGCCATGATGACCCCTTGCCGCACAAAGCAGTCGCGCTGGTGCGAAAAATAGAGACTGGGCAGCGCAATATCTTCGGCTTTGACATATTGCCAAATATCCATTTCTGTCCAATTGCTGAGCGGAAAGATACGGAAGTGCTCACCGTGGTGCTTGCGGCCGTTAAAAATATTCCACAGTTCCGGTCGCTGCTTTTTGGGGTCCCATTGGCCAAAGGCATCACGATGGGAAAAAAATCGCTCTTTTGCCCGGGCTTTTTCCTCATCGCGACGGCCACCACCTAGTGCTGCATCATACTGACCAATTTCTAACCCTTCAAGTAGCGCCACTGTTTGCAGACCGTTGCGACTAGCGTAAGGGCCTTTTTCTTCCGTGACCTTGCCTTCGTCAATCGCCTCTTGGACGGATGCTACCACCAAGTCCGCTCCAAGTGACTCAATAAAGGAGTCGCGATACTCCATCGTTTCCGGAAAGTTATGTCCGGTATCGACGTGCATTAGAGGGAACGGAAGCTTGGCTGGCCAAAAGGCTTTTTGGGCCAAATGCGCCATAACGATAGAATCTTTACCGCCCGAAAATAAAAGAACGGGTTTTTCAAATTGTGCGGCTGTTTCACGCAGAATATAAATGGCTTCAGATTCAAGCTGTCTCAGGTGCGTAATGGTATAGTCTTGATACATGGTTTAAATCTAATGTTGGCTAATTATCGGTTTAGATACTTGAATGAGAAAGCAAAATAAAGTCAATTGCTTATCGTGAATTTTATTCTATATAAGTCTTTTAATATACTGAGTTGTCGCCAATCGGCAATTGCTGGGCTTTAGCTGCGATAAATCCAGGGTCATTTTAAAAAGATGCTATATGTGAATGCGGCTGGTGCCGGTCTGTTGATGGGTGCGGAAGGGGCGGTGCAGACCGAAGCGATAGTGGTGTGGATCGCCGAGCCGTGCCTGTAGTGTTTCGACCTCGAGGCTGGTGTGGGTCACGACCCAATCGATTTCGTCGGCCAGCGTGCAGTCGAAGATACCGGGGTCGTCGGCGCTTATGACCAAGCGCACATCGGACTGCAAAAAGCGGTGGATGGGGTGCTGTGCGGCTGTAGGCACGGCGCCGATGCGTAGGTTGGAGGTGGGGCAGGTTTCGATGACGACTTCTCGTTCGGCGAGGCGATCGAGCACGAAGGATTGGCGTTGACGCACTTCGGCTAAACGCTCGTCGCTATAACTGCTGCGCAGGGGCTCGTCGCGCGGTCGCTCACCGAGTTGTTTTAGTTCCTCTTGCAGGGCGTTTGTGTCTACAGGAATATCATAGTCACGCAGCGTATCTCGATGGCGCAGATCGTAGCGAATTTGTGCCATGCGTTCCGTCACGGGCTCGACTTGATGGGCATCGGGGTGGCGCATAACGGCGGTGGCCGGGTCTAATCCTAGGGCTGTGCAGTGCCCTAGGCGCGTCGCGCCCAATTCGGCTGCCTCGTGGCACCAGCGCACGGCGCTTTCTAATGACTTATCGAAATACACTTCGCCGACGTGGTAGGCTACATCGAGATAGCATTCGGGGTGAGCTTCGTTGTCTAGGTGTAATTGCTTAAAGAAGGCGCGCGTGCTCTCGGGCGGATAGCCCTCTTCAAAATGGCAGAAGTCGAGGCCGACGATCGTGGGTACTAAATCGGGGTGTTCGTCTAGTAATTGACGCGTGACGAGATACGACTCGAGTGGAGCCCAGCGCGGCAAGCTAACTAAGTAACGGGCTTGAAAACCTTGGCCGCAGGCGCTCTGTATGGTGCGGGCCGTCGTGGCGTGAAACTGTATAAAAGCCTCGGGGTTTTCCGGGCCGTAGGGGGCCATGGCGCGATATTCGACATAGCGCAGTTTTTCGCTGCGGTGGCGGGCGATTATGCGCGCTAGTATTTCTCCCTCGCGCCCCAGTACATGCCACCAGTGGCGGTAGAGGCAGATGCCGAAATTGAACTTGGCTTGGAAGCGTGCAAAGTCGCCGCCGTCGGCTGCGCTGTAGACGCAGTAGGGGCGAAATACGTCCGCACCGCCGCCGGCTAGCGCCTCGCGATAGAGTGCAACGGGGTCGGCGCGGAGGCCAAAGGCTTTTTCATATCCTTCTGTAAAAAGAGTCCAATCTACTTTATCGAAGTTCTCGCGGCCGAGTTCGAGAAGGTCTTCAGCCTTTAGGCAGCCTCCTACATGTACGTGTAATTCTGCGGACTTGGCGCGGTGTAGTAATTCCATATTCATTAAAGGATAGATAAGCTTGAAAAGTGATAAATTGAAAGCGGTGATAAGATAGGGAAATACTATTTAGGTGCAACAGAACCTTACTCGCAGGTGTTGGCGTCGGCACTGCAATCAATGCCGTTGACGAGTCTATTGTTTTCCCATAGTTGCTGCAGGCGTTTTCCCCCGCTGGACGTATAATTGGTCCAAAGACCGTCTTTCTGGTTTCGGTTGTAGGCGCCTTGCCATTGGATTTGGCTGTTGGCTAGTAGGACGTGTAGGAGCCAGTGAGTAAACCTTGTGAGTAGGTGGCGACAATCGAGAGGGTGCCGCTGCGCGTGAAGGTCTGCCAGGGCCTTTGCTTTTTGCCAACGCTGTTGATACCCGTTTTGCGCAACGCGCCATCGTCCCAGTAGATCGAACTGGCGCCGTGTGTGGGGCCGCGTCTATAATAGGTGCCCGTTAGTTTGCGCTCGCCGTTTTCGTAAGACTCGATGTAGGGGCCGTTCCAGCGCTGCCCCTCTCTCCAGCTGTGCACTAGCGTCTTGCTGCCGGTCGCGTCAAAGAAGGACCAGGTGCTGTCTTTTTGGCCGCGCGCATAAACCCCCGCTATCTCTACGGAGCCGTCCTCGTGCAATGAAAGGTATGTGCCGTGGAGGATGGGTTCGTTATTCTCGAGGAAATACTGATACTCTTCGTGGAGAGCACCGCTGGCGTGCGTCGAAGTTGCAGTAGCGGGTAGGTCTACTGTGGGGAAGGCTCATCGGATGCCGTGGGGGTATCGCTGCTGCAGGCGATGAATGCGAGCAGGACTATAAGAGGCCACCAATGGGTAGATAATTCCTGTCGTGGCGAAGTTACAGGTGGCGACATAATGCCTTTTTACAGTAACTTAGGCAGGGCTCTAATTGGTAAAGAGCTGGACGAGCATGGCAATGGCGAGACATACAAAAGCCGATATGATTACAAAGCCTATTCTCTCGTCGTACGAGGTGAATATTCGCGTTGAAGTCCGTTTGCGTTTGCGGCGTGGATGCTCGGAATCCGAGCGCACCTGGGGTGGGGCCATGTTCAATTCTCTCCCATAAAGTCTTCGTCTCAATGTAAATGGTGGGGCTACCCAGGGTCAAGACGGGCGAGCATCTTTGGCGTTTCCTCTCTTTACTTTCGTTGAGTGGTTGGCTATAGTTTAGCAAAATTGGAGATATAGACATGTTCAAATGGCAGATCGCATTCGCTGTGTTGTGCGCGCTATTATACGGCGGCACGGCGCATGCGCAAGATGCGCCCTATCCATTCGAAGACTCCGAATGGGTGTACCAGGCTTTGCTTACGGCGGGAGCCTGTGCCGCGGCTATGTTGGTGTTAGTAATCGTGTGGAGCCGGCAGGTGCAGAAGCGCGAAGAGCGCTTTGGCAACCTTATTGAGCACGGGACCGATCTGATATTGGCATTCGAGGAAGATGGCAATATCGTTTACCACAGCCCTTCGCACTGGGCGATTTTGGGCTATGAGGACGAGGAGTTGTTGGGGCGGCGCGTCGAGGAGTTGATACACGAAGAAGACCGAGATGCGTGGCGCGAGGGGTTGGCCAAATTGAGTAAAGGGGGCCACGCCCTGAGTTTAGAAATGCGAGCACAGCACAAGGATGGTTCGTACCGTTATATCGAGAGCCACGTGGCAGACTTGTTGGACAATGTCGCACTGAGCGCTTTTGTGATGAACTCGTGGGATGTGACGGAGCGCCGTCAGATGGCAGAGGAATTGCGCCAGGCCAAAGAGCGCGCAGAACGTGCCAGTCAAGCCAAGAGCGAGTTTCTGGCCAATATGAGCCACGAGATTCGCACGCCGATGAATGGCATTGTCGGCATGGCGGAATTGTTGCGCGATGCCGACCCTCGCGACGAACAGCAGAAATATTTACAGACGCTCGATACGGCGGCCGATGTGCTGCTGGCGCTCATTGATGATTTGCGCGATTTGTCGAGAATTGAATCGGGGCACTTTGCTCTTGAGGTGGACGATTTTTCCGTGCGTGGGGTTTTGGAGGGTGTGATGAGGTTAGCCGAAATCGGCGCACACGAGAACGGTTTGCAACTGGCGTATACGATAGCAGACGAGGTGCCGGTGGGATTGCGTGGTGATGCCAATAGGCTTGGGCAGATTGCCGCTAATATGGTCGGGCATGCCGTGCGTTTGGGTAAAGAGGGGCAAGTGGGACTGCGCGTTGAGGCAGCGGATATAGAGGGTCGAGTAGAACTGCGTGCTGCGGTGCGCTATAGCGGAGCCAAAATCGCGGCGGAGGAGAAGCGCCAGCTCGATGCATTTTTTGCGGCGGGTGGTGGTCAGGCGCCGCGCTTAGGTGGCGATGCCGAGTTGGGTTTGAGCTTTGCCGCGCGCCTAGTGGCCAGCATGGGCGGCAAGGTTTGGATTGAGGAAGGAGATCACAACTCTTGCGCGCTGCATTTTTCCGCGCCCTTTGACAGGGCCGAAGAACTGGTCGAGGTATCTGCAACTGTTGAACGTGAGTTGGATCCGTTGCGCATTCTCTTGGCTGAGGACAACAAGATTAATCAGATGGTGGCGCTGGGGCTCTTGCGCCAAGCTGGCCATCATATTGAGGTCGCCAACAACGGTGAAGAAGCGCTGACGGCGATCGCGGGTGGGTCGTTCGATCTGGTATTGATGGATGTGATGATGCCCAAAATGAATGGTTTGACCGCTACGATACGCCTGCGCGAGCGCGAACTGAAAGACGGTGGGCACTTGCCCGTTATCGGTCTGACGGCCAATGTCATGCGCGGTGATCGAGAGAAGTGTATCGATGCGGGCATGGATGGTTATATCCCGAAGCCAGTGCGCAAGAAAGAGCTGTTTGAGGCGTTGGCTGGAGTGCAGAGCGGTGCAGGTACTAGTAGTGAGGAGGAGAGGGCGGCCGTATTAGATGCGGATGTGTTGGCGGGGCTACAGGCGCTTTCTGCCTCGGGTGAAGTTTCGCTGTCAGAGCTCGTGGCTGCTTTTGCTCAAGAGGGGCCGACACGGGTGCAGGCCATGCGTCAGGCTCTTGCCGCAGGACGCGGCGAAGAGTTGCAGATGGAGGCGCATGCGCTCAAGGGCAGCGCTCGCGAATTTGGCGCCATGCGTTTGGTGGAAGTTTGTCAGCAGGTTGAAGATGGGGCTGGACGCGGGGTGTTGGCTGAATTGGGGGCCTTGGTCGACCGGATCGAAGGCGAGTTTACAGGCGCCTATGCCGAACTGGAAAAGAGTACAGTCTAATAAGGGCAACGTACGTGCACTACAAAAAGGGCGCGTAAATAGGGGGCGCCTTTCACTTTATTGTGCGCCCCTATTTTGCGATGCGCCGAGCAGCTAGTGTCCTATCTGGCAGCTTAAAGACAGTATGTCCCTCTTTCTCCCTCTTTCTTAACCATTCTATCATAATGGCCGGGTTGCCGCTGTTTAAGGCGCTATCTTTGCGCCGTGCTGCGCGGTCTTGCTATTTGGCATCGCCTACTTTAACTGTGCACGCCGCATCGGCAAAATTATCGCTGCCCACGAGTTTCTGGGCATCGAGATGGTGTTCGACTGGGGCTGCCGTAGGAAAAAAAGTGCCATGAGGTGGGACTTCTAAGATAAGGGAGATCGCTAAATGTGATTTATGCGCTCATGCCCCCGTCTACCAAAAAGTGTGCGCCGGTAGCATAGCGCGCCTCGTCGGAGCAGAGAAAACTAATCCACGGGGCCATGTCTTCTGGCGTGGCCGTGCGGCCCAATGGGATGGAACTTTTGAGCGCGGCGGCGCGGCCCTCGGGGTTGGGATGGATGTCGTGGTTGGGCGTTTTGTCGAGTGCGCCCGGACAGAGGCAATTGCAGCGGATGCCGTGGGGGCCGTAGTGTCTGCCGATATGGCGATTGAGACCGATCAGGCCATGTTTGCCCGTCAGGTAAGAGACGTTGTCCGACTTGCCGCTCATGGCGGTGACAGAAGAGATGATGACGAGTGCGCCGCCCTCGCCTTGTTTGACCATCTGCGCGAGGGCGTATTTGCAGGTGAGCATAACGCCGCGGTAGTTGATATCGTGCGTCTGGTCCCAGGCGTCTTCGTCGAGTTCGTGTAGGGTGTGGTCGCGGTCGTGTAATTGCACCCCGGCTGAAGCGACGGCGCAGTCGAGACGGCCAAAGGCCTCTACTGTGCGGGCAACGGCTGCTTGTACCTGGGTAGAATCAGAGACATCGGTGGGGATGGCGATGGAGTTGTAGCCCTCTTTCGCGAGATCGGCTGCCGTCTGCTCTACCCCGGCGGCTGGAATGCCCGTCAGTGCGATAGAGGCCCCTTCTTGTGCCATATGGCGAGCGGCGGCGGCGCCGATGCCCGAGCCAGCGCCCGTGATAAGGACGACTTTATTTTTGAGTCTCACGTAAACTCCTAGGCGCTGAGGGAGGGCAGGTCGATGGCATCGTTGCGGCGCTCGTGCATGTTTTCCTCCATTTCGCGCGGATAGCGGTGCGGCAAAAAAGAGACTCTATCTAGCTTGTCTAAGGACTCACCTTCTAGCGTAAAAGACCCTGCCAGCATATTGTCGCGGGCTTGCTCGACGGTACGTGCGCCGATGATGACGGATGTGATGGCCGGTTGTTCCAGCACCCAGCGCAGGGCGATTTGCGCCGGCGAACGACCGGTCTCGACTGCCACATCCAAAAGGGCTTGTAGCGATTCGTCGGCGTTGGCGGCGAAATAGCGCTGTGGATAGGCCCAGGATTCTTCGGAGCGGCTGCCGGCTATGGAGCGCTGACCTGGTTGGTATTTTCCGGAGAGGAAACCGCCGCCTAACGGGCTCCAGACGACGATGCCCAGTCCCTTGAGTTGGCAGACGGGCACGACTTCTTGTTCGATATCGCGCACGACGAGGCTGTATTGGGGCTGGTAACAATCAAAGCGCGCCCAGCCCTCGGCATCGCTAATCCATAGAGCTTCCATCAAACGCCACGCCTCGAAATTAGAGCAGGCGGTATAGCGAACTTTACCCTCGCGCACGAGATCGTCCATAGCCCGCAGCATTTCTTCTAAGGGCGTTTGCGTGTCGACGTGGTGGATATAGTAGAGGTCGAGATAATCCGTTTGCAGGCGGCGCAGGCTGTCTTCGACGGCATTGATGATATGCACGCGCGACATGCCCGAATCGTTGGGGCCCTTGCCGGTGGGATTGAAAAACTTAGTGGCGACGACGGCGTCGCGGCGTCGGCCTTTGAGCGCCTTGCCCAAGAGGGTTTCGGATTCGCCGTCGCCGTAGGTGTTGGCCGTGTCAAAAAAATTAATACCGGCATCGAAGGCGAGGTCGACGATTTTTTTTGACTCGGTTTCGTCTGTACCGTGACCAAAGGTCATAGTGCCGAGACATACTTCCGATACTTTAAGTCCCGTGCGGCCCATATTGCGATAGTTCATAGAAGACTGCTCCTGTTGAGTGGGAGTGCGGTGAGGGCGAGAAGTTAGGCCGATTTTTTTATAGATGTGCTCAGGCGTGTGTCAGTCCCTCGCTGTCGATCCACAGACGCGGGATACGCGCCGATTCGCGCAGGATTTTACAATAAGAGCCCGAGCCAGTCTCCTGGATCGGGCTCTTATTTAGTCGAATTTATTTTTTTAGTGCAGCGGGATGCCGGCCTCTTTTATGACCTTCAACGTGTTTTCGGCGGCGCGTGGGTATTTTTCGTTGGGCAGATGTTCCAAGAGCATATAGCCGTCGGGGTGCGCCGCATGCCATAGGCGCAGGGCCGTGGCTAAATCGAGCTCGCCGTCGCCGGGGATTTCTTCGTCGATATGCAGAACGAGACCGGGACTGAGCTTGATGTCTTTGCAGTGGCCTAGAATAGAGATGGGGTTCATAATGGAGAATATATGCTCTAAGCGCGCCGCGTTAGCGTAGACTTGGTCGAGGTTTTGGAAGTGGTTTACGTAGTCCATGACCACACTCATGCGCGAAGAACCGACGGCTTCGATAACGTCTCTATTGATTTCGGGTGAACCCATAATCGTTAAGAGGTGCGTCTCAATAACGACGTCTACCTTCTCCGCTTCGGCTTTGGCGGCGATGGCCTTTAAGGTAGAGACGAGTTGGTCGCGCGCTGCGGGGATGAGGTTTTCGCGGGCGGGCGCATAGGCGCCGGCCGGATTGAGACTGCCGGTGCGGATCAGGCAGCCTAGCGCTCCGAGCTGGTGCGCCACTTCGATACCGCGCTCAATTTTCCCTATGACATTGCGGCGAATATTTTCGTCCTCGTCAAAGAGACACTCGCCGTAGCCGATGCCGAATTGCACTAAGTCCATATCGGCTGCAGCGAAGGTCGCGCGCACGGCCTGGCAGTCGGCCTCGCTTATCTTATCAAGCTGGTCGCCGGCATAGTGAAAAGCGGCACCGCTGAGTCCGAGTGCCTTTATGGCTTCGAGATGTTCTGCGTTGGTTTGGCGGAAGTCCGATGGGATCATGCCGCAGACGCCGAGTCGCATGGGTATTTCCTTTCACTTAGGGGAATTGCAAAAACTAAGATATAACGAGGTCGGGGCAAGAGTTTGCCTTGCCGCACGGGGCATCGTGGCCTACTATTGATAGCTACTTTCCGATCGTTTCAGAGAGCGTCTAATGCATTTTGTCATACAGTTTATAGTCGTATTGGTATCGGGTTTTTACACTTCGTTATGGGGAGCCTTTAAGGACGGCCCCTACGAGGGATTCAAACCTAAGACCTTTCCACGCAGCGTCTATTTCCACGTCGCCATTTTCCTGCCGCTCTACTTCCTGCCCTATTTTCAGGTGCACGTGCAGCATTTAGGGCTCGTGCAGGTTTTCTTTTTGGTCATGGGCATTGAGCGATTTCTCGCCGAGATTTACAAGGGGTTCTTCCGCACGGAAGATCAGGCCAAGTATTTTGTGCCCTCGCGCATAACCTTCTTTGGCAAACACGTCGAGAGCAATCTATTGCGTCACGGCGTTGGCGTCGTGATCGTCGCTATCGTTTTTGCCTTCTTATTAGTCGACTGGCCCATTGTAGGTTTCTGGGCTTATCTAGCCGTTGCCTATGGAACGGGTTGCATTGTGGCGTTGGGGGGAGCCTATAAGGATGCGCCATTTGAGGGGTTTAAGCCGCTCAAATTCCAGCGTTCGGGTATGGTCCTCGCCGTGCTCAGCCCGCTCTTTTATTTTCTCGCCGACTCGCAAAATCCGCTGCCGTTGGGTTTTCTCATCTATATGAATGGGGGGTTGGAACGCTTTTCCGTCGAGTATTACAAGACCTATATCCAGCGCAATATGTCGGGAAAATTCCAACCCGACCTCGAACGAATCCAGGAACAGTTGGATACGCGCGAGCGCTTCCACTACGCGGCCCTGGTCATTATTGCCTTTCTGGCTCTGCTCTATGCGCATGAAATCGGAATCGTATGACGTCGTAGTCGTCGGCTCGGGTTTTGGCGGTGCGCTGGCTGCACACGCACTGACGCGAGCGGGACGACGCGTGCTACTTTTGGAGCGCGGTCGCTGGGCCCATCGCGATGCGCTCGACTGGGATCAACGCGAAATTCTGCTCAACCAGCGCTATCGCGGCCAGACGCCCCTACTGGTTAAGCAATACGGTGCGCGCCGTTTTTCCGAAGTATTCGCCAACGAAACGGTTGGTGGTAAATCAATTTTCTATGGCGGCGCTTCTCTGCGTCTACGCGAGGCCGATTTTCTCCGTTGGCCCTTTTCGTATGCCGATCTAAAAGAATATTACGCACGCGCTGAAGTATTGCTGGGTGTGCACGGCACGGCAGGTGCCGATCCGTACGAGCCCCCGGATTTACAGGCCTACCCCTTTGCCCCCGTCGAGTTGAGCGCACCGGCACAGAGAATTCAGGACGCTGGAAATGAGCTGGGCTATAGGCCTTTTCCGATTCCATTGGCGATCAACTTTCGCGGCGGAGAAAGGCCGCGCTGTTTGCTGTGTAATACCTGCGATGGTTTTCCTTGCAAAGTCGAAGCCAAGAACGATCTGGCTGTCACCCTTTTACAGCAGGCGCAGCAGGAAGGGTTGGAGATCATTGCGGGTGCTTCTGTGCAGCGCTTGGTCGTAGAGGCGGGTGCGGTTCGCGCCGTAGAATACGCCGATGTAAATACGGGGGCCAGTTATGCGGTCAATGCGACGCAGGTAGTGCTCGCTGCTGGGGCGGTGCAGAGCCCGGCCCTCTTGTTGCGCTCTGGCTTAGAACATCCGCTCATAGGGCGTTTTCTCATGCGCCACTGCAACGCCGCCTGTAGCTACGTCTTTCCCTATCGTACCAACCCAGAACAGGTCTTTCACAAGCAGCTTTGTTTTGCCGACTTTTACGAGGATTTGCGCGCGGAGCTAGGCACGGCAGTAGGGGTGATACAGGATATCTATACGCCGGGGCCGGAGATCCTCCGCCATCACGCGCCGCGAGGGGGGCGTTGGGTCGCTGGTCTTTTCGCGCCGCTGATGCAGAATTTGCTCTGTATTGCCGAAGACGAACCGCAGGCGAATAATCGGGTGCAGTTGGGCGCGCGCAAAGACGCGTGGGGTGCGCCGTTGGCAGAGGTCGTGCACGAATACAGTCGCGCCGATTATCGCCGTCGCGACTATTTGCTCAAACGCGCTCGGCGCGTGCTGCGCAAGGCCGGTGGTTTGGCTTCGTACACCTATGCGATCGATTCGTTCTCGCACGCCGTAGGGACACTGCGCTGTGCAGAGACGGCGGAAGCGGGGGTATTGGATCGCGATTGTCGCGTTTGGGAGACGGATAATTTGTTTGTGACGGATGGCAGTTTTATGCCGAGCTCGGGGGGGGTGAATCCGAGTTTGACGATTGCGGCTAATGCGCTGAGGGTTGCTGAGAGAATGTTGGCGGGGTGATGCTGGTGGGACAGTTTGGGTTAGGGCATTGCCTTCGCTCACTCTTGCCCGACATCCTGTCGGGCTCCGAGGTATATGCCCATTTTCGCTGTCCTGCGAAAAACGGACATCTAAATCCGCTACGGCAATACCCCAACCCAAACCTCCGCAGCATCTCCCTTTAGAAGGGGAGAGGGATAGAGTCCTAGCTTGGGTGGAGTGGGTCAGGGCGCGTGGGGGGGTGTGGGAAGTCGGAGCGTTAGCGTAGCGGTGGGTGCAGCCCGCGGTCTTGAACAAAACACGTCGGGCAATACCCGACCGCAGCTTTGGAGATAGCATGAAAAAGGTCTGTATCGTGGGGTGCGGAGGGATTGCTCGGGTGCATGCTAAGAACCTGTCGGAAGAGGTGGAGCTGAGCTTTGTCAGCCGCCGCCGGTCGAGCGCAGAGGCTTTTAGCAAAGAGTTTGGCGGTGGCCTTGTATATGAAAACTACGAGCAAGTACTCGCCGGTGATGTCGATGGGGTGATACTGTGCACGCCGCCGGATCTACACGTAGAACAGGTGGTAGCGGCCTTAGCTGCGATCAAGGGCGTGATGGTGGAAAAACCGATGTGCGTGTCGAAAGCGGAGGTGGCGGTGATTGCAGAGGCCGTTAGATCGCAGGCATCGGTTCCGTTGGTGGTGGCAGAGAATTACTATTATAAGCCGTCGTTGAAGTTGAT
>JBLHGI010000181.1:0-12221 GCA_047616505.1 Planctomycetota bacterium
GGCGCTCTGCATACCGAGATCAACCTGCCCAACTCGACGGCCCTGCAAGTCGTAGATATTGAGCTCTACGGGGATCGGTGCCGGCAATCTAAACAGCGTGTAGTCGATGGTTAAGCGATCGTTGATACCATCTCCATTCGGCGTGACCGCGCTAGAGCCAAAGACCATGTTCTCGATGACCTTCCCGGCATTCTCACCGCCACCCAACACGCGCAGATTATTGGTGCCGATTGCCTGCGACGCATTGCCCGCTTCTATCTGCTGCGGCAGGTTTTCACTTTCCGTATCAAAGACCTCACCGGTAAAGGTGTTGGCAAAGACAAAAATTTCGGCACCAAAAACAACGCGCACTGGATCGCTGTTTTGGCGCGTAATTTTGCGCGGCAGGAGCAGCACTAATTCATCTGCATCTTCAATGATGTCGACCGGCTCAACCTCTACGAGTGGGTCGCCCATCTCTAGGCTTTTAAAGAGCGGCCGGCTCCCCGTGCGAATGCGCAGTGCATCAAAACCACCTTGACTCGCTGCATCAAAATCGGCGTGAATATCATAGACGAAGTTGGTCATCTCCCCCAGCACCACTTCCGTTACACCGCGTTCGGGCTCGGGCTCGTCAGAGCGCGCCACTTCACCGAGGACTTTCAGCGCTAGCGGTGCCGAGGTCTCCACCCACATCGAATCGATGCGCACAAAATCAAAGAAGGACTCGCTCTCCAACGTCACGCGCGCCTGTATAAACGAGCCGCGCTCCAACGGCGCCTGCTGCCCAGACTCTTTGATCGGGAAAGACCAGAAAGTCCAGTTATCCTGGTCGTAGACAATAGAGGCACGCAACCCCGGCTTGCCCTCCTGAACTTGACCGCTGGACTGCTGGTCCGGCTGCTTGAGATCTTTTTCAAAACGCGCACGCGTCACGACGCGCTCGGCACCGGTATCGGTAAATTCGTGGTAGATATTGGGGTCGACCGTGCGCCCTGAGCGCATCTCAATACGGAGCAATGCGCGCGCATCGGGCGCTTCTACTGGCACGCCGTCGACGTAGCGCATCGGCGTCGCGTGCCAATGCATATTGCCAAAGGTCACCGTGCGACCGAGGTCGATAATTTGCGATATATACACGACGCGCCGAGGCACGCCCGCCCCCTTTAACTCGAACTCGCCAATCGTGCCTTTTTGCACGTTGGCTTGCCCTGAAGCAAAGGTCTTGTCGTCAATCGAAGGTTTGCGCTGCAGGCGAATAAAGCGCACGTACTTCTTGGGAAAATCCAACTGCACATTCGCGTCAAAATTGAGGGGCACGTCGGCTACTAGCGTCTCCAGGCGATGGTAGTCGTTGTCGCCGCTCTCCTGGCTGAGCACCGGGTCAAATTCCTCGGCCGTCGAAACCTCAAATGCTTTAAAGATATCTTCGCGCAGCGGCGAACCGTCGGCGCGGAATCCACTCGGCGGCGTATAAAAACCCACCACGTCGGCCGGCACCGGCACCCCCACGTCGATCGTATACCACTCGGAACCAATGCCGCGCGCAACCGGCGGGCTATACGAAGAGCTATCACCATCGACCCATTCGGTCGTCAACGTACCGGCCGTAAACCAGTAAAAGCCATTGGCCGCGCGCCAGATGCGCGGTATCATGCCGTCTTCGTAACCGAGATTCGTGGGAAATTTAAACGGCGACCAACCGGACAACTTGTCGAGGATATTCTCCTGACCGTCAAAGTAGACCGGAGCCATCGAACCGGGGAAAGTATTGAAGTCGATAAAAACTTCACTACTATCACTCAGGCTCCACGCTTGGCCACTACCGCCCAATTTAAAGACGCCAACCTGAGCGTCAGCTGTGGCATATAAGAGAAAGAAGATCGACCATAGGGGGAGATACCTGCGCACAGCGAACTCCTTAGTAAACAATAGAGAATAGACAGACAACACCCATTGTATAGGGATCGTTTAAAACCGCAACGGGCTAGCCATTAATTTACAAGGTACAAAAGGCGATTTCAAGCTCGACTGGACCTTACTTGGCTTCGATTTCGATCCGCATTCGCTTTGCATTGAGTTCAAAATAAACTTTTTCGTACACTGCTGGGCCAAAACTGATCAGGCGATGCATCGCACCCATCGCCCACCCCGAGGGCAGTACTTTTTGCAAAAGTTGCATCCAATCCGGCGTAATCTCGCTGGGCCACCAGCCGCCCAGCGCCGCAACAGGCCGCGCTCTCGTTCGCCAACGAGCAAGACTCGCGCCGCAAATAGCGCAGATCCTTCACCGCAATAAAGAGCGCCTGTCGCAGCATGCTTCAGCCCTTCCCCATCGTGCAGCGCAGACGCAGAGCACAGTATCTATCTTCGCTGCAATATAGATACTAACAGACGGCAAAATTCCCAAAGTAAACGCGCGCTAGTGTTTAAAACCTAAATAGCTTGTCGCGTTCCCAGCGAATAACTATCTTCTCTTACCCAATGGGCAACTTCTTTACATATATGACGTTACGCTTCGCTGTAGCCTGTATCAGCACCCTGATACTAGCAGGCTCCTACGGCTGCGACAAGCGCTCATACCCAACACAATCATCGCCCGAGAGAGCGCCTGTCGCCAAGTTGGCCACCAGCCCGCGCGACGTCTTTGTCGCCAGCCACCAAGGCCGAGAAGTCTTCCGTATCGAGGCGACCAAATGGCGCGACGGCCACCGCGCCGCCGTCGCCATTAACTACGATGCTCCTTGGGGAATCCATCCCGTCTTTTCGTTGGCCACCAATGCCGTGATCGCGCGCGGGTTGCGCATGGATATCGAAGTCGTTAGCGACAAATTGCAGCACCCAGACCGTTTTCCCATTGTAGCGCGTATACACGAGGAACTCATACCCAACGGGGTGCATGTTTTCGGTCACGGCCACACCCACATCGACCACGACGCCATTAGCTACCACGACGCCTTTAGATCCTTTCGCACCAACTTCGACTTGATGCGCGCCTGGGGGTTCAACCCCAAAGTCTACGCCTACCCGCTCTATGCCGGTCGCGACCGCCAAACGCAGGCGGCCAACCGCGCCGCCGGTTTTATCGCCGCGCGCGGTGGCACGCGCGACCGCAGCGCCTACTATATCTGCGCCAACGATACGCGCGACCCCCAAAGCTGGTACAATCTGCCCTCTGTCATTATGGGCACCGATTCACCATCCGATATCAGCACCCACGCCCAATTAGAACCCTTCCTCACCCAGACACTAGCGCAACGCGCCTGGATCATTATGACCTACCACTCCATCGGCAACCCCGATGGCTGGGGCTATTATCCCTATAGAGAATTCGTGCGCGATTTGAATTTTATTCGGAGAAACGACTTCTGGAGTGGCAATCTCGACGCGATCGCAGCCTATACCCAAGAGCGCAATGCACTCGATATTTCCATCGCGCGCTATTTTGGCCGCCAGATGCCCGACCAGTTCGAATTGACGATCGGCGACGGACTAGACAACCGCCTCTTCAACGAACCACTAACGCTCGACTTTGACTTCAACGGCGAACTCGCAGTGCAGGGCGTGCGCATCACGCCGCCGCCCACCGGTGGCCAGACGCATTTTACCGTGAGCGAAAATCATCTGCGCCTGCATATGATACCCGATGAACGGCAATACACGTTAGTATTAGAACACTAGGAGAATGCCGCATGTCCCCCACGCATAGAGCGGGCCAACAAGCCTCTACAAGCCAAATAGAAAATTGGGTCGAACAATTTCATCGCGATGGGTATCTTTTTTTGCAAAATATCCTGCCCACCGATCTCGTTTCGACTCTGCGCACTGACCTCGATGCTGCCCTAACCGAAAACCCGCCAGAGCCCGGCAGCATTATCGAGCTACACCCGCGCATGTTCGAGCGCAGTCGTGCCAACCTCTCGCTCTTTGATATCGAGCCGATCGTCTCCTTTGCCGAGGCGCTGATTGCCGATGTCACGCATGTCGTGCACAACAACGGCTTTCGCACGCCACCCAACGGCGGCCTGATTTCCTGGCACCAAGACGACGCTGCGCACCTTATCGTCACGCACGGAGAGCCACCAAAAAATATCCGCCTACCCGTACTGCTCTTTACGGCCAACTACTATCTGACAGACGTCGAGAAAATCGAACACGGCCCGACGGAGGTAATACCTGGCTCACATCTATTCGGCGCCAGTCCACCCAATCCAATCGAAGGCACGCCCTACGAAGACCAGGTCGTCTCTTGTCTGGGCCCAGCCGGATCAGTCGTCATGTTTAATAATCAAGTCTGGCACCGCGGCGGCCCCAATAGCAGTGAACGCACGCGCTATATGGCCCAGATCAGCTATGCCCGCCGCCTGATCGGCCACAAGTACAGCCCCTTTATGAACTATCAAATGCCCGAACACGTCTACGCCGACGCCGACGAGCGCCTGCGCGTATTGCTGGGCTTTTTACCCGCCGGAGCCTACGGTTAGGATATATTACGCCATGACTATACTTGCTTTTTTATTGATGCTGCTACCCGTGTTTGCGGCGGGTTCCGATTTTCGCATTCCCCCCTATTTGCAGAACCCCACGACCCAGAGTGCGACGATCATCTGGTTTTCCAATAGCCAAGCACCGGGGCAACTGAGCTATCGCGAGCAGGGTTCTACCCATGAAGTCACGCTGACATCGACCCCAGTGCGCGCCGAGGCGTTGGCCTATTCGACGTGGGAGGATACGACCTTTTTTGACGGGGCCGCGCCCGCCGCCCCATTCCGCCACCTACTACGACTAGAAGACCTCCAGCAAGCGACGGCGTATTCCTATTCCGTAGAGCAGGGAAGTGAGCGCTTTAACGCCAGCTTTACGACCGCACCCGCCGCTGACCAGCCCATTCGTTTTATCGTCTATGCCGACAGCGAGACCGAACCTGAATCCACGGGCAAGCACACGAACTGGCCGGACGCAGACGGTTCTGACCGGCTCTACTTGCTCGACCAAACCAGCGGCTACGCCAACAATCTCGCCGCGATCGCAGCGCGCCAACCCCACTTTATCGCCATCGCCGGAGACTTGGTCGAATCGGGGGGCGAGCAGCGCGACTGGGACGAGTTCTGGCATCATATCACAGCCGCCGATGGCCAGCACAGTTTGGCCAGCCGAGTGCCTTTTATGGCGGCACCGGGCAACCACGAATACTACGAAGGCCCCAAGCTCGACGGCTACGAACAACCCGGCTCCGAACGAGCTATTGGGCGCTTTCGCAGCTATTTTGATTTTCCCAGCAACGGGGCTACAGACGCCCAACAGCACAACCGCTACTACCGCTTCGACTACGGCCCCGTCGCCCTTATCGCACTCGACGTAGCCAACGATAGCCCACACCAATCACCGCGCGACACCAACTTTTTTCTTCTTGGAGAAGGCGATAAAAACGGCGGCCACGCTCCAGCTTTTGGCCCCGGTTCTGCACAGTATGCATGGCTCGAAGAACAGCTCAAAGAGGCGCGCGACAGCCGCCAATTTACCTTCGTATTTTTCCACCACGTGCCCTATTCCGTCGGCCCGCACGGCTGGCCACCAGGCGAGGGCGATCAGTTGGACACACAATCGGGCGTGCCGGTGCGCGCGCTGACGCCGCTCTTTTTGCGCTACGGAGTAGACGCCGTCTTAGCCGGTCATGACGAGATGTGGGAGCGTTCGGAAATTAGCGGAATGGAAATTGCAGAGGACGGCAGAGAGCAGCCGCATACGGTACATTTTTACGATGTGGGCATCGGCGGTGACGGGCTGCGTGGCCCGCAAAAAGGGCTAATAAATCCGCAGCAGAAATTCCTCGCCCACACGTACGCCCCCGAAGTCTGGCGCGACGGCGTGCTCATAGAGGGCGGCAAACACTACGGACACTTAGAAGTAGATGTAGAGCCGTTGGCAGACGGCCGTTGGCAAGCCGTGCTCAAACCCGTATACATCTTTCCACTCTTTGCTGAAGACGGGACCTATTTGGGCAACGAAAGACGACTCTACGACGATGTCATTACGCTGACGCATACCGCACCTTAAACTCGGGCGAATCCCGCGCGATAACGACACAGCACGCAGACGGCGTTTTATTTGGCTTTCTCAGTACGCCACTCCGACCAACTGCCCGATGCTGTTATTGTCGCCACTGTCACTATCGACCTCAATCTGGGCCAGGTAAAGACCGGGAGGCACCAACGCGCCCGCTTCGTCGCGACCGTCCCACAGCAAGCGATATAAACCGTTAGCGAAGGCGCGACTCTCCTCGATACGACGCATCTTGCGCCCGCTCAGATCGAACAGCGTTATACCCACAGAACGCGCCGTATTGATCTTGAGTATGGCAAATTCAAAAACGACCTCGTCGTTTATACCGTCGCCATTCGGCGTCAGCACTCCAGGGCGCTTGAGCGCTTTAATCACGCGACCATCTATCGGCGTCAACACCGTTAGCCCTTCTCCCGTCGCCAGCGCATCGCCAACCCCTTCCCCCGGATCTACCCGCTGCCAATTGTCCGGCGTCTGCGTATTACCCACTTCGACCGCAAAGGTCGAACCGCTCTGAAACACTGTAGAGCTGAAGGAGAGCCGCAACAATTCGGCCCCGCCGCGCTGCTGTACAACGGGGAAATCGATGGAAAGTGAATCGGTTTCCTCGCCACCCACTTCTAAAACTTGCCCCAAATTATTGGCAAAAAGACCGTCCTCGCGGCGCGTATAAACATCGCCACCTGCGCCCGCAAAATCGCTCTCGCTGCCCAAACTCACCTGCTGCAAAATCATAGTGGCCCGAGAAGGCGCCACGACCCGCACCCGATCAAAACCCGGATCGCGCACGGCAAAGGATGGGCGAACAAACAATTCAAAATCTGCCGGCGAGCCGATGGGCACCTGCTCTTTCGGCGCAATTTCACCGACGATACGTTCTGCTAGCGGCGGCGTGAAATGCACTTGGAGCGAACGCAGGGTAGCCGCCGCGTCCGCATCATCGCTAAAGAGCTGCGCCTGCACCATCATATAGCGACGCGGGCTCGGAGAGAGCACGCGCACGCCGGATGCATCGTAGGGCTGGCTCCAACCGCTCCAGCCATTGCCCGGCAACACCTCGACCTGTATCTCACCTTGGAAGAAACTGGGCAGCTTGTCGTATTCTTCCTCGTTGGCGACCTCGGTACCATCGGCTTTATAATAGTGATTCACCTCGCGCAGGTCGTCTCCGCTACGCGTGCGAATTTCCACGCTGGTGCCCGCGGGGAGATCGGCCTGCCAATCGATAGTTGTCAAGTTTTTGGCGCCGCCCAAATCAATCAGATCGGAGCTCATTTCCAACCGGGGTAAATAACCATCGGCATACACCTGGATCTCGGTAACTACACTGGGAACTCGATGGCCTAAATGGGCTAGCGTGCGCCGGGCAATATCCAAATTGCGAAATTCCAGAAAGCGCAGTGCCCGCGACTCAAAACGATCTTCAAAATGGCGGGTATTTTGGTTGAGCAGGCGATCATCGCTGCTGAGCTCTTCCCAAATAAAGCTGCCGTCCGGCGCGCGTGCGCCATCCGAACCGCGCAGCAGATAACCGTAGAGCACGCGACCACCGCTACTGAGCTCGCGCGTGACGGTGCGCACGGCATTGATGCGGAAGTGCGCCCCTAAATCAATATTGAGTAAGCCCCACTCGACCGTCTCGCCCGTGATGTCGTAGACCACGCCAGACCACTCGCTGCGCATATCGCCGTCAAAGGCCAAGTCCGGTGAAGCGTTGGGGTTTACATCGTGCAAGCTGCCTCCGCGTTCTATCAGTCCCAGCGATATATTTTCACCCACCGTCCACACTTCCATCTCGGCCAAGCGCGGCCGCTCACGGCGGAAATAGCGGATACCTCCCTGCTCGGTCGCCGACAGTTCCTCGTAGCGTTCCGCGCTGACTAGGCGCTCTTCACCAGCGACTTGCCACAGGTATTCAACCGCACCGCGGTCATCGACCGCCAGCACCTGGTAGTCTGCTTCGGAAACGACTTCGGCTCTATCTAAGTTAGAGGCCGCAACGGCAATACGCACATATTGCACCATGCGCCCCGTCCAGCCCTCTGCGTATTGACCGACCGGCTCTAAGTCAAACTCGAACGAGCGTTGGTCGCGATTCGGCTGTGTAGTACCGCCGACCAGCACATAATCCAATGCACCGCTGCGGTCGGAGGTGCCAAACGGATTCTGTCCACCGGCCGAGTGCACCCTAAACTGCAAGAATGGATCTCCTTCGTCGGCAAAGCGCAGCACCAGTTTAGTCGCCGACACCAAGCGCCCCAAATCGATTTCGACCACCCAATCACGCAGCGGGTCCGCGGGGTCCGGCTCCCAAAAAGTCGCCTCGTCGCCGTCCATAATATTAGCGGCTAAACGCGAATTAGAGCCCGCCGCTTTTACGCCGCCACGAGCCAGCAATTCGTCGTCCAGCTCAAAGGCATTGGCATACTGATTGCGCAAATTGATGGCAATGCCATGATTGAAGTCCGCCGCATCCAACATGGCATTATACGAACCTCTGACGCGACGCGAGCGGATTGCACCGGCCGGTTCTATCTCGACCATATCGCCGGGAAAATCCCACGCGCGCCAATGAGCACTACTGCTGACCTCGACCCGATCAGTCAACAGACTATAGCCGCGCGATTGGGCCAATGCCGGAACTGCAAAGAAGAGTAGGAGCAGAAATACCGGCAGGTTGGAGCAACTCTTTGCCGTATACAGAGTACGCCACATGCTGCAATTGCAGACGAGCTCAGCGCCTGAGCAATGCTCGCTTGAACTTTGTTTTTTCATCATTATCTCACCCTAGTCGCCGGCAGTTAAGCGCGCTAAAAACGTATCGGGTAACGCCTGCTCCAGCGCCTCTTCGGACACGGCAAAACGCTCGGCGTATTTTGCCATCAGCGCATCGACAAACGCTTCAAAAAGCGCTTCTTTTTTCTGGCCGCGCACCAAAGCGCGCGCCTTGCGCTCGACATCATCAAAGGGTTTTAAGGCACCTGGTTGATAGTCGAGAACTTTGAAGAGACTGTGCCCTTCTCGCACCGACACCGGCCCGACGACCTGACCGATCTCAGCTTCTATTACCGCTCTGTACAATTGCGGCATGGCGAGGCGTTCGTAGTCGTCCATATGCAACAATCCAGCCTCTTCTTTCATGCCAGAGCGCTGCGTATACTGCTCGGCCAGCGCAGAGAGAGTCTCCCCCTCGTCGAATTTTTTGCGCAGCATATTGGCCTCGGCCTCGTCCTTGACCAACACCTCTACCAAGATATACCCGTCGGCCTCTTTAAACAGCGATTCATTGTCCTCGTAGTAATTCCTGGCCTCCTGACGACTCACCTCGGCCTTTTCGAGCACCTCGCGTCGGCGCAGCTCTTCGATCAACAGTCGCTCGCGCGTGCCCTTTGCCCATTGCCGCTCTTCCGGACGATCGGCAATGCCCCCTCGCTTCGCCCCTTCAAAGAGCATGACTTTGCCCAGGACCAGACTGCTCGCGGCTTCCTGCACTTCGGTGGAATCGCTCAAACCCCAACCCGATAGTGCGCGCAAATCCTTGCTCAAGATATCTACGTAATCGCCCAGCGTAATACGGCCGCCCTTATACGTGAAGAGCGACACCTCACTTTCCTCGTCGGATAGCTGCGCGCGCCGCAGTCGCGTGTAGAGGCTGCCCTTTTCCAGCAGCAACGCCAGTCCCTGCGCCACCATCTTCAAATCTAGTTTGCGCTCTAAACGACTCACCTCGCGCGCCTCGGCCTCGCCAAACTTGTTACTGTATAACAGCTCGTGAATTTGTGCGCGCCGCTCGCTAAAGGGCACGGGCTGTTCGGCGTTAAAACGCACGATTTGGAAACGACGCCCCATCGGCAAAACGGCAGAAAACTGTCCACTGGGCAGGTCGCGAAAAACCGCATCGGGAACCTGTAGGTCCCGCGCTTTTAGCAGGTCGATAAAACCGAGGACCCCGCCCTGCTGCCGCGAGCGCTCGTCTATGGTGTGCTCGCGTGCCAACGCAACAAAGTCGGCACCGGCAGCCAGTTGTGTATGGATCTGCTGCGCCAAGCCTGCATCTTCTACCAGAATACCCGCCATCTCGCGCCGACGGTCGAGACCGCTAGCCGCAAAGTAGGCGCGGATGTCCTCTTCGCTAATCAGCACCTCACCGGGCAGTATCTGCTGTCGATACGCCTCTACTAAACGCTGACGCCACAGGCGACGAAACTCGGCACGCACGGTCGGATCCTCGTGCAAAAGTTGTTCGTGTGCCTCTATCAGAAGCAGGTGCTTGGCCAGGATACTGCGCACATATTGCCGACGCGCTTTTGCCCCCTCCGCGCGCACGCGCAGACCGGGAGAAATCCCTTCGACAAAGGTCCTTAACTCTTCCGCGCTGACCGTAGTACTATCAATGCGCGCAACGGCTCCATCGGCAATAGGCACTTGGGGCTGCGAACAGCCCCAGGCCAAAGTCGCCATTAGGACGGTGCCAAAAAAATACATTCGTCTCGTACTTCGTCTAATAAACCAGCGCAATATGTCCCAACTTCTCCTCACTGCCGCTACCGGCCTCTACAGATATGCGATAGATATATAGCCCCGGTAGGGCCATAGTTCCCGCGTCATCGCGCCCGTCCCAAGCGAGCTGATACAGCGCACTCGCCCCCTTATCACCGCGCAATTGGCGCACTCTTTTGCCGTGTAAATCGTAGATCTCCACCTCGATGGGCACCGCTTCCATCAGGCGCAGCAACGTATAGGTAATCTGTGCCTGATCGTTGATATCGTCGCCATTGGGCGTAAACGGATTCGGTGCGATCGATACATCGCCCAACAAATTACCCGACAGTGCGGTGCGCACGACTAAATCATCGCTCAAAAGCGCGGCGACCGCATCGCCGGGCGTCACTTCCTGGGCAACCTCGTCCGCTTCGCCATCGACCACCGAGGCGCTAAACACCGTGCCGTAGACAAAGACGCGGGCGTCAAAATCGACCTCCAACAAAGTCTGGTCTTGAATAATGCGGGAAAACTCGACGCGGAACTGATGCGGATCTGCCACATCGAACTCGACGTCAAAGTCCACGTCTTCGCGATCTATGCGCACGGCGCGTATCGCCTCTACGCGCGCCGGTGTGCGCACCTCCAGCTGGTTAAACCCAGCCTGCCCCGCCTCTACGCGCGCCCGCACCGCATAGGTAAATTGCACCGACTCGGCTGGATTCACCGACGCTGGGTGTATTTCGCCAATGGCCGTAGCGACTACCGGCGGCTGTGAATACTCAAAGGATAGCGAGTCGATTTGCCCTCCTTGCAGACCATTAGAAGCAAAGTCGATGCGCAATTGCACGAACTGGCGCGGCCCCGGCGAGAGAATGCGCGTGCCCGTGAGCCCGTCTTCGTACTCGTAGGTATGCCAGACGCTCCAATGGTCCAAGTCCGGGGTAATCGTGCCGCGCACATTCCGCGGCAATGCCAGATAGTCGGCACGAGTCAACGCCGCGCCGCTGGCCGAGAACGAAACTTCTTCGTCACCAACACCCGTTTTGCGCCAATAGACTTCGGGCTGGTCATCACCGCCGCTGCGCGTTTGAATCAATATTTTGGCTTCCGAACCGCGCTCACCACTCCACCGAATCCGCCCTAAGCTCGACTCTTGTCCCAGATCGATGGGGTCTGATACATACGAAGCATTGGGCACAAAGCCCTGCCCGTACACTTCAAACTCGGCGATCTCCCACGTTTCAGCGACTTCGAGAGGGTGTAGGTAGAGATGGCGCACAACCTGAGGTTCGACCTGCAATTCTACGCGGGCATTGAGATTATCCGTCTCGCTGTGCACGAGGTCCCAGACAATATCACCCTTGTCGTCACGGCTCTCGGGCCGGCCATCGTTGAGGTAAAAGCGGAATTGGCGAATCTTGTTGCCCGATTGGTCGGAGCGCGTACTAAAGACCACGCGCTCGATGGGGAAAGGTGCTCCCAAGTCGAAGTACATCGGCGTGGTATAAAAGAAACCCGGGCGGAAAAAATTGATGCGCGGGGGGTGCACAAAAGCGGTGGTCGAATCGCCGTCGACGGCCAAAACGCGGGTCTCTGCCCAATTGGCCGGCAGCGTGTAAATGCTGACCAAGCTCGTAATATCTCCGCCTCGGTCCCCCATAGAGACAATGAGGTTCTGGCTCAGGTCTGTGCTC
>JBLHGI010000182.1:0-12135 GCA_047616505.1 Planctomycetota bacterium
GCATGATTCAACGCATTGAACCCGGATGGGTGCAGTTCAACGACGCACTGTTGAGGCCCTATCAGCCGCCGCGCCGTCGTCCCAATCGGTCTAAAGACGAGAAGGGCAAGAAAGATCAGAGGCGAAAGCCTCGGCGCGAAGAAGCCATTTTGGATATAGTGGCATAAATAGAAGCACCGGCATTTTTCAATGCCGGTGCTTTTTTTGTCAGAGCAGGTCGAGTTGGTGCCCCTTTTGCTCATTCGGGCAGTATACCTATTTACAGCGGAAGAACTGTATAGAACTCAACCCACAGGTGTGTAAAATTGACCGCATTATTGAGAGAGTATGGGTCTGTTTTGCTCGATTTTGTTTATCCCCCCTGTTGCCTGTCTTGTCAGTGTTCCACCGTAGAGATGCGCTGTGGTTTGTGTGAGCTCTGTTGGGGGCAAATGGCAGCAGGTTCCAAATTAGAGGCCGATCCTATAGCGGATTGTAAATCAGATGTCTTGGGTGGAGACTCGTTGGTTTGGGGGGATTTTGATGGAGCATTGCGCCGGGCTATACACGCTTTGAAGTTTCAAGGGCGCCGCCGCTTGGGAAGGGAACTCGGGAGGCGGATGGCAGAGGGTATGAAATGCCAGTTGGCGGAGTTCGATGGCCTCGTGCCGATGCCACTTCATGCGGCTCGGCTCAGAGAGCGAGGTTATAATCAGAGCATGGAGATTGCTCTGGGGCTTGCTGAGGTGCTGTGTATTCCGGTTTTAGATGGGTGGGTAGAGCGGAAAAAAAACACGCGGCAACAGGCGAGTTTACGAGCGGAAGAACGTCGGGCCAATATGCTGGGAGCTTTTGTGTGGGATCGGCAAATGATCCCGGGACAGGTGCTGGGGATCGTTGATGATGTGGTGACGACCGGAGCGACCATGATGGCGTGTATAGATGCTTATCCCGGCGCGGATAGGCGACGACTCCAGCCCGTAGTATTGGCTAGGGCTTGAAGATCTGGGCACTCTTGACCAAAACAATATATATAATTAAATTTTACGTTTCCCTATAATTATCGATTTGAACGGATCATCCGACGTGCCCTACGGGCCGTCGAGTGACACTAAAAGAGGAGTTAGATGTCATGGCCGAGAAGACGGTCGGCATATTGACAGGTGGAGGTGATTGTCCTGGGCTCAACGCCGTTATACGCGCCTCAGTGCGCAAGGGGATAACCCAGTATAACTACCGTTTTAAGGGGATTCAAAAGGGTTGGAAGGGGATGTTGGAATGCGATTGGGAACCTTTGGGCTTGGAAGAGATCTCGGGAATTTTGCCCAAGGGGGGAACCATTTTGGGAACCTCGCGCACCAACCCTTTTAAAGAAGAAGATGGTGGCGAGCGCGTTATTGAGAATATGCGTCGGATGAAACTAGATGCTCTCATAGCAATTGGCGGTGAGGATACGCTGGGCGTAGCGCGTAAACTACACGATTTGGGCGTGCCGGTAGTTGGCGTACCGAAGACGATTGATAATGATCTGAGTGGCACTGATTATACGTTTGGGTTTGATACGGCCGTCAATATAGTCACCGAGGCGATCGATCGCATTCATACGACGGCCGAGTCGCACAACCGCGTTATGGTCATAGAAGTGATGGGCCGTCACAGTGGGTGGATCGCTCTGCACGCGGGGCTGGCCGGTGGCGCTGATATGATCCTCATACCGGAACAGAAGTATACGATTGACGAAATCGTTGACACGATCAAGAAACGCCATGCGCGCGGTAAGGATTTCTCGATTGTAGTCGTATCGGAAGGCGTTACCTTACAAGCCGAGGAAAGCGACAGTGAGTTCGTGGTCACCGAAGCGGGCCTAGACCAATTTGGTCACGTAAAGTTGGGTGGGATCGGCCAACTCGTATGTCATGAAGTAGAGAAACGCACGGGCTTTGAAACGCGCGTTACCGTGTTGGGACACCTACAGCGCGGCGGTACCCCGACGGCATTTGATCGAGTCTTGGGCACGCGTTTTGGCATTGCGGCTATCGACCTAGTCAGCCAAGATAACTCCGGCAATATGGTCAGCTTACAAGGCAACGAAATTGTTTCAATTCCGCTCTCTGAGGCAGTAGACACACTCAAAGTCGTCGACCAGGATTTTTACGATCTGGCGCGCGTCTTTTTCGGCTAAGGCGAATCATGGCTAAAAAAACGCTCGGCGATATAGACGTAGCAAATAAGCGAGTGCTGGTGCGCGTCGATTTTAACGTGCCGCTAAATGATCAGCAGCAGATAACGGACGATACGCGTATACGCGCAGCGCTGCCGACGATACGCCGTTTATTAGACGGTGGTGCCTCCGTTGTGCTGATGTCGCATTTAGGACGCCCCAAAGGTCAACGCCGTGCGGAGATGTCGCTTGCTCCCGTGGCATCTCATCTGAGTGGCCTGCTGGGTCTGCCTATCGCCATGGCGCCGGACTGTATTGGTGAGGTGGTTTTAGAGCAAGCGACCCAGCTGCAGGCCGGGCAGATAATGCTGCTCGAAAATCTGCGTTTTCACGCCGAAGAAGAGGGCAATGATGAGGCTTTCGCTCGGTCGTTGGGAGCGCTGGGCGATGTCTTTGTTAACGATGCCTTTGGTGCGGCGCATCGGGGCCACGCCTCGACAGAGGGAATCACTCATCACGTCTCTGAGGCCGTGAGTGGTTTACTGATGGAAAAGGAGATTGCCTACCTAGACGAAGCATTAAAAAACCCGGCGCGCCCCTTTGTAGCGATACTGGGTGGAGCTAAGATTTCTGGCAAGATTGAAGTCATTGAGAATCTATTGGACAAGGTCGATGCGCTTATTATCGGTGGCGGAATGTCCTATACTTTTTTTAAGGCGATGGGCTTGGAAATCGGCACCTCGCTATTAGAAGAAGATCGTATTGAGGTGGCTAAAGATCTGCTAACGCGTTGCCAAGAGCACGGGGTGGAATTGTTGCTCCCCGTAGACCTAGTGATCGCCGATCGCTTTGCTGAAGATGCGCAGACGCAGGTCGTTGTGCGCGAAGGAATGCTGGCCGAGTGGGAAGGGGTCGATATTGGCCCTGAGACGCGTAGGATTTATAGCGAAAAAATAGCGAAGGCAGGGACTGTCGTGTGGAATGGCCCACTGGGCGTATTTGAAATGCCACCCTTCGCTGAAGGGACGCTCGCTGTGGCGCAGGCGTTGGCGGCCGCTACGGATAAGGGGGCTATTAGTATTATTGGCGGTGGGGACACGGCAGCGGCGATAACACAGATGGGTTTGGCTGGGCAGATGACCCATATTTCTACGGGTGGTGGTGCATCACTAGAGTGTATGGGGGGACGGGTGTTGCCCGGCGTCGTCGCTCTGTCGGATAAGGAGAATTAAGGGTATGCGTAGGCCTATTGTTGCTGGCAACTGGAAAATGAACAAAACGGCGAGCGAAGCGGCTGTTTTTGTAGAGGAGTTAAAACCTCTGCTCGATGGGGAATGTGCCGGGTGCGATGTCGTGCTGTGCCCACCCCTTACTAGCCTTGGGGCCGTGCATGCGAGCCTAGAGGGGAGTGCGATCGGATTAGGTGCGCAGAATATGCACTGGGAGTCAGAGGGTGCTTATACGGGCGATGTATCTCCCGCTATGATATTGACCAGCGGTTGTACGTACGTTATTTTAGGACATTCTGAGCGCCGTCAGTATGCTTTTGAGACGGACCAACAGGTAAACCGCAAGTTAGCAGCGGCTTTCGTGGCTGGTTTAACGCCGATTGTTTGTGTCGGTGAGAGCTTAGAAGAGCGCGAAGCGGGGCAGGTAGAAGAAGTGGTGGTCGGTCAGGTGCGCGCCTGCTTAGAAGGGGTAGATGTTGCACGGGCTTCTGGTATCGTGCTCGCCTATGAGCCGGTTTGGGCTATCGGGACCGGCAAGACGGCGACGGCCGCAGAGGCCGAGCAAGTGCACGCTTTGATTCGAACTTTTTTGGTGGAGCGTTTTGGTGGTGAAGTGGCCGCACAAATGCGCATCCAGTACGGGGGCAGTGTCAAGCCCAATAATGCAGTAGAACTTTTTTCACAAAAAAATATAGACGGTGGTTTGATTGGCGGCGCGGCACTCGATGCCGAGAGCTTTGCAGCTATCGTCAAGGCGGCTAATGCATAATGTTTGAAATACTTTTTACAATTGTTCACGTGCTCGTATGTTTGTTGCTCGTCGGTGCCGTGCTTCTGCAGTCGGGTAAAGGCGGGGGCTTAGCCGGGGCGATTGGCGGCGGCATGGGGGCTTCCTCTGTTTTGGGAGGGCGCACCGCAACTACGTTTTTGAGCAAAGCGACAACTATTCTAGCCACCGTGTTTATGGTGAGCTGTTTGGTGCAGTCCGTAGCTTTCCAAAATTCGCAGCAAGGACCGGCAACGGCTACGGAGCGCATGCTCGAAGAAGGCTCGCTACCGCCAGTGGCTCCCGCACCGTTAGATGGTGGTGGATCACTGCTTGGTGAGCCGCCGGCAGCAGAGACGACGACCGAGACTTCTAACGGTGGTGACGGTCAGACGGAATAAGCGTTTTTGTGCCGAAGTGGTGAAACTGGTAGACACGCTATCTTGAGGGGGTAGTGCCTTCGGGCGTCGGGGTTCGAGTCCCCGCTTCGGCACCATGATATAAAGTCCCTGGCGATGATACAATCGCCAGGGACTTTTGCATTTGAGGCCATTTTCCTATGGAAGCTCTACGATTGGGGGAATCGCCAGATCTTCAACGCGCTCTCTCCAAAGATCCACGCACGCTCACTCTCGCT
Source organism: Planctomycetota bacterium (assembly GCA_047616505.1). Taxonomy (GTDB): domain Bacteria; phylum Latescibacterota; class UBA2968; order UBA8231; family UBA8231. Next base: position 4,773 of record JBLHGI010000182.1, read on the forward strand.
TAGTGCCGCGAGATATTCTTGGGGGAAATGCAGGGAGTGTGCATAGCCTTCGCGTGAGCTTACAGGGGGATAGTCGCTGCCCCACATGACGCGCTCGGGGCCAAAGGCTTCGATGGCCATTTCTGCCAGAGGCGGCACGTGAGCAAAGGGAAAGGGCAGGGAGCAGAATTCGCCAAAACCGGGTAACTTGATACTTAGGTTGGGGCGTTCGGCCAGCTGCAATACGCGTTTGAATTCACCATAGGGTTCTGCCGAGTTCTGGCCGACGCCACCGAGGTGCTCAATGACGATATGCAGCGTGGGAAAGAGACGCAGTACTTCGCTAAACTCTTCGCTCAAAAGTGCGGCTGGATTACAGGGCGCACTGACGACTAAGTCTAATTCGGCGGCCGTGCGCCACTGAGACAAGGGATCGTCAGATGTTGCGCGCGATGACGCCGGCAGGCGAATGCCGATGATGCCCTGTTCAGCCCAGTGGCGGATGCGCGCACCGTCGTCGTCTGGTGCTACGATCATGGCAGAGGCAAAGCGGTCGGGGTGTTGACGCAAGCATTCGATGTGGTAGCTATTGTCGGTTTCCCCGGCGTGTTGGATTAGCACGGCTTTACCGACCCCATTTTTTTCCATATGGAATAACAGGGAATCTATGGGCTCGTATTTGTGTATGCCCGTATGGCAGTGGGTGTCTACGATTGTCATGGGCCATCCTTTCGCTAATAAAAATATAATATAAAGACGGGATGTCGCGCGCGAGAATACCGGCTTGACTCGATGCGCTCCGGGGGCGATTATGCTTAGAAATGGGAAAGTGATATGAGCGATTTTACATGCGATTGGGACGTGCGGCGCGCTGTTGTTTTTCTCCGTGATATAGAAGATCCTATTTTGGTGCAGAATGCACCAGAGCACGGGCGTCCGTATTGGCAGCAGCGATGGAGCGATTTCAGTGCCTGAGGGAGGTGTGCACGAAATAGGTGTGCTCGCGCTCTTTGCCCTTTTTTTTCTGGGAGCTTTGGTGCAGATCGGTGCGATGTTGTCGCGCAGGCGCCAGGGGAGATTACTGGGTGGACATCGGCTGATGTTCTTTTTTATGGCGAGCCTGATGCTGGTATGCCTTGTGCCGTTGGGGGTATTTAATCGTTTGAGTCTCGCCGTTTGGGTGAGTGATTTATCTGTTGTCTTGGCCAATTTGATTGGTTGGGCACTGACCTATGGGCACGAGAGCAAAAAAGAACCCCGTGCCCAAGAGGAAGCGGTGCGCAGTGTGCGTGCTTATACGATCTATTACCAGGGAAAACCCTTGGGGATTGTAACTAAAGAAGGATTTGAAAAGCTCGCAGCACTCAAATTATTGCGCAAACAGCGAACGGTCGAACTCGTTGAGAATTACAAAGAGCTAGCGCGTGGCCAAGGTGCGCGTGTCTTGTTATTAGAGAACCAAGACCGCAGCCAAACCCTGATCAAAGTCGAAGGGCCGGAACCTACGTAAGGGCAATGGCTTCGTCGATGAGCATAATGGGGATATCGTCGTCTATAGGATAGAGGTAGGCTCCATCTTCGCGCACCAAGCCGCCATCGAGTTGTTTTTCGACTTTCTTGCCGCCGCGATTGGAGAGCTCGCCGCTTTCGATGCGGCTATTGAGCTGGTCAATGAGGTCCTGCTCTGCTAGGTGGACGGGGGTCTTATTTTCGGGGCAGGCGAGTATGGCCAACAGATCGTTATCTATCATTTTATTCCATTTCCTGTGAGTTGATCCATAAAAATAGCACTTGTCGTTGATTGAGACAAGTTGGTAGGAGTGGGAAAAATTTTGTCCGCCATGGGATATTTTTTCCCTTTATGAAGCTCGTATATAGGATCATTCAGATAGTCGATTCTAAAATAGTATGAATTTAACATATTGTTTTTTAGTTGATTGTAGGTCCTCCATATAATTTTGACTCGCCGTCGGCCCGATCCTTGCTATCCGAAGAGTGTATATGTGGGGAATGCCCGCAATCACCTTTTACGGGAAAGATAGTCATGGAAAGAGCTGAAACGCAGGCGAGTGTGCGCAATGAGCGTCTGGCCTATATCGTCGAGCGCTGCCTAGAAAGTCAGGCGGCCTATAAACTTTTCGACATGCTCTCGTCAATAGGCGAATTGGACAAGGATGCCAAGATCGAATACATGGAATTGGTAAAGGATTCTGGCGCTTATAGTGAAGAAGAGATCGATGCGATCGAACGGCTGATTACTAGCGGAGCGGCTGCTTATTTCAAGCAAGTGATCGATCAAGTTCGCGAGGAACACGTGCAACGCGAAATCGAAGAGATGCTCGTATAGCGCAACTTGGAGGCATTTTCGAGTGTCTTGCCAGCGGCACGGGGACCCTATAGCGTACGTCATGGGTCGTGCCGAGTCAGCATATTGTGCGGTAGCCATATCGCTCAATAGCAGGGTCGCAAAGCCCATATTGCAATCATTCGTCGAGCAGAGAATGCCTTCGACGCTGAGTGCGACTGCATAGGAATAACAGTGCAACCTCCGCTGAGGAGAATAGGGTGAGTGGCGGGTATTTGCCTTATCGCGCGTATCATTAGTCTTTGGAGAAAACCTAGCGATCTCTTTTAGGAGATGGCCGTGGAATTCCGCCTTTGGACATTGATCGTGCAGTCCCTGTTATCCCATGTCATCCGTTGGGTGTAATAGCAGTTGAGCTACCTGTTTGTACGGTGCAACCACTTCAGTGCCTGCAGCTAGGTAAAGAACAGTGGTCTTTGCCAATTATTGGCTCTTTGCTGTGATAAAATAACGTTCTCTCCCACTTAGACTTTTGTCCGCTTGTAAGTGACGTGCCCATGGAACCCCATTTACCCGTTTCTACTGGTTGCGGCAAGGGAACTGGGCTAGATATTGGATTGTGATCGTATGTTTTGCGGTGGTAGGAGCGAGTTGACTCTGGATTGTAATTTTCGCCGATATCTAATAACGGCGAAAATGGGGGTCGTTATTGCTGCGACTGCGGGGCTAAAATACAAAAGGGGCCTGGCGCAGAGGCCGGCCCCGTGGATCGTCAACATAGTGAGATCCGCTTAGAGGGAAATGCCCTCTTCTTTGAGAAATTTCTGAATGCCCTTCTTGTTGATCGTGCGCAGGGCACGTGCCGAAAGGCGTACTGTCACAGTGCGATCCTCTTCGGGAATATAGAGGCGCTTAGTGATTAGGTTGGGATGTTGGACGCGCTTGGTTTTGCGCTGCGAGTGGCTGACATTATTGCCAACCATGCCCTTTTTGCCAGTAAGGCTGCATTTTCTAGCCATTTCAATTTCTCCTGTAATAGACCGGAAAAGATAGCGTGGGTATACAGATAAGTCAAGAGTCTAACTTGACAAAGAAGCGCTTTGCTTTCAACTTAAAAACGCGACATTCACACGATTCCTCGAAACAATCATTGATCATCCCTGGTGAACATGAATAGGCGTTTTTACGTCGCACTCTTGGCGATAGTTCTGGCTGGTAGCGAGCTGTGGGCCGATTTGCGCGTTATAGATACAGGTTCAAATTACATACGCTTGGAGTATCGGGCTGTGGAGACCGCGCGCGGCAACTCTGGCGGGACGTTTCTGGTTGGCGTGCCAGCACAGGGCGATGTCCACCTCGAACTTATCGAAGCGGAGGGTACTGATGGCCGACCTCTAGTCGCTGGACGAGCCCTTGCTACTATAGAGGGGATCGGCATGGCGCGCCGTCAGCGCGTAGCGGAACTGTCCTTTTTGTCGCATAGAGGAGCTGATGGTCAGGACCTTTCGTACTCACGTGCCGTTGTTGAGCTGCGTTTTGATGCTGCGACAGGTCGTGCCGCGGTCGAACCTTCGGCGGAAGGCTATTACAGCCAGATCTTAAGTAATTATGAGCAAGCCAAAAACTGGCGTTTGCCTCGCGGTCCTCGGAAGGCAGCCAAGACGGTGCAAAGCGAAGGCACCTGGTTGCGCGTCAATATTCGCGAGGAGGGCATGCACCGGATCACGGGCCAAGAGTTGGAACAAGCAGGTATCGATTTGCATGAAGTCGATCCACAGACCTTGCGTTTGTTCTATGGCGGTGGGCGTGCCCTTTCGCTGCGTTCTGCGCAGCAGCCACAACCTCTGGATGAAATGGGGCTCGTCGTCGAAGATGGCGGGGATGGGCGCTTTGATGCCGAAGATTTTGTCCTATTCTACGGCGAACCACTAGAGCGATGGGAATACGATGATCGCACGGGGCGCTATGAGTGGCTACAAAACCTCTACACCCATGAAAACGTCTATTGGTTGGGTCTCGGCGGTGGCGTCAGCGGTTTGCGCGCAACCGTGCGCAGCGGGGCGCTCGATGCCTCTGCACCCGAGCGGCCGACGAGCCATCGCGTGCGCATACACAGTGAAGACGAACAGTTCGTTCTCAACCAGACCTTTGGCATTAAATCGGGTTATTCTTGGTACAGTGAAGATTTTAGCAGCAATGCGCTGCGCGCGCGCAACTTCCGCTTTGTAGTACGCGATCCAGTTGATGATCCAGTGGTTATTCGCTTCGGTTTTATTGGCATAAATGGCAACCGCGCTAGTTTTTCCGTGCGTTGGAATGATATAGAAATCGGGCAGGTTGCCTTTGATGGCAACACCTATGTCACGCGCGAATTACAGGCCGAAGACGGACCCGTTGAGGGTTTGAATGAATTGGGGATTTTCCATTCAGGGGATCCGACGCGTTTCGATTGGTACGAATTGGAATACAGTCGCGGCTTTAGCGCCGAACGCGGATTGCTGAATTTTTTCTCTCCAGTGATTGACCAAATAGCTGAATACGAGTTGTCGGGGTTTGAGGAAGAAGAGCCACGCGTATTTGAAGTCTCGGATCGCCTAGTCGAAATTCACAACTTTGAATACGACTCAACCAGCGGGCAACTCGCTTTCCAAGACGATTCAGGCTCAGCTTCTGGACAGTATGTGATTGGGGGGCCTGCCACGTGGAAACGCCCGCTGAAAATGACCTTGGATACTCCCAGTAGTCTCGTTGCTACGACCTCGGGAGCAGATTATCTCGTCATATACCACGCCGACTTTGCCGCCGCCGCTGAGCGCTTAGCCCGCTGGCGTGCGCAGGACGATCGTTTTGGTGCAAAGATCGATGCCCGCGCCATCGATATACAGGACATTTACGACGAGTTCTCCGGCGGCCTTCTCGACCCTGCGGCGCTGCGTAACTTTCTCGCTTATGCCGAATCTAACTGGCAGCCCGCCCCCTTTTACATCGCGCTAATGGGGGACGGTTCCTATGACTACAAGAACAATTCGAGGACGAGTAGGGGCAATTGGATACCTCCTTATCAGGATGGCGATAGCACGTACGATGAGTGGTATGTGCGCATTGTAGGCAACGATGAGTTGCCCGATATGGCTATCGGGCGTCTGCCCGTGCAGACAGCGGCGGCAGCGGAACAACTGGTCGATAAGATCATAACCTACGATCGCGAACCGGAAATTGGTCCTTGGCAGAGTCGCGTGCTGCTAGTTGCCGATGATTTGAGCAACCCAGACAGGCCGCAGGATGTAGAAGCATATTTTATTAGCGACAGCGAAATCATGTCGAATCGCTACATGCCAGAGAATCTAGACTTAGACAAGCTTTACTTAGCACAATTCCCTTTGGAAGGGCGGGCAAAACCGCGCGCGCGCGACGAGTTTATTCGCCGTTTCAACGAGGGGGCATTGATCCTCACCTATCTAGGGCATGGCAACCCCGATGTGTTGGCCCACGAACAGCTCTTTCGCGTATCACGCGATTTGGGCGAGATCGACAACGGTCGGCGTTTACCCTTTTTCTATACGGCCGCTAGTCAGGTTGGTGTCTTTGATGACCCCGTGAAAACATCGATGCCCGAGGAGTTGCTCAACTTGCCCGATGGGGGGGTGATCGGTATGATCTCTGCCACGCGCGTGGGTTTTCACCTCAGCAATGTGGTTCTAGCTGCAGCATTTCACGGGCAGATGTATCGCAGCGGTCGTTTGCACGTGCCGGTGGGGTTGGCACTGATGGAGGCCAAACAAATTGCCCGTGGGGCTACGAGCCCTGGTGACCGCGTAGCGCTGCGCAATATGCAGCGCTATTCGATCTTTGGTGATCCTCTGCAGCGCTTGGCAGCACCCCGTTATAGTGTTGATGTGGAAGTGGATGGGCCGTTGAGTGCTTTGGGGTTGGTTGAAGTGCGTGGGCGCGTCCTCGATGAAGCTGGAAATATAGCAGACAACTACAATGGATTTGCATGGCTACAAGCCTTTGACTCAGCCGAAATGAGCCTACTCGATGGTCTTCGCTATAGGCAGGTGGGAACGCATCTCTTTCGCGGGCGTTATGCGGTAGAGAAGGGGCGTTTCAGCGCCGTATTTCGCGTGCCCAAGGACATAACATATGGCGGTGAAGACGGTCGTATGAGTGCGTATGCGTGGAGTGAAGACTTACCGGCGGCTTTCGGTTCACTGGAGGGGATTGTACTGTCTGGCACGGCACCCAATGTCGAACTCGATCTGGACGGTCCGCAGATTCGCCTAGGCTTCAAGGGGCAGAATGGTTTCCGCAGCGGCGACAAAGTATCTGGCCAACCCGTGCTTTATGCATCGATCTCGGACCCTAGCGGCATCAACATAACGGGGGAGACAGGGCATGAGATTGAATTGGTCGTCGATGAACAGGTATTTAAGGTGACGGACTTTTTTAGTGTATTGGAAGGGGACTATCGCGAAGGGGTGGTAGAATTTCCCCTAGAGGGAGTGGAACCAGGGGAGCATACCGTACGTCTGAAAGCCTGGGACACGTTTAATAATTCAGCTCGTAACGAGGCGACCTTCGTGCTTGCCGAAGGGGATAACTCAGCTATAAAGACTCCCCTGTTTTATCCGAACCCCCTGCGCGGTGAGAACGGGCACTTTACCTATGATTTATCCGCAAGGGCTATGTCGACTCGGATTCAAGTTTTTTCGTTGTCGGGCCGATTAGTAGATGAGGTTGAGGGTAGTGTGGAAGAGGGATATAACCAAATTTTTTGGCAAAAGCCAGCGAATTTGGCCAATGGTACTTATCTTTATAAAATAGAGATTCAACAGGAAGACGGCGGAGTGGCTGAACGCATGGCCGCTTTGCAAATAACTCAATAGGACCTGCACAGAGCAGGAGGAGCGCCTTTGCTGCACTGATATCGCGTTTTGTTACGCCGGCGGCCACGTAGATTGGTCGCACGCAGTCATTATCGTTGTTGCAGTCCGAGGAGGACTTTTATGAAAAAAATAAGTGCCGTACTATTGGCAGGACTCTGCTTGTTCGCCACGACCGAAAAAGCTACTGCTACTC
>JBLHGI010000183.1:0-12042 GCA_047616505.1 Planctomycetota bacterium
GATGTGCCGAGATTTTGGATCGAGCGCGAAGAAGCGCTCGCCCTGTTAGCCAAAATGGAGGAAGGGCCATTCGAGGTGAATCTCGAGGGGCAGATGGACTGGGAGGCCGTAAAGGCGCGCAATATAGATGGCTGGCTGCCGGGGTCTGCTGAGATGTTGCCGGCCAAGAGTCGCGAAGGGGATCAGGCGTGGAAGGATCAGGTCATTGTTATCCAGGCCTATTACGATGCAATCTCCGTCGTACCGGCGCTGGCTCCCGGCGCCGAAAATGCGGCCGGTATTGTCGCCTTGCTGCAATTGGCAGAGACGCTTGCCAAGCACCGACCGCAGTATTCCGTACTCTTTTTGGCCACATCTGGACACTTCGAAGGGCTAGAGGGCATCAACGACTTTCTCTACCGACACAGCCGGCAGAGCGAGTATTTTCGCGAGCGCATGAGTGTGGAAGACCGCATCGATTTCGATCTGATGTTGTCGCTGGATTTATCTAGCCACGGTGACCGCAGTGTGTCCTTCGGTATGGGCACGTTCTACAACCCAACGTGGCAGACAGACAACTATATCAAGTACATGTTGAAGCCCTACTCGAAGCGGCTGAGTTTGGCGGTCGAGGAAATTTTCGCCGATTCGACGCGCCATTACGAAGGTATTACGCCTCCCAAGCGCACGTGGAAAAACTATATGCCGATCCCGTTGGCCTTTGCCAGCGAAGCGGCTGCTTTTGTCGGTCAGAAGGCGTTGGCGTTGTCGACGGCCAACGATGCGCGCGAGCGAGTGGACACCCCGTTGGATCTTCCGCAGGCGATGAATATGGAGAATCTGACGCGGCAGATCCGCACCCTAGCGGCCATGTTGGCTTGGGCGGGGCGCGACGCCGAGTTGCTCAAGCCGGGCAAACTCGAGCTGGAGGATTATGGCCATAGCTTGGCTGGTTCGATCTACTGGTTCGATCGCGATGTCAATTTTGCCGTGCCGAAAGCGCCGGTCGCTAAATCTTTAGTTACCTACCAACAGCAGGGACCCAATTCCGTTGGGGGGGTGCGCTCTTTGATGGTGCGCCAAGCTGATGAAGAAGGGCGTTTCCGCTTTGATATTATGCGCAATCGCTACGACAATACGATCAAGGCCTACGAGCTGGATGCACGAGGTCAAATCGTATCGGCGCCAGATATGGGGCAGGATGGCAATGAGACCTATCCCATGCTACATCCCTGGGGCTGGTGGGAAAACGAGATGCTGCAAGTGCTCTTTAAGTGTCGAGCACTCAGTCTTTTCGAAACAGTCGATTCGCGCTATCTCTCGGTGCTCGACCACGTGACGGTACTCGATGATCGCGACGGGATGCCGCAGTCGTGGGGCGCTGATTTTGTCGAGCGCCAGAGTAACGAGGAGGGCAAGGTCACGCTGGCCTCGGTGGTCTACGCCCCACCGGACACCCGCGTAAAAGTGCTGATGAGCACGAGTCTTTTCGGCGTGCGTTATTTGCTCAGCGGGGCACCGGCGGAGCTACTCGAAAATCCACTCGAGCCGGAAGCCATTGACGATGGCGCGTTAAAGAGCGCTTTGGGGCGGGGTTATCCCGTGAATGAAGGCGTCGTGCTGAGGCCGGGGTATGCGGCGGCGCGCGATATGTGGGTGCTCGACGATGTGCGTATAAAACAGCTGGCCCGCTACGGCGTGCGCAACGGAAAATTTATGCGTCTTCACGAGGAGGCGCGCGCGGCGTTGGTCGAAGCCGGTGAGCATTTAAAGGCGCGAAACTACAGCAAGTTTAAGGCGAAAACGCGCGAGGCCTGGGGCTTAGAAGGGCGCGGATACCCCGATATCAAGGCCACGGCCGACGATACGGTCTATGGCGTAATCTTTTATTTTGCGCTGCTCCTGCCTTTCTCCTTTTGCTGCGAGCGCTTGGTTTTTGGTTTTGCCGACGTGCGGCGACAGATGCTGGGCGCTTCGCTGTTTTTTCTCGGCATCTTTATGATCATGCGGTTTATCCATCCGGCTTTCAAGATCAGTTCTTCGCCTTATATCATCTTTTTGGCCTTTGTCATTTTTGCCATCGGTGGCTCGGCGCTGATGATGATTTTGGGCCGTTTTACGCGCGAGGTGGGCCAACGCAAGCGCGCTTCGGTGGGCATACACGAAGCCGATATCGGCCGCCTGAGCGCCACGTCGGCGGCCGTTGCACTCGGGGTATCTAATCTGCGCAAACGCAAGGCGCGCACGCTGTTGACCGTTCTCACACTGACGTTGCTAACCTTTACAACACAGGCTTTCACTTCGGTGCAGAGTTATCTGAAGTTCTTTCAGATTCCGCGGCCCAACGCGCCGGTATACGATGGGGCGCTGCTGCGCGATCGCGGTTGGAAGGGGCTGCAACTCTCCGTACTCGATTATGCTGAGAGTGCATTTTCTGAGGAGGCCAAGGTGCTGCCGCGTGCCTGGTTGGCATCGCATTTGGTTGGCGAGCGCGCCTATATCGACATTCGGCAGAAAGAGAGCAGCACGGAGAGTTTTGCCTTTGCTCTACTGGGATTGAGCCCAGGGGAAAAAGGGCTAATGGGCATGGGCAACATGCTAATTGGCGAGCGCAGCCGCTGGTTTGAAGAAGGCGAGCGCGATGCGTGTATACTACCGCAGGCGATGGGGGAGATTCTCGGCATAGGTCCCGAAGACGTCGGGCAGAAGCAAGTGTGGATTATGGGGCATGCCTACCGAGTCATCGGTCTGATAGACGGGGATGCCGTCGACCAATTGCGCGATCTCGACAACGAGAGTCCGATACCCGTGGATACGGTGGCCGAGGCGAAGAAGATGCAGGAGATGGCCAATCTGGATCCGCGCTTAATGGATACGGCGGCGATCGAGACCTTTACCCATCTATTGGCCAATAATGTGGCGATAATGCCCTACCAAAAGGTGATCGACCTAGGGGGCACACTGCGTTCGGTCGCCATTACCGATTTTTCGGATAGCGAGATACTGCTCAAGAAAGTCGAGGATTTTGTCGTGCGCGTGGCCATGCCGCTCTTCGTCGGCGAAGGCGACCAGGTCCGCGTCTATACTTCGATGGGATCGGCGTCCCTGTCGGGCATGGGCAATTTATTTGTTCCGCTGTTGATTGCGGCGCTGATCGTGCTCAATACGATGCTCGGGGCCGTCTACGAGCGCTCGGCAGAGATCGGCGTCTATAGCTCGGTGGGGTTGGCTCCCGGGCATATTTCCTCGCTCTTTATCGCCGAAGCCATGGTCTTTGCCATCGTCGGTGCCGTGTTGGGCTATTTGGTCGGGCAGACGGCGACGCTGGTCTTGACGCGCTACGACATGCTGGGGGGCATGTTTCTCAACTACTCCTCGCTCTCGGCGATTACCTCGACTCTGATGGTCATGGCCACGGTCGTGCTATCGACGATCTACCCAGCGCGCCGGGCGGCTTCTATGTCGGTGCCCGACGTCACCCGGCGCTGGCAGTTCCCCGAACCCGATGGGGATCATTGGCGCTTCGATTTTCCCTTCACTTTAGCCAAGGCCGATGCCTTGGGCAGCTGCGCTTATTTGCACCGGGTATTTTCTTCCTACGGCGAGGGTTCCGTTGGTGATTTTATGACAGAAGAGGTCGAATTCGAGCTGGAGCGAGGGGGAGAGGTTCCGATCTATCTGCTGAGATTGAAAGTGTGGTTGGCTCCCTACGATCTCGGCGTTAGCCAACGGGTCTCTCTGCGCACCATGCCGACGGACGACATGCCGGGCATATATAGGATCGAAATGCAGATAGAGCGCGTCAGCGGCGATGTGGCGAGTTGGAAGCGGCTCAATACCAGTTTCCTCCACGTGCTGCGCAAGCGCTTTTTGGTTTGGCGTACGATCCCGCAGGAGGTGCGCCAGACGTATAGAGAGCAGGGTGAGGAATTGTTGGGTGTAAAAGAAGCGCCGTTATCCTAAATGTTTTTCGTTATAGCTGGTGTTTTTGGGGATCGGCTACCCGTGTAGAATGGGGTGTCCGTTGCCGTGGAAGAAGATCATGTCGACGATGAATGAAATACCGACGCCGGCAAAATGTCCGAGGATTAAGCCCATAAAGAAGGGGGCGGCCTTGCGGTAGAGGTCGATACCGCCAAAGCGCATAATCAAGCTCTTGGCCGCCCAAGCCACAAAAATAGCGGCGGCCTGGTTGCGAATCATCCAGATGGAAGAAACGGCCAAACCAACGGGATGCAGCGGCCACCAGGGAAAGCGATACTGCATAAAGGTCAGAACGGACATGGCCGCAGCGCCGATGCCAAAGAAGGTCAACTTGAGTTCGTGAAAATCGGCCGGGGTCTTTATTTTGGCCATCACATCGTCAAAAGTGCGTACACCAGCGCCGGATGAGACGCGGAAGAACCAGGAGTTAAAGTTGGAAGCCCCCTGGTCGTAGGCCATGATAACTACGTAGGTGATCGAAGAGGCAAAACCGATGATCAGAGCTATGACAATGGCGGTGCACAGACCGCGCCTACTCATGCGCATGGCATCGTGCAAGCGCGCTGCGTGCGCGGCCGATGGCATGAAGATAGACTGCACATCGCCAAAGAACGAATAGCTGAGTCCTAGGGCGGCCAGGCCGCTCGGTGATATAGCTGCCGTGCCGAACGTCATCATCGTCATCGCTTGGCTGACGATGGGGGTCGTCAGATAGAAAACTCCCGTTTGTACTACGAGGCGGGTAATACCGAGATAGGCGATCAGTACGCCAGCCAAGAAAAAAGCCGCCACAGAAAATTCCATGCCCGCTCGGAAGAGCCAAGACAGCATATAGGCGATGCCGACGAGTAGGCCTACGACGGCGGCGCGGTAGGACATTAGTTCGCGAGTGTCATCTATATCGATGTCTGGATTCCACGCCTTGCGCACCACGTCTTTGAGGTGGTCGCGCGCCATCCACAGACTCCATAGCACCAAAGTCACAAAGGCACCCCAGGACTGCCAAGAAGTGGAAGGCAGGCCCCAGACAAAGGTGTCGGCCTGAGTTACGCCTATACCAAAGCGGTTAAAGAGCCCCTCTTCCAACAGCGTTAGCAAAAAGAAGAACCAGATGCTGAAGGTGATATTGAGGTTGGCGAAGTACATAAAGCCGATGACGGGGAAATAATAGCGAATAATAATGGTCGGGAAGCCGTGGGCGATCTGGATGGGATGCTCCCAGGCTATCTGCGGAAAAAAGTGGAAAAAGAAACCGACGATATTCCACAGCGCAATAAAGAGTGGGATCGAGGCTCCAGCCCAGAATACTTTGTTCTTTAAGATGGCGGGCAGGCGCGAAGGGCCGTCGGAATCGGCGACTAGGGCCTGTGGTACTTCCATCAGCGGGTAGGCGAGACGCTCGCGCTCGACCCACTGTTTGCGCAGAATGACAACCATACAAAAGCAAACAAAATAGAGCGTCCAAATAAAGCTCAGCCACCAAAACATCGGCATGGTCCAAGCGTGAAACAGCGTGCTCCAAGGCACGGGTTCGCCCAGCGGTAACCCCTCGAAAAACCAGGTCATAGCCAGACCCTCATTGGAGGGCAGCAGCCAGGCGGGCAGGTGGGGCAAGACGTGGGTGCCCCACTGGTTCTCGGCGGAGGCGAAATAGTAGGGCGTAGTCGGAATGGAGAGCACAAAACCCATCATGAAAATGGGGATGCCCGTCGTGACCAAACCCATGACGACGACGGTGATCATCTCGGCTGGGCGCAGCGCCCAGCGCGGATTGAGCGTCTTAAATAGGATATTGAGGCCGATTAGGCAGACAAAAGAAAATCCCACGCCGATGGGGAAGAACGACCAGGTGATCTCAGATGAGCCCAGGACCCAAATGGCATAGGGTCCTCCCAGGCAGATGATAAGCACCTGAATGATGCCTAATATAAGGGAGCGCGGCGTCAGGCCGCTGGTCGTGTCGTTCTCTGTCGCTGGCATCGTTTTCAAGAAGTTGGTCTTGTTAAGAGAATGGGACAAGATATTCACGGTTGGCCAGATGTGTCAAGCGGCCCACCGACCTTATTCTCCCATTCGGATGAGCGGCTGCCGCGGTCCCACCAAGATCATGCGCCGCCACGTGTTGTCGTCGTCGCCGTTGCCGTAGATCATAAAATGACCGCCATAATCACCGCCGTCCGGGTCGGTGTGCACGATTTCCATGCTGTATTCATCGCCGGTTTGCGGGGGAGTCCAGCGCGAATCGCTTTGGCCGAAGGTCGAGGCGAGGTCAACGCGCGCTTCGAGAATAAAATCGCCTTCGCTCTGGCCCCACGGATTCATTTTTACGCGGTAGTCTACAGAGGCTGTCGGAATCGGTTCTTCTATATAGGTTTGTTCATTCGAGCCGTGGCGCCACCAGGCATTTTTGGGGGCGGGTTTGGGGTCGGCAACAAAACAAAAGGCATTGTCGCCTTGGCCAAAGCGTTCGTTGGCACTATCGCGTGGTCCTTCCATAAACCAGCAGATCGCATCGTTAAAATACCAGCGTTTGTCGGCGGGTGCGGGGTCTTCATGGTCGTTGATATTGTCGTGCACCTCGGCGCCGAAATAGAGGTTCTGCTCGTCCCAAGCTATATAGTAGCGCGCGCTGAGGTCGTCGGATATCGGTGGTTCGTCCCCGTGGTCCGTGAGGCGGTTACGAGCACCGCGGTCCAGCGTGTAGAAGGAGGACTCGGCGATGCGGCGCATGTCCCAGAGGCCGTCGTTGTGGGCGCTGTCTTTCCACTCGCTCAGATCGCCATCGATCGTGGGAGTATTTGGCAAAAAAGGAACGTTAATGTTCATATCGGCACAGAGGGCGGGTGCTGTGAGTAAGACGGCACAGAGGGCGTATAACAGCATCGTATTCTCCAAAAAATTAATCAGAAGTTTACTGCGAGGCATATTCGCTCAGATCATATAAGGTAGAGATTAGTCCGTAGGTATTCAATAAAGAGCAGCCATTTAAAGAGTGCCAATGGAGCTGAAATATGGGGTGAAGGATGATGAATCGATGTAATAATACTTGCCGTAAAGTGCTTCACACCCTTATATATATCCCTTATTATGATGAAAAATATATTAGTCCCATTATTTGTAGTACTCGTGGCTTGCGGTGGAGATGACGGTCCACGGCCAGGTGAGCCGACGACGGTCGTTCTCTGGGAGTTTGGCGGCGTTCCAGGATTGCGCGATTGGGTGCAGCAAGCCGTCGAGAATTTCAATGCCACTCGCACGGATATCCACATCGAGTTGGAGTTTCGCGACTGGGCGACGCAGCGCGAAAGTCTGATCAGCACCACGATTGTCGGCGATGGACCGGATATCGTGCGCGTTCACCACAAATACTCGGTGGAGTTTGGCGAGTTGGGGGGCTTGTATCCGCTCGATAATTTCCCCGACTTTCCGCAAGTGACAGAACGAATCCTCGACAATGTCTGGGAGTTAGTCGAATACAAGGGCCAACACTATGGTCTGCCCGTGACGATGTTGCCCTTTGTGTTGGCCGTCAATGCCGATATTATGGCGCAGAAAGGGCTCACAGTACCCGAGACCTGGGAAGAGATGTTGGCTTTGGGACCGGAGTTTGCGGGTACGGGCGTCGATCTTTTTACGATGCCGGGTGGCGTCAATTTGGATACGGCCTATCGCTTCTTGCCTCTGATGTACAAGGCGGGAGGGCGGGTTTTTAACGACGATTGGACCAAGGCCGCATTTAACGGCCCGGCTGGGCTGGCGGCACTAGAGTTTCTGATCGAGATGAAAACAAAGGGTTATATGCCCGCTGCCAGCGCCGCCTATGCCTTTGATGAGAATGCCGCTCATTGGTCTACGGGCCGTGCGGCGCTGTCTATTGAGGGGCCGTGGTGGCAGGATACGGTCCAAGGTAACTACGATTTCGATCTGAATCACCTCGCTCTCGCACAAGTTCCTCGACCTGCTGAGCCGATTGAAGCGCACGAGTCGCGCACGTTGCTCGATGTGATCATGATTTCGATTACGGGCTATAGCAAAGTGCCCAACGAGGCGTGGGAAGTAATCAAGGCACTCGATCTCAACGATCCGGTTTGGCGCACTCCCAATCCGAATATGGGCGGTATTCCGACGCTCAAGGCGGCCTATGCAGAGGGTGTGCAATCCAATTATGTCGATCTGCAGCAGTTGGCTGAGGCGGGCGCCAACGGCATGGGTTGGCCGGGCCATCCGGCCATTACGCAGGTCCAGCGCTATATCGCCGATGCCGTCAATATGGCGCTGACGGGTACCATGACCCCCAAAGAGGCACTAGACTTTGCCGCCGAGGAAGTGAACGAGGTTCTACTTGACTACTAACACGGACAATCTGCGCAAAAACATGTTGCCGTATTATTTCTTATTACCGGCGATGTTGGTCCTGGTGGTAATTATCATCTATCCGGTCTTTAGCAATCTGGTGATGAGCGTATACAAGGTAAAGCTCTTCCGCGGGGCAGGTGATGAGTTTGTTGGCCTGGCCAATTACGCCAAGCTTTTGGGCAGCCGCACCTTCGTCAACAGCATATGGAGTTCGGTGCGCTTTACACTCTACTCGCTGCCGGTGGCCTTCGCTTTAGGGCTGGGCATGGCGCTGGTCTTTAACGAGATCAAGAAGTATCGGCCGGTATTTACCGGTTTTTTATTGGTGCCGTGGGCCATTGCCCCCGTGGTGACGGGTTATATGTGGCGCTGGCTTTTCCACGACAGTTTCGGGCTGATCAACTACGCGCTGTTGAGCCTGGGAATTATCGATGCCAACATTCCCTGGTTGGCGCAGCCCGACACGGCTGTCGGTGCGGTGGTAGTGGCCAATGTCTGGCGATTTATGCCCTACATCACCATTATGCTTCTGGCTGGACTACAGGGGGTTTCCACCGAATTATACGAGGCGGCGCACGTCGACGGAGCTAATGTGTTTGAGCGTTTTTTTCACGTGACGTTGCCACAACTCAAACACGTCATTGGGGTCGTTTTTCTCTTTGCCACAATTTGGATGGTCAACGACTTCGCGCTGATCTTTATCATGACCGAAGGGGGGCCGGCCAAGGCGACGCAGGTAGTGCCGATTACGGTCTATCGCATTGCCTTCGAGCATTTGCGCTTGGGTAAGGGGGCAGCGGCGGCATTGATTCTGCTGGTCTTCTTGCTCTCTATGAGTATGATTTTTATCCGCGTGCTTTTTCGCGAGGAGAGGAAAAAAGCCAATGCGGATTAAGACGCAGGCTAAGATACGAACTTGGGTGGCTTATGGCTTGGGTTCAGTTTTTATATTTATCCTAATCATGCCGCTAATCTGGGTGGTGACGACTTCGGTGCGCCCCCTGGCCGAGATGACCCAGGTTCCGCCAATTATTTTCCCGCGCTCGATTACGTTTGACGCCTATTTCGAGATGTGGGAAACCGGGCCGTTTTTTAAGTACTTTATCAACAGCGTCGTCATTTCATTTTCGACCGCGTTTATCGCTATCGCCTTTAGCATATGTGCCGCCTATGCCTTTGCTCGCTTCAGCTTTAAGGGGTCTACCTTCCTGTTGATGGTGGTCGTGATGTCGCAAATGTTGCCGGGCTCGTCGATCCTGATACCGCTTTTTCAGGTGATTCGCGCCATGGGTTTGTTGGACACGCATGTGGGCATGGTGCTGATCTATACGGGTTTTGCTATACCCTTTTGCACCTGGCTGCTCAATGGTTATTTCCGCGCGATTCCCGTAGACCTAGAGCAGGCGGCACTGATCGATGGCTGCAATCGTTTTGAATTGCTCTATATGATTATTTTACCACTGGCGGCACCGGCTATCGTGGCCGTTGGAACCTTCGCTTTTCTGCTTTCTTGGAATGAGTTTTTGTTTGCCTTTGTGTTTACCAAGTCAGAGGCATTGACCATTCCCGTGGGATTGCGGGCGGCGTTTTTGGGCCAGTACGTCAATAAATACGATCAGCTATTTGCCGCTTCACTAATTTTCAGTCTACCGCCGATTGCGCTGTTTGTTGGGCTGCAGCGCTATTTTGTCCAGGGCTTGACGGCTGGGGCCGTAAAAGAATAAGAGGAATTTAATTCTATGGGTCAGAAACTCATCGCCTTGTTGGCGCTGTTGGCATTTGCCGTCTCCTGTGGCGGCGAGCCAGAATCGGGACCGAAAAAACTAAAAGTCGGTTATGTCGTCAACTTTATGTCGCACGAGTGGTATCAGAATATCTGTAGGGCGGCGCAAAAACACGCCGATGCGCAAGGCATTGACCTGATCATCGCCGATGCCAATATGGACGTGGCTGCACAGATCTCCAAGGCCGAAAACTTGCTGGCGCAAGGCGTCGATGTATTGGTGTTAACCCCAGTAGACGCCAAGGCAATGGGGCCCGTCGTGCGCCAGGCCAAGGCGGCGGGGGTCGCGGTGATCACCGAATCGAATCCCGTACCCGGTAGTGATACGTATGTGGGCATCGACAACGAAGCCAGCGGCTTTAAGGCCGGGCAGTGGTTTGCCCAATACGCCAAAGAAAACAATATCGCCCCCAAAATACTCGTCATTGGCTTTCCCAATTTTGAGGATTGTCGCCAGCGCGTCGACGGTTTTAAGCGCGGTATGGAGGCCGGGGGTATTGCCTACGAGATCGTGCAAGAGGTCGATAGCCAAGGGATGAAGGAGAAGGCGTTTAAAGTGGCGCAGGATGCGCTGACGGCGAACCCAGGTATTAATGCCATCTTCGGTATCAATGACGATTCGACGACGGGGGGCATGGCCGCTTATAAGGCCGCAGGTCTCGACGAGAGCGCCCTAACGGCCGTCGGGTTTGGTTTTGAGGGCATCGTCGGCCACACGGCGCTGATGAACGGTTCGCCCTATCGCTCCGCGCTGGGCATGTTTCCGGACTTTGTCGGGGTGTCATTGATCGATGCCGCGCTCAAACTGCACGCGGGCCAAAAGCTACCAGCGCACTATGAAACGCCGACGCTGATGATTACGCGCGACAATGTCGACCAGTTCTACAGCCGCAACAGCGAGCCCTTTACGATGAAGTTGGACGCGGTGCGCGCGTTGATGCAATGAAGCCCTTTGTCACGCGGCTGCTGCGCAACGAGCAGGCGGGACTGCTCTTAGCCCTGGTCCTGCTCTGTATCGTCATCTCGCTTTTGAGCCCCGTCTTTTTTACAGCACTCAATATAAAAAATGTACTGCGCGACGCCTCGTTGGTGGCTATTGCCGGCATTGGCATGGTGATGGTGATCTTGTTAGGTGAGATCGACCTGAGCGTTGGCTCGACGCAGGCCGTAGCCGGCATTGTCGCCGTGGCTGCGCTCAATAGTAGCGAGAGCGTGGTGCTGGCATTAGTGGCGGCGTTGGTCTGTGGGGCTAGTATTGGCCTGATTAATGGCCTGCTGATAACGAAGGCAAAAATAAACTCGCTGATCGCCACCTTGGGTACGATGGCGATCTTGCGCGGTGGGGGTATGGTGGGTACACAGGCTGTATCCATCCAGGGTAAGGTGGACTCCTTTATCGACATCGGTACCGGTTATATCGGCCCGGTGCCCATTCCCGTGCTGATCGTTTTTATCCTCTTTGCACTGTTCTATTACGGGCTGCACCATATGACCTTTGGTCGCTATATATACGCGATCGGCGGCAATGTCGAAGCGGCGCGTTTGTCGGGGCTAGCCGTCGACCGCACCAAGATTCTGGTCTTTGTAATCGCCGGAATGCTAGCGGCGCTGAGCGCTTTTATTCTCGCCTCGCGCCTCAACTCGGGACAGCCTAACGCCGGCTTGGGTTTTGAGCTTCAGGTCATAGCGGCCGTGATCCTCGGCGGCATTAGCTTGACGGGGGGCATCGGCACCCTGGGGGGTGCCTTTATCGGCATTCTTATTCTCACGGTGCTCAGCAACGGGCTAGTTCTGCTCAATGTATCGTCCTTTTATCACGATATCGCGCGTGGTTTAGTCATTATTCTCGCGGTCTATCTCGATACGCGGCGCAAGGAGAGCTTGCTGCGCCGTATGTTGGGCAGCGGCACGTGAGTCCAACTCCCCTAATTAGCCTGCGC
>JBLHGI010000184.1:0-11972 GCA_047616505.1 Planctomycetota bacterium
GGGGATCACAACGACCAACACCCTTCTTTTTCGCCGGATGGAGGTCAGATTGCCTTCAGTTCGGATCGCGATACGATGTTTAATCTCTACGTGACCCGGATGGATGACAAGCGCACGGCAACGCGCCGCTTGACGCGCGTGCTGACGGGTGCTTTTGATCCGGTGTGGCGCGCCGATAGTGAGAGCTTGCTCTTTTCTGGCTACCAGAGCGGCGGTTTCCAAATATATGAGATGGAGATCGCCACCGCCGATAGTGTCGCAGAAATATGGAGCGAAATCACCGCTAGCCAGTCGGAGCCTTGGACGCTGGCAGGGCGGCAGGGCGAGAGCCTCTTTGCGCTGCGTCCCTACAGCAGCAAGATGAGTTTAGATATCGCCCAGAGTCAGATCTCGCAGGATCCGGAATTCGGCACATCGGGCGGCATTCAACTGGCGCTGAGCGACGTGCTGGGCAACGACCAGTACTTCTTTGTGCTCTCGCATATCGCCGGTAGCCGCACCGGCTTTTTTGATGGGCTCAATCTCGCTTTTTCGCGTCTTCACTTAGGTCAACAACTCAATATCGCCTGGGGCATGTTTCGCCTCAATGACCGCTTCTCCAGCACCTTTGGTCGTTTTGTGCGCGAGAAGCGCACGGGGGGATATGTCAGCTTTAGCTATCCGTTCTCGCGGCACGAGCGCATTGAGACGCGGCTCTCGCTGCGCCACGCCGAGATCGATCGCCAATTTGAAGGTCGCCAATTATCGGGCTGGCTCGCCAATAACTTTGTTAGCTATACGCACGATAGTTCGCTGTGGCTACCGACGGGGCCACTAGAGGGAAAACGCTATAGCTTTGGCGTGGGGCAGACCGTCGATTTTAAGACTTCGCGGCGTTTTAACGCGACGCTCTTTGGCGATTATAGACATTATTTTCGCCTATCGCAGCGCACTAGTTTGGCCATGCGCTATATGGGGCGGCGCAGCGCCGGAGACCTGCCCGAGTTTTTCTCTTTGGGTGGATCGTGGACTTTGCGCGGTTATCCGTGGCGCTCGATTTGGGGCAGCAAAATGGTGCTGATAAACCAAGAGCTACGCTTCCCGTTAGTAGATCGTCTGGTCATTGGTTTTCCTTTTGGTGATATGGATTTTAGTGCTTTTCGCGGTGCACTTTTCGTCGATGCGGGCAATGCGTGG
Source organism: Planctomycetota bacterium (assembly GCA_047616505.1). Lineage (GTDB taxonomy): Bacteria > Latescibacterota > UBA2968 > UBA8231 > UBA8231. The sequence continues at coordinate 1,177 of JBLHGI010000184.1, forward strand.
AACGACGAGTTCGGCGAATGGCGCGGCGCCGTTGGCACCGGTGTGCGCTTGGCGCTGGGTGGGGTTTTTGTTTTTCGTCTCGACGGGGCGCGGCGCACGAACTTCAAAAGTCTGGGCAACGATACACACTGGGATTTTTTCTTTGGCTGGGATTTCTAATATGGCTATATGGTGGCGCTCTTTTGCAATACTGTGTGTCTCACTGATCCTCAGTGGTTGTAGCGGGGGGGTCTTCTACGCGGGAGCATTGCCTGAAGCATCGGCTCCGGATCCGCCGCTAACGCTGCTCTGGCAGCAGAAAATGGATGCCGCTCCGCTGGGGCCTGCCGTGGACGCCGGTTCGCTCTTGTTGCAATTGAGCGCTAGAGCCACGCTCTATGCCTATGATCTCTACAGCGGTGAGCGCGTCGGCAAACGCGGCTATGACAATGAGGTCTGCTCTGCGCCGACGGTGGCTGGCGATCTAGTCATGGTCTCTACCCTGGGCGAGGATGCGGCCGTAGTGGCCTGGGATCGGCGTGCGCAGAAAGAGCGCTGGCGCCATGAAGGTACCTTCTGTTTAGAAACGGTCGTACGGGGGGACACGGCGTATGTCGCCGGCGAAAGCGGTTCGCTGCATGCGTTGGATCTAGGGAGTGGCAAGGAGCTATGGCAACAAAAATTAGAGGTGCGTTTGCGCGTTGCGCCAGTCGTAGCCGACGAGCAAGTTCTGTTGGGCGATGGCAAGGGAATGCTCTATGCGTTGGGGCGATTCGATGGCGAAGAGATCTGGCGACAGGATCTAGAGAGTGGAGTGCGAACCGCTGTATTGGTAGGTGAGGATCGGCTATGGGTTGGCACGGCAGCGGGGCGAATTGTCGCGTTGGAGAAGGCCTCGGGTAAGGTGCTGTGGCAGGTGGAATTGGCGGCACTACCGACGAAAAACTTGGCGTTGACAGCGGGGGTCTTGGCAGTAGGGACCGCAGATCGCCATGTCTATGGGTTGGATCTGGCTAGTGGCCAAGAGCGGTGGCGCTTTGAGACGCAGGGCGCGGTGCGCAGCAGCCCGGTTGCGGTAGCGAATGCGTTTTATTGCGCTTCGAGCGATGAATATCTCTACGCACTGGAAGCCGGCACGGGGCAGTTGCTGTGGAAGTTTCGCCTCGAAGGGCCAATAATCGAATCCATTGCACTCGTCGGTCAGAACGTGGCTGTAGCTACAGAGAAAAAGATGCTCTATGTATTTGGCCGCCGCTAAAGATAAGAGAGAGCGATGAAGCGTTTTAAGAAAATGACCTTGGCGCTGAGCCTGCTATTTTTATTACAGGCCGTCTTCCCGCTGTCGGTGCGGGCTGGAGAGTCGTCGTTCGTACGGCTGTGGACGCCCTGTTGTAACGAGTTGGAGTTGCGGGAACGGCCGGCCTTATTTGCTGTGAGTGCGCCAGCAGAAGGCAAAAAAAAGAAAGGACTTTCGCGCTCGCGCCTAGTGTTGAGCACGGTGCTGACTCTGGGGGCCAGCGCGCTGGCTTATTGGAGCAAAGAGCAGGCGAACCGAGCCTATGATACCTATCTCAAATCGGCGAACCCGGCGCGCCAACAGCGCCAATACGACCGTGCTGAGCGTTTTGATCGCCTGGCGGGTGGTGCCTTATTTAGTATGGAGGTCGGCGTTATTTTTACATCCTATCAGCTGTTCTTTCGCCGATGAAACGCGGATTTATAACGGTGTTGGCACTGGCCTGGATCGCCATAGCCTGTAGCGATCGACAGCGTCTCAATCCGCTGGATCCACAGGCAGAATTCGGAGTGGGCAGTGTCGGCCAATTAGAGTCAATGGCCGGAGACGGTCAGGTGCAATTGGGCTGGGATTATAGTCAGTTCGACGATGTCGAAGGGTATCTGCTCTACAAGCGCCCAGTCGGCGGCGAGTTTGCGCTGCTAACGCGCGAGTTGCTGCCGCCAACGCGGCGCCAATTTGTCGACGCAGAGGTCGCCAATGGCACTAGCTATGAGTATCGCATGGGGCTGGTCATCAGCGGTGAGGGGGAGCGCGGTGTCGGCGAAATTGCCCTCGCCACGCCAGGGCCAGAGGTGGCGTGGGTGGCCGATCGCGGCAATGGACTCGTATGGAAGGTTAACGCCGATGGGCGCAGCGCCCGCTTTGCCCGCGGTCGTTTCTTTGATCTGCGCGATATCGCCGTCGACGGTAGCAACGGTTCGTGCTGGATTAGTGACGGTGCCTCACAGGCCCTTTTTCGCATTAATGCCGCTGGTGAATTAGAGCGCCTAGGTGCGGCGCTAGAAATGCCCGACGAGTTAGAAATCGATGCAGTTGCTGGTGTTGGCTGGGTCTCCGACCTGAAGCGCCGAGAGGTGTTCTGGTTCTCGCTGGCTCCTACGGATACCCTGGAGTTTTTTGTCGTCGATGCCAGTTTAGCCGAACCCTCGGGTTTAGCCGCTTTTTCTGGGGCCTGTTGGATCGTCGATCGCCAGCAGGGCAGGGCCTTCCTCTATTCGACGAGTGGGCGGCGCATCGTCGAGTTCCGCTCGCTGAATGAGCCAGGTTATATCGATGTGGGCTCCGATGGTTCGGCATGGGTGTTGGTCGACGACGGTTCGGCGATGGTGCGCCTAGACTTGGACGGCGGCTCACAGGAAGTGGTTTTGCCCTTCCAGGGAGCCCGTTCGCTGGCCGTTAATCGGCGCGATGGAACGGTTTGGGTGCTGGCCGAGGGCGAGTTGGCGCTCTATGCGCGCAACGGGCAGTTGATACAGCAGTGGTCAGAAGTGCCGGCCGGACGCGCTTTGGCCTTTGACCCGGCACAGGACCGCGCCTGGATCGCTACCCAAGGTGCGCTGTGGAAGTTTAGTCCAGAGGGGGAAACTGTGGCGCGTTTAGAAGGTTTTTCCTCTATGGTGCGCGTCGCTGTCGATTCCGGCGGCCGCTGATCCTACCTCGACATTCGGCCCTCTGGCCCTTATGTTATCTAGTCTATCTACGGAGGATGAAGACAAGACTATGATTACTAGTATGACCGGTTTTGGGCGCGGTAGCGCCGAGGGTGAGAGCGGTAGTGTCGGCGTCGAAGTGCGCTCGGTTAACAGTCGTTTTCTCGATATACAGGTGCGCAGCCCACATCAGTTACAGGCTTTTGAGCAGGTGGTACGCGAAAAAGTCCAAGGCCGCGTCGCTCGCGGCAAAATTAGCGTTCATATCTCGTGGGAAGAAGGGGCGAGTGTTGGCTCATTACCCACATTAGATGAGACGGTTGTAGCGCGTTATATAGATGATATGAGGCGGCTCGCAGCGATGGATGGCGTTCGTGGTGAGGTCGAAGTCGACCGCGAACTACTCGTGCGCCTTCCCGGCGTTTTCCGCAGCGAAGTGGCGCAGGGCGACAACGAAGAGGCCGAAGGTTTGTTGACGGTGGCGCTGGCGGCGGCGCTGGACGATTTTGTGGCGATGCGCACTCGCGAAGGTGAGACGCTGGCGGCCGATTTGCGCACGAGGGTCGAACGCATCGAGGCTTTACTCGCCGAGGTGGAGAAATGTGTGCCCGAGGTGCGCAAACAGGTGCATGCGCGCCTGCGTGAGAAAGTAGCAGATCTGCTTAAACCGGGCGAGGTCGACGAGGCGCGTTTGGCGATGGAAGTAGCGCTTATTGCCGACCGTAGCGATATCACCGAAGAGATCGTGCGTTTTCACAGCCATAACGACCAGTTTGCCGAAGCTTTGGACAAGGGCGGTGAGGTGGGGCGGCGCTTTAATTTTTTGCTGCAAGAGATGAACCGCGAGGCCAATACCATCAGTTCAAAAGCGGCGAATTCGGAGATTGTGCACACCGTGCTCGAAATCAAAGAAGAAGTCGAACGCCTGCGCGAACAAGTGCAAAACCTGTCTTAGGCGATGTCGGCGTCGATACTCACGATCAGCGGGCTGCCCGGCAGCGGCACCAGCACGGCCTGTAAACTGTTGCGCGAGCGTCTGGGATGGTCTTATGTCAATGCGGGGGAGATCTTTCGCACCTTGGCGCGCGAAGCTGGGCTTAGCTTGGCCGAGTTCGGTCAACGCGCCGAAGAAGATGCTTGTATAGATAGAGCGCTTGACGCACGCATGGTCGCAACGGCGCGCGTCGAACAGCCCATTATTCTCGAAGGGCGCCTGACGGGGTGGATGGCTCTGCGGAGCGAATTGGATGCCGTCAAAATTTGGATAGAAGCCGAGGGGGAAGTGCGCGCCCAGCGCGTGAGAGAGCGCGATGGCGAAACGGCGGCAGCTGCCTTAGAAAAGATGTTGGCGCGCGAGGCTTCCGAGGCGCAGCGCTATCGACAGCATCACGGCATTGAGATCGGCGACCGGTCGATGTACGATCTGGTAATCGATAGTGCTGTTTTGCTTCCGGAAGAAATCGTTCAACGGATCGAAGCGCGTTTAGAAGGCAGATAGCGGATGCTGAAAGGCAAAAGAATCGTACTCGCCATAACAGGGGGAATTGCCGCTTATAAAGCGCCAATTTTGTTGCGCGAACTGCTCGGGCGCGGCGCCGACGTGCGGGTGGTTATGACGGCGAATGCAGAGCGCTTTGTAACGGCTACGACGTTGCAGACGCTGTCGCACTATCCCGTTCACTGCGATCTCTTTGCGCGCGATCCAGCCTTTGCTGTATTGCACGTGGGATTGGCCGAATGGGCCGACGTCGTGCTCTTGGCGCCGGCAACGGCGAATGTATTGGCAAAAGCTGCACATGGTTTGGCCGACGATCTGCTGACGACGCTGTTGCTTTCCACGCGCGCTGCCGTTATTGCCGCCCCGGCTATGGAGGAGAATATGCTTTTGCACGAGGCTGTTGTCGCTAATAGCGCCGTGCTAAAGGGGCGGGGCTGGCAGTGGATTGATCCAGTAGAAGGCGAGTTGGCTTCGGGTGCCAGCGGCGCCGGGCGCATGGCCGAACCCGAGGATATTGCCGAGTGTGTCGAGGCCATTTTTACTCCCTGTGATTTGGTTGGTCGACGGCTATTGGTTACGGCTGGCCCAACGGTAGAAGATCTCGATCCCGTGCGCTTTATCAGCAATCGCTCTTCTGGGAAAATGGGTTATGCACTGGCCCAACGTGCACAAGAACGCGGCGCCACTGTATTCTTGGTCTCGGGGCCGACGCAGTTGGCCGCTCCCGCTGAGGTCGAGCGCATTGAGGTGCGCTCAGCGCTGGAGATGCAGCGCGAGGTCGAGCGGATTTTTGCAGAGGTCGATGGAGCCATTCTAGCGGCGGCAGTAGCCGACTACCGCGTGGCTGAAGTCGCTGCACATAAAATAAAGCGCGGCGATGGCGCACGCACGGTCGAGTTAGTCGAGAACCCAGATATCGCCGCCGGTTTGGGCGCGCGTAAGGAGGGACGTACGTTGGTCGTTTTTGCCATGGAGACAGAGCATGGCGTTGAGCGAGCGCGTGAAAAGCTGGTGCGTAAAGGGGGTGATCTCATCGTGCTCAACAACTTGCACGACGAGGGGGCTGGTTTTGCCGTCGATACCAATATAGTTTCTCTAATTGATGCACGGGGCCAGGTCAATTCTCTGCCTAAAATGAGCAAGCTGGCCGTGGCGGATCGCATACTCGACTGGGTGCGCGACGAGGGCGTATAGCCCTCTGATCTTGAATCTATGGATGAAGCGAAGCACAACTCAGACCCCATACGCGCGGCGCGGCGCTATCTCGAAGATCTCGAGATCTTTGAAGGACGCACTTTTATCGTGCCAGACGAAAGTGTTGGAATGGCGCGGGTTATAAGTGAGGCTAGTGCAGAGGATCGAGTGCGAGAAGAAACGGCTGTTGTGGAACGGGCTCTTGTTAGCTCTTTAGAAGATGGAGCGGACCGTGCAGATAGCACGGGCGGCGAGATAGCACCGGTCCAAACCGAGGCGAAAACGGTAGAAAATGCGGGCGATGGCAGCGCACTTGAGCTGTTTCGCCAGCAAATATGCGAATGCAAAAATTGCCGTTTGGGCGCGACGCGCAGTAAGTTTGTCTTTGGCGCTGGGCGGGTCGATGCCGATATAATGTTCGTCGGCGAAGCGCCCGGTGCCGACGAAGACCGTTCTGGCGAGCCCTTTGTCGGTGCCGCCGGGCAATTGCTAAACAAAATCATCGAGGCGATGGGGCTTGCGCGCGAAGATGTTTTTATCTGTAATATTCTCAAGTGCCGGCCTCCCAACAATCGCGATCCACAGCCAGATGAAATCGAAGAGTGCGAACCCTATTTAAAACGCCAGATAGAGCTTATTCAGCCGCGCGTCATCTGTACGCTGGGTCGTTTTGCCGCCCAGACTCTGCTGCGCAGCGATCAGTCTATGGGGCGCTTGCGCCAAGAGGAACACCGGTACGAGGGCATACCGCTCATTGCTACGTATCACCCGGCGGCGCTCTTGCGCAATGCCCAGTGGAAGCGGCCAACGTGGGAAGATATGAAAAAAGTGCGCCGTCTCTACGACGGGGTCGAGTTATGAGGTCTTTATGACACAGGGACGCAACAGCGGCGATTATGGCGACCGCGACGGGGGCAATAGAGGCGGCAAGCAGGGCGGTAATCAGGATGGCAATAGACCGAGGAATCCCAAACCGAGCAGTAGTGGGATCGAACGCATGCCGCCGCAGGCCGTCGATGTCGAGCAGGCGGTACTCGGGGCGATGATGATCGATGCGCGCGCTATTGGTCGCGCGTTTGAAATCCTCGATGAGAGTTGTTTTTATCACGGTGCGCATGCGATGATCTTTCAGGGAATGATCGCGCTCTACGAGCGCAGCGAAGCGGTTGACCAGTTGACGCTGGCAGAGGAGATGAAAAGGCGAGAGGAGCTCACCGATATTGGCGGCGTCAGTTATTTGGCCAAGTTGGCTTCGGAGGTGGCGACTTCGGCCAATATAGATTTTCACGCCAAGATCGTCCTCGACAAATCCCTGAGCCGCAAGTTGATCGAGACGGCCAGCGAAGTGATCGAACAGGCCTTTGAAGGTACCGACGAGGTGCAGAGTCTGATCGACCGCACCGAGGAGCGCATCTTTAGCCTGTCGGAAAAGCAGATCGGTGATGGTTTTCAGTCGCTCGAAATAGTTATGGGCGAGGCCTTAGAACAGATTGAGCGTGCGCACAATCGCGTTAGCACGGTTTCCGGTGTAGACACGGGTTTTCCCGATCTCAACGAGAGCACTTCTGGGCTGCAGCCCGGCGACTTGGTCATCCTCGCGGCCCGACCCAGTGTTGGCAAGACGGCCTTTGCGCTGACGATGGCACGCCATGCAGCGGTAGAAACCAAAACGAGTGTGGCGATCTTTAGCCTCGAGATGTCCAAGGCGCAGTTGGCCCAGCGTCTGCTCAGCGCCGAGACGCGCGTCGATTTGCACAAGCTGCGCACGGGGCGCCTGCGCGAGGATGATTGGGTGCGCATAACGCATAGTGTCGGGCGTTTGGCGCAGGCGCAGATCTACATAGACGACACGCCGGCCATTTCGGTTTTGGAAGCGCGTGCTAAAGCGCGTCGCCTCAAGCGCGAGCACGGCTTGGGTCTGGTGGTGGTGGATTACTTACAGCTGATGAGTTCGCATACGCGCGTGCAGAGTCGCGAGCAGGAAATATCCAATATTTCGCGCGGGCTAAAGGGTTTGGCGAAAGAATTGAACGTGCCGGTGCTGGCGCTATCGCAGCTTTCGCGCGCGGTAGAGAGTCGCACGGATAAGCGTCCGCAACTGTCAGACTTGCGTGAATCGGGGTCTATCGAGCAGGATGCCGACGTCGTGATGTTTATCTATCGCCCCGACATATACGGACTCAAATCGCCCGACGGTGCCAGTTTGGAGGGCATTGCCGAAATTATCATAGGCAAGCAGCGCAACGGTCCCGTCGGTTCGGTGCATTTGCAGTGGAATGCCGAGAGTGCGACCTATGAGCCGCTGGCTCCGGAATGGCGTCTAGATCCAGACGAAGAAGAGTTTTAAATGATGCAGAAAACGGCACTGATTACAGGGGCCTCTAGTGGCATCGGCTTGGAGTTGGCGCGCGAATGTGCTCGCCACGGGCACGATCTAGTGTTGGTGGCACGCAGTGGTGACAAGCTGGTAGAATTGGCGCGCGAACTGCGCGAGGACCATGGGGTAGAAGTGCAGACGGTCGCCAGCGATTTGTCGGTCCTCGGCAATTGCGACCAACTCTATGGACAACTCAAAGAAACGGGTGTCGAGGTCGAGTATCTCATCAACAATGCCGGCTTTGGCGATTATGGTCCCTTTGTCGAAGGCGATGATGATCGCCAGCAGCAAATGATAGCACTCAATATCGCTGCACTGACCAAGCTGACGCGGCTCTATCTGCCAGATATGATTGCACAGCGCAAGGGCTATGTGCTCAACGTAGCTTCTACGGCTGCTTTTCAGCCGGGGCCAATGATGGCCGTTTATTTTGCTACGAAGGCCTATGTGCTGCACTTTTCCGAGGCCATTGGCAACGAGCTGCAGGGGACGGGTATTAGCGTTACGGCACTATGCCCTGGTTCGACGGAATCGGCCTTTGCGAAAGTGGCCAATGCCGAGCGCAGTTTAATTTTTAATATGCGCACATTGCCGACGAGCGCCGTAGTCGCTAGCTACGGTTATAAGGCTATGATGCGGAAAAAGCGCGTCGCCATCCACGGCGCATTAAACAAAATGCTAGCAGAGACAGTGCGGTTGACACCGCGCGCGCTGGTGACGGCGATTACACGGCGCATGATGGCCGATTAAGACAAAGCTAAACTATGTTTATTGACGAAGTACAAATGATAGTAGAGTCGGGAACGGGTGGCAGCGGTTGCTGTTCGTTTCGCCGTGAGAAATACGTGCCGCGCGGTGGGCCCGACGGCGGCGACGGCGGCGACGGCGGCAATATTATTTTTTTAGTAGATCCACAGTTGGCGACGCTGCGCGATTTGCGCTATCGCTACCACGTCAAAGCCGAACGCGGCGACCATGGTCAGGGCAAGGACAAAACGGGTAAGCGCGGTAAGCACATCGTCATTCGCGTGCCGCCGGGCACGACCCTCAAAGATGAGAAGGGGAAAGTCCTCCGCGATCTGGTGACACCAGAAGAAGAATTTATCTTTCTAAAGGGCGGGCGCGGTGGGCGTGGTAACGCGCGTTTTGCAACGTCGCGGCTGCAGGCTCCGCGACGCGCCGACGCGGGGACGTCCGGCGAGCAAATGATGGTGCGTCTCGAATTGAAATTGCTGGCCGACGTCGGTTTGGTCGGTTTTCCCAATGCGGGTAAATCAACGCTGCTGTCGCGGCTATCGGCGGCACGGCCCAAAATTGCCGACTATCCCTTTACGACGCTGGAGCCGCATCTGGGCATCGTAAAATGGGTCGAGTACGAGAGTTTTGTCATGGCCGATCTACCGGGGCTTATAGAAGGGGCGCACGAAGGCAAGGGATTGGGCATGCGTTTTTTGCGCCATATCGAGCGCACGCGAATTTTGCTCTTTGCCATCGACTGCACTAGCGAAACACCTGCAGAAGATTTGGAGGCACTGCGCCACGAGATAGCCGAGTTTGATGAGAATATGCTCACGCGACCGTGGGGCATTGCCTATACTAAAGCCGATCTAATCGAAGCCGAAGACTTTGTCGACCCACTGCCAGAGCATCCGGCGCCGCATTATCTAGTTTCGGCCGTCAGTGGCTTAGGGATTGAAGACCTCTTGCGCGCCCTTGGGCAGGCCGTCAACAATTTTCGCTCGGACGAGCGCAGAGAAGCCGAGGCGGCACGCCAAGATAAACTGATCTAAACGCGGTTTAGATTCGGCGCAGCGCCAGCCCTTTGAGGCGTGCATTGGCACTGCTCTGATCGGCGTCGGGCGGGGGCAGTTCGATCGCTAGATACTTTCGGTCGTCTAACGTCTCGCGTATATGGCGGCCAAGGGTGTCCTGGTCCCATTTTTCGTAGTTTGTACTCAGGAACAATATCCCATCTTTTTCTAATACGGCATCTATTTGTGCCAGCAGCCCGCCGAGATCTTTTTCTATGCGGAATACGCCTTCTGGTCCGCGCGCAAAGGAGGGTGGGTCGCAGACGACGAGGTCGAAACGGCGGTGTCTCTTGGCGCAGCCGCGTAGGAAATAGCGCGCATCCGCTGCCCAAAACTCCCATTCTTTTCCCGTTATACCATTGAGTGCAAAGTTCGCTTTCGACCAGTCGAGAAAGGTGCGGCTGAGGTCGACGCTGGCGACTTGCTCTGCGCCGCCGCGTGCGGCGTTGAGGCTGAAACCGCCCGTATAGGAAAAGAGGTTGAGCACGCGCCGACCTCGTGCCTGTTGTTGCAGCCAACGACGGTTGGCTCGCTGGTCGAGAAAGAGGCCGGGAGACAGGCCCTGCTCTCGGCGAAAATAATAGTCCAGCCCCTCTTCGTTGGCGATCCACTCATTGGGGACTTCCGATCCCCACTGCGCGCGCGTTTGTGGATCGTGGCCGCGATCTTGCATATGCTGCACGTGCCAATGTGGGCAACCTGCTAACTCGGCAAAGGCGGCCATGGCCCGTAGATCTTTTTCCGTCGGGAGGTGATAGCAATAAAACCAGCACACGGGGCCTAAACGATCGCAGCGAATAAAATCGTCTTCGGCATCGAGCAGGCGCAGGGTGCTTTGCGGGTGGATGGGGAAGCGCTGCCGGCGTAAGGCCAACGCCTTTTGCCAGATGGGCGGGACGGCGTTTTCCATATTTAATTATCGGATTGGTCGTTGGCCCACCAGCCCTGGACTTGGTAGGCCATAACGGCTACAGAGGCACTCAGATTG
>JBLHGI010000185.1:0-11929 GCA_047616505.1 Planctomycetota bacterium
ATGAGCCGATAAAAATCACGCTCGAATTGATGTCTCGGCCGTAGCGCTACCTACATCTACGGCTGCGCCCTCTTGTGAAAGGAAAAGTATGGATCGCCATTTTCCCCTTTGGGGATTGTTATGCCTCGCGATATTAATCGACACACAAAATGCGCAAGCAAGTTGCGGCACAGCAACTTGCCCCCTCGACTTAAGCCGCTCTTTCGAGGAAAAACTGCAGTTCCAATTTGCACTTGAAGACATACATCAGGATCAACTGCGCGCCGGACGCAACAAAGTCGCTTTTGGTCAGCTCAACCGTCCCGATCACGACGAGTTGGAAACACAAAATCGCAACCTACTGCTGCCCCTAGACTACCAGAAGACCCCACGCTGGTCCTTGAGTTTGACTTGGCCTCTAGTCTATCGCCAACACCGCCATATTTCCGTTGCCGGGCACATCCATGACGACGGCCACGAACATGGCAAACTCGCCGTGCCCCAAGCGGATGACGCCGTGGAGACCTGGCGTTTCACCCGTATCGCCGACCCCGTGCTATCGGCTCATTTCACGCCTCGTCAGGGCCTCATTCTGTCGTTTGGACTCAGCGCCCCTTTGGGTTCCACAAAGACGAGAAACGACGCTGCTACGCTAGCAGAACCCTCTCTTCAGCCGGGCACGGGCGCTTGGGGCTATCTCTTCGAAGCGGGCCTTTCCCGCGAATTCAAGCGCAGAGAACGGCCCACGCGACTCTTTGCCAGCGCATCTCTGCGTCTCAATAGCACGGGCGTACGCGACTACCGCTTCGGCACCCAACTGCTAGCGCACGCCGGAGGCCACTACCCGCTCTTGGGCGCATTTGACCTACTCGGCCAATTCGTCGCCAGTTGGCGCGATCGCGACGAGGCCGGTAGCACCGGCGAATACACCGATTCGACAGGCGGTACGCGCCTCTATTTGAGCCCTGGCCTGCGCTACGCGCTGGGTCCAGAGTTAGCTCTATATGGCTATTATCAATTTCCGTTCTACGAAGATCTCAATGGCCTGCAGCTTACGGCCGACCGCAATCTGCTAGTAGGTATCGACTACCGCTTCGACCTTTTATAAAGAGGAATATCTTGAAATTTACTACTCAAATTATCAGCGCTCTATCTTTTGTTGCCGCAGTGGTCTTAAGCGGCTGCGGCTCGGATTCAAATGACGGCGATCAAGGTACGGTTACAATTCATCTCGATCACTCAGTGGCCGGCTCCGAACTCGTTTTAGAAACGATTGACTATCGCAATGCCGCCGGCAACGAATACGGCATAACTCGCCTTGAATACATCATCAGCGATGTGTATTTGGAAAGGGCCGATGGCACTCGCGCCCTACTGGCCGAACAACATTACCGCAATGCCTTCGACTCTGAAACGCGCTCTTTCTCGGCACCCATAGATGGCAATGACTACAGCGCACTCGTTTTCACTTTTGGCATCGATGGCGAACGAAACCAAACGGGCGCCCTGCCCAATAGCGATTCCTACAACAATATGGCCTGGCCCGTGCCCATGGGAGGAGGATATCACTACATGCGCTTTGAAGGCCTCTATAACAGCGCGGATGCAGCCGCCTCTTTCCTGACGCATACCGGGCCATCGGGCGGCAACGATTACTCCATTGATATAGCGCTCCCGTTGACGCTCTCCGTCGATGGTGACGAGTGGGAAATAGCAGTCGTCATGGACCCAAACCAGTGGTATGAAGTCCCTATCACATACGACCTCAACGGCAGCGGCCCCATCATGGGCAATCCAGACATACAGGCAATCCTACAGGCCAACGGCGCTACCGCCTTTACGCTCGACAGTCTCGAGCCACACCACCACGATGACGCCGACCACGACCACGACGAATAAAACCATGCCCCTTTTTATCCTTTTAGCACTAGCCCTTGCCGCCTGTTCTAATGCAGGCGACAAGGGTCTGAGCGCAAGTTCAAATGGGCCCACGCCATACGTCCTCACCATCCCCGCGCGCTTTCCTCCGGCGCAAATCCCCTTCGACAATGCGCTCACCTTAGAAGGGATCGACTTAGGGCGCCGCCTCTTCCACGATCCGGTCTTCTCCATCGATAGCACCATCGCCTGCGCCTCCTGTCATCTCGCTGCTGCCGCCTTTGCCGATCCGGCTCCAAAAAGCCGTGGCGTCGCTGGAGTAACAATACGTAACTCGATGCCGCTCTTCAATTTAGACTGGTCATCTGTATTCTTTTGGGACGGCCGTTCTCCCAGCCTTGAAGATCAGGCCCTACACCCAGTTGAAGACGCAATCGAAATGGGCGAAAGATGGCAGCACGTCGTAGAAAAAATAGCGCTGCATACCGAATATCCCGCCCTCTTTGCGCGCGCCTTTGGCGACCATCTGCCCATTAGTAAAGAGCTGGCAACGCAGGCCATCGCCCAATTTGAGCGCACTTTGGTTTCGGCCAACTCAAAGTACGATCGTTGGCTGCGCGGCGAGCTCTCCCTGACGGCCGAAGAAAAGGCTGGTTTTGATCTCTTCTTTACCGAGCGGGGCGACTGTTTCCACTGTCATGGCGATCCACTGTTTACCGATAACGAGTTTCACAACAACGGGCTCGATATGGCCCCCCCGACTCGGGGCTGGCCGCCCTGAGTGATCGCCGTGCGGATCTCGGTAAATTCAAGACACCGAGCCTGCGCAATATCGAATACACCGCGCCCTATATGCACGATGGCCGCTTTACTACTTTAGAGTAAGTCGTCGAACACTATAACGCGGGTTTCGTACGCAACAGCCCGACCGATCCACTGCTGCTTATCCGCCCCTCTCTCGATCTTAGCCCAGTGCAAAAAAACGCCCTCGTCTCCTTTTTAAAAACACTCTCTGATCCCAACTTTATCGCAGCACAACACTGAGAGACAGGCAGCAGCACTCGAGACCTAAACGCACCTTTAAAACGAAATCGTTCTCATCTCGTTAATTCATTGTCCTGAGCAGTTTCTTTACAGAATGGAAACTCTAACCATAACGCATCCATTCCAACCACATCGATGCCCCGTTTCCCCCTTCTACCTGCATATTCATTTTTTCCTTGATTCGGCGCACATATTTCGTATAATTCAAGTCACAGTAAACACAATATCTTATATGATCTGCCCTAAGCGTCTTAACCATTGGGGCACATCAGAACTAAACCGCCGCCCAAGGGCGAGTATTTTCACTCTGATTCAGCGAGAGGTTTTCCGTGGCAACTGTGACCAAAAAAGATCTCGCCCGCGCCGTGGCCGATTCTATCAGCTGCAAAAACAATCTCACCCTGCAAATGGTGGACAGTCTCTTTGAGGCTATGCGCGAGACACTTATTGAAGGTAACCGCATTGAAATCAGGGGGTTCGGCGTTCTGGAAGTAAAGAACACCAAACCTAAGCCAGCTGCCCGCAACCCGCGCACCGGCGAAGTCGTTTACGTGCCAGCACGGCGCAAAACGCATTTCAAACCTGGAAAACAGCTCAAGGAAGCGCTGCACAGCATCCGCCCCGATGCCGCAAGCGAGAATGCACCGCCCAATACCGCTACCTCCAGCGCGGTACCGACGCCGCCCGCTCCGACCCCGACGGCACCCAGTGTACCCAGTAGCGATAGTGGCACTTCGAGCGGTTCTACCTGGAATTCATAGACTTAGACAATCCATAACCAGCGCAGTAGCGCATGGATATGCCAGCTGTAATGATCCAACTCGACGAGTTGGACAAACGCAACCAGCGCATGCTGTTTTGGCTCTATACCGCCCTATTGGCCCATTGGTCAAAAAAACGGGGCTTTGCCCTGTGCGGCATTTGACCCATTGCACAAGCAGCTCGCGCCACCAACTCACCCTCTCTCCCGGCACCCGAACTTCCACTATGTGCTCCTGATCGTCTCCTGCCTATCCATTTTTCTTTTTTCTACCATCAGTCATTCCACTCCACTGCACGTCGGCACCGACCCTCGGATCGAGCTGCTCACCACGGTGCAGCTGCTCAGCGGTTATCCGTTCCTAACTCCCTATTACCAAAACTACGCGCGCAAGGTATTTAACCGCTTCTCACCCTATAGCGCGCATCAAGCTATTCAGCTTTTTCGAGGTTTGAGCAACGGCAATGGCTGGTCCGACGCCTATCCAACGGCCATGCTCTACTTATCTGCCCCCCCCGAACTCGAAGAGCAATACCCAATTCCCCCCCATATATACGCCGCGTTCAGGGGACCAGAAAACTTCCGCGCCTTTGTTGCAGCCCTGCGCAGTTTCGCATACCAAACGCGCTTTATGTCTTTTTATAACGATCAGGAGCGTCATTTTTCTGAATTGCAAGGAGACGTGCGCCAGCTTATCGGCAACCACGATCCCATCGCCGCCGTCGAGTCCTATTACGGCACGCGCCAACTCAGCTACCACTTGATCCTGAGTCCACTCTTGCACCACGGCGGCTTTGGCCCCCATATCGGCCGTCCCGGCGGCCCCTACGAAGTGTATATCCTACTCGGTCCGACCGGCGCCAACCGCGGTCGCCCCAGCTATGGCCCGCGTCCGCATCTACTAGAGCTCATCTGGCACGAATTCAGTCACGCCTTTACCAACGATCTAGCAGGTGATTACAGCGTCCTGCTATTGCGGCACGACACGCTTTTTCCACCGATAGCCAAAAGCATGCAAAAGCTAGGCTATAGACGCTGGTTAGACTGTGCCAACGAACACGTCATTCGCGCGATTACAGCTCGAATGACCAGCCAACTTTTTAGTCCACAAGAAAGTAGTCAGAACTTGCGCGAAGAGTCGGCGCGGGGATTCCGCTACGTACACGCATTGGCCAATCGACTCATGGAATACGAAAAAAACCGCGAACTCTATCCGAGCTTCGCGGTTTTTTATCCCAGAATAGTCGATCTCTTTGCCGAGTTGGCGCACTCCCCCTAACGCACTAAGCGCTGAAACAACTCTTCTTGCACCGGGCCCTCTAACACCGCATCGAGCGCATCACTCTCCAGCGCCCGCCGTATTACAGTAAAACTCTGTTCGACAATGCGTGCCGTCTGCCTAACGGCCTCCTCGTCATGCGCACAGTTTAAAAAGATCCCGGTCGCCAGAATAGCACCGCCCCGAGCATTCTCCTGTATAAAAAGCGTCTGCACCTTCTTTAAGGTCATCTCATCGTCAATGGCGAAGCGGATACCCGGGTGAGCTGCTGTCCCATAACACTCCGCCGCTAGCCCCACTCGTTCGGCCGCCTCGTTAATCTCTTTCTTGAAGAGAGCACCGATATCGATAAAATGCGCCACCGCATCGCGCCGCTGCAATTCGCGCAACGTAGCCAGCGCCGCCGCCGTGCCGATGGCATCGTCCCAATAGGCACTCGATATAAACATCTGTTCAGACGGTGCCATATAGGTACGTTTGCCAACGACCGCCCCGAGCGGATACCCATTGGAAAGCGCCTTGGCAAAGACCGAAAGGTCCGGCGTAACGCCCAGATATTGCTGCGCCCCTCCCAACGCCACGCGAAAACCAGAGGACACTTCGTCAAAGACCAATAACACGCCGTGCTCATCGGCGAGTGCACGCACTTGTGCCAAATAGCCCTGAGGTGGTTCTTCGCTGCGCATTGGTTCCATAATAATACAAGCCACTTCGCCCCGATGCTCTACTAAGAGCTGTTCTAGGCTATCAATGTCCCCATAGGCAAAGGGTTGCGATGTGCCTTCTAGGGCGCGCGGTACGCCTGTGGGTTCGATACCATTAAATAGATGTCCAGCGAGGTTTTCACCACTGAGATTAGCGGCCAAATACCAGTCGTGCCAGCCGTGGTAGCCGCAGAACAAGACCTTGTCCTTACCCGTTATACCGCGCGCAATACGCACGGCCATTGTGCAGGCTTCACCGCCCCCCTTGCAGAAGCGCACCATCTCGGCCGAGGGAATCAGCCGCACCAATTCTTCGGCCAACAGCACTTGGTTCTCTTCGAGAATACTAAAGACCGAGCCGCGTTTGATCTGCTCGCTGACAGCCGCGTCTACGACCTCGTCGCAATAACCGAGAATAATGGGACCCACGCCGCTGGACCAGTCGATATACTCGTTGCCATCGACATCCCATATCCGACAGCCCTTGGCTCGTTCCGCATAAATAGGACTTACTCCCAGCGCCGCGCGCGTGGGCCGGCGGCTAATTAGCTGTGCGGCACCGGGAATGATCTCCTTGGCCCGCGCGTAGAGAGCGAGCGAACGTTCAATAGTGCGTTTTTTCATTGCTTCACCCATTTCATTGCTTCACCCGGCGACTGCGCAGCGGTGCCTGCCGCCCAAATCGAGTCTTCTGACCACCCACCGCGCGCAGCCAAGAGAGATAGGGACTACCGCCCTGGCCAGCGCTAGCAAAATCGCAGAGCCGCAAAACCTCCCCCCCATCCCCCTTATAATCAACGGCGACCCAAACACCTGCTTGATCTACGCTGCGGAGGCGGAAATTTGCCAGGTCAAGCACGGGAATTTCGCGTGGATCCAGCTTATTAAAACGCCGATCATAAGCCAGTAAAATGGGCCCGCGATAGAGCGAGACTTTGCCGCGGCACTCCTTCTCTCCGAGCCAGTAATGCGTCGACATATCCAACTCGATATCGATGCGGTCCCCGCGCCGCCAACGGCGGGAAACCCCTAGGTAACCACCCGCCTTGACACCCTTTAGCGCACTGCCATTGACGCGTACTTTTGTGCGCGCCGACCAATGTGGAATACGCAATTTCAGAGTAAATTCACTAGCGTGCGATGGATTGACGCGCAGTTCTATATGCCCGCGGCGCGGATAGTCTGTCTGCTGTTCTAATTGCACTTTGGTGCCCCGTTTCAACTCGGCCTCTATCCCACCCTGCCCGTACCAGTTGAGACGCAGTCCTTCGCCATCTCGCATCAGCGCCCAATCGCTCAGCAGCCCCAATCCGCGGACCCCATTGACACTGCAACAATTGAGCTCGGCGCTACCCTCACGCGCCTGAAAGACGATATCGTGGGCACTGGCCTTGCGCACGCCGTCCATCGGCGTGTTATACGTCACCCAGCGACCGCTCGGCGAAATGAGCCCGAGTCCCGAGTTGAGCAGGGATAATTCAAGTTCGTCTGCCACCAACGAATCCCCTGTCATTTCTAGCATTTCAACACTCAAAGCCATCCAAGCGATGGTACAACAAGTCTCTATCGCCCCCTGATGATAGGGATTGCCCTGTGCCTTCTCGCCGGAAGAGAAGCCACCGTTATTGTGGCGGTCTAAACGAGCGATACTCCACCAGATCTGCTCGACGGCACGGCGATAGCTCTCCTCGCCCGTAATCCAGTAGAGTTCGGCCAATGCCATAATGGGGTGCAGACTCTCCCAGCGCGGCTTCGGCGTCTGGTAAAATTCGACTCCGTTTAAAGCCTGGTTTAGATAGTCTCCCGCTAAAGGCTGGCCATCTTTACCCGTCGCGGCAAACTCGTCAACGATCTGCAACGCCAAATCGAGATAACGCTGCTCTTTGTTCTTTTTATAGAGCAAACACAGCACGTGCACTACGGCTAAATTCATCTCGCTACTGCCCGTATCCACCAGTCGCAGGCGCTTTTTTCCCAAGAACTTTTTGCAGAATAAATCGGCCATGCGCTCGACACAGCACAGCGCCTTCACGTCGCGAGTCTCTTCATACCACAGTAACAGCCCTAGCATGCTATGATAGTGGCCCCAAGCATCCCAAGTCGGCCCCTCTTTACCACTGACATTCGGCGCCGTCCCCGTTAGGCGACTGTTCTTTGGCCACGGCCCCAGATACCCGTCCTCATCCTGTTGCTCAATTAATTCTCGCACAAAAGCCGCGATGTATTTCTTAAGTTTTTCATCCCCCGTCAGACGCAACACCTGCACTGCACTCGTGAGATATTTACCAGCAAATTCCCCAGCCCACGGCACCATGTTGCGATGTGGTTTGCGGTCGCGATCGGCAAACATATCGAGCATCGCCGGATTGGCTTGCGGCGCGACGAGCAACCATTGCTCCGTAACGGCTCGTAAATAGCGATCCATAAGCCCAGTCAAAGCATAGCTCGTGCGCCGTGCGCGCACACATATGACCTTCATCAGCTCCTCCTTGGTATCGGACGCAAAACAGTCTAAATTTCCGTATAGTTTATCTATTTTCAGTATATACGTCCATGTTCTGAATCGCATTTAAGAATAGGAATGCCAAAGAAACCCCATGAACCATCCCGCCCCCACCCTCCACGCTCGTCGGCCGCCAACGCGAGTGGGATGCCCTCCTTAACCGCTGCCAACATACGCGCAATGGCGGCTCGTCGCATTAGCATTTACAAAGAAGGAGGGGGAATTTCTAACCATCAGCGATGGCTTCCGCAAAAAAAAGGGTGCGCCGATTTAAAACCGGCGCACCCTCTGTATTAACTGCTTTCTGATTGACCCTTATTCTTCTTGTTTCATCATATCGTAGAACTTGACGATCTGGCCGCGATCCTCCGAGGCGTTAAACGCCATACCGGAACGCGGATGCTCGTTGAGCAGCCCCGTGACCATATAGGGATAATCAAAACCCCACAGCAGCTTTTCGCGCATCGGCTCGATGTGTTCTTCGATACATTGCAATAGCGGACGCAGACGAAACTTGGGGTTGTGCAAGAATCCCAGCAATAGCTCGAGCTGGCAGTTGCCAGCGCCGCGGCCCAGGCCCGCCATCGAAGCATCGAGACAGTTGGCGCCGCGAATCGTCGCTTCGATCGTATTGGCAAAGGCCAATTGGCGATTGTTGTGCGCGTGGATCCCCACTTCTATACCGCTGGGTTTGCAATAATGGGCAAAGAGATCGTAGAGCGCGTGAATCTGCTCGCTGTAGAGCGATCCAAAGCTATCGACGACATAGACGGATTGTACCGGCGTATCCGCCAACATTTCCAATGCCTCGCGCACTTCCGCCTCCGGCACCGTCGATACCGCCATTAGATTGAGCGTCGTCTCATAGCCCTTAGCGTGCGCATCTTTGATCATCTCGATAGCCAAGGGCATCTGGTGGATATAGGTGGCCACGCGAATCATATCCAGCACGCTATCGTCGGCGGGCAAAATATCTTCCTTATAATCGCTCTTTTCGACATCGGCCATAGCGCAGAGCTTTAGTGCCGTATCGTTATCGCCGACCACCCGGCGCAAATCTTCCTCGCGGCAGTGTTTCCACGGGCCAAAATCTTTAACTGGAAACTGCTCGCGCGAATTGATATAACCGATTTCCATATAGTCGACCCCCGCCTCGACACAAGCGTCGTAAACACCCCGGACTATCTTGTCGGAAAACTTGTGGTCATTCATCAGGCCGCCATCGCGGATCGTCACATCGAAGACCTTAATCTCCTCGCGAAAACCAATCCACCGATCGGCCCAACCCTGGTCTTGCTTTTCTTCACTCATCTCGTATGCTCTCCTCTTGCTGATGTTTCGCAGTTGTCTATCAGTTAAATCAAACCCCAAATATTCTGGCGCGCTGGCGACCAAGCCTGCCACTGACCGTCAAATAAATATTTGACGGCCTCACTATCGCGCCGACGTCCCCCGGCAGGAAGGTAGTTCCAACTCAGGGCCCGGCGCGGTCCAGCTTTTGTCTTTACTCCAGTCGCGTGCCAAGTGCTGGGATTCCACACCAAGGTCCCGCGCGGGTCCAAGTGCACTTCGACCTCGTGCGGGTGGCGTGCAAAGCTAAGAGTCCGTTCACGCTCGTGAGCGCCAGTGGCCAACTCTAGCTGTTTAAACTCCTCTACCATCTCCTCGCGCGCCCGATGCTGGCTACCAGGCAATACGCGCAGCGGGCCATTGCCATTGGCGTGTGCATCAAGCGCCGTGCGCAGCGCGACCTGGGCCATCTGCGTAGCCAGTGCATCTGATGGCGCGTACGTCCGTCAGTCGCTATGATTTTTGCCGCAGGCCCCGATGTGCACCTCTTCACAGTCTAGTAATTGGCGCGCCATGGCTAAGAAATCTGGCCGCTCGACTTCTTTCAACAACAGCTCACCTAACATTAAAAACTGGCATGCCGAACGGTTAAAAGCCTGCGGAAAGGTCGCTTCTTCCCATCGTTTTTCAACATCGCGCTGCTCGACATCGACCGTACTCACCGTCTCTGCACCGAGCGGATTTTCCATTAAAAAAAACCCATTGCGGCGAAAATATGCCACCTGGGCCGAATTTATTGGTTCTATTAGACACAGGGAAAACATCGGCAAACGGCAATAAAAAAGAGGCTGTCCCGCAAGGAAACAGCCCCTCAATTCAATCGAAGTAATCGCTCAGCGGCGACGGCGACGGCGCTGAGGTACCGGGCGTTTCGGCCGCGAAGCTGCTGCTTCTGTCGCTGGACCACAGAGCAAAGCTTCCAAACTATCGAAGGCCGTCCCAATCATATCCTCGTCCCAATCGCCATCAATCTTGATCTTGAGCATATCTTTGATCGCATCCAGTTCCTCGCCCTGGGCCTGGATCTGGACCTTTTCGCTGCTCTCTGTCTCGTTCTCCATTATTCCTCTTTCGTTACCACACTCTACAATGACCCGTAATAATTTAAAGCGAATTATTTTTGGCGCAATATCCCCTACCTGCACACGAGAAATAACGACCACACTATCCCCCTTCGTTTGTCGTCTATTCGCAGGCTATCCGCTCAGAGCCAACCGTTCACCGTTGAGCCTTTTGCAACGGATCCCACCTCCCCACTGAAGGGCCCTCAGCATTGGTAGCGTTACGCTTGCAGCCGAGGCTCCGATTTGGCTTATTTAACCGGCCCCCACGCAGGATGGGATCGCCTAGCAACTCGCCAATAGTACAAAGACGCAATCGTATTTGCCGGAATGAACTATGGAAACTATCGTCGAATTTGTCCGCTCCCTAGGAAATCGCCATACAAGTTATGCCATAGCTGCTGTATTCATCGTCGTCTGGTGGGTTAGTAGCCGCCTACTGCGCATTTTTAAAGAAGGCGGGCGGGCCGGACGCATAACACAGGAGCCTACGACGGAGCGCCCACGGCGCCGTATCCCACTGGAATAACGAGAGCCGCTTTGCACACAGACCTAGAAAAACATCTCGATGCACTGCACGACGATGCCCTCATACGCGCCTTAACGCTAGAGCGCGGCAATTATGAAGAGCCCTTTCTGCGGGCAGCAGCACTCGAAGCAGAGCGTCGCGATATCAATATATACGCCTATATAGATCGCGTGGAGACCGCCATAGATGATGGTGAACCACAGAGCCAACTCATTGCGACGGCGCTTGAGCTATTAGCAGTCGAATGGCCCGTCTGGCAATTGCGCACCTTTCGCCACTACTTCGACCACGCCATAGCGGTACAGCGCGAGTTGCACAACTGGACGCTACACTACTACGCCGGCAACGAATACCGCTTTTCTTTTTTTATGGAGAGTTCAGAACAGGTCAAAGATTTCGTTGCGCACTTTTTGCGCATAGAAGCTTGGCCAGGCAGCATGCCCCCAACACACGACCTCGACCGTTGGCATCTACTCTTTAAGACGACATCCGCGCGTTACATGCAAAAAGTCGCAGACAAGCTACGCGAAGCTGGCATCTCTTTCACTATCCAGCCCCCAGTATTTTCTCTCGACCCCCAAAAGCAACTTGGTTTGCGCATTGCCGAGACGGAAAAAAAGAGCGGGCAGCAGATCCTCCATCAGGTCGAAGGTCAAGTGCGCACGCTGTACCAGCAAACAAACGAGGCCTTTGACCAACAATCACTCAACCGCGAGCTCGTGCTCTACGCCCAGCTCGTCGACTATGGCCTCAACAACCCCGCCGTCTTCTATAACCTCGGAGCCGTTCTCTACGAAAGCGGGCGCTATGTCGAAGCTTCAGAATCGTTTATCGAAGCCCTG
>JBLHGI010000186.1:0-11915 GCA_047616505.1 Planctomycetota bacterium
GGCGTGGAATACCTGGCCGTTTTCCTCCCGGCCGGGCAGATTGACTTCCGAGTCGTAATTGTCGGGCAGGGGTAGTGGCTTTTTTTCGTTTTCCATGTCTGACCTCAATTTAAATAGTGATTTCTAAAAGACGATTATTCTACTGCGTACATGGTTATATAAGGGGGCCATCTCCAGCGACGGTGGCGCGGTGCATGACCCGCCGTTGGGCCGGATTATAGGCCATACCCCGATGCAGCACGGACCGGTTGTCCCAAAGTACCAGATCCCCGGCTTGCCACGTGTGCGAATAAACGGTTTCCGGGCGCACGCAGAACTCGGTCAGCGCTTGGGTCAACGCCCGGCCTTTGTCCACGGGCCAGCCGACGACATGCGAACAATGAGAGCCGACATAATAAATTTTGCGACCCGTCCGGGGGTGGATGCGAACCAGCGGTTGGTGCGGCGGCGCCAGTGCGTCTTTTTCGGCCGCGGAAAAAATATCGCCGACGAGGTTTAACCGCGAATAGATAATGGAATGTTCACAGACTAGATCCTCAAGCTCCTCTTTGGCCATACCGTCAAAGGGCTCTAGCCAATCGTCGTAGCAGGCGCGGGCATCGGCAAATTCCGTATTGCCGCCTTCGCTTGGCACTTCATGAGCCACCAGCAGTGAATAGGTGCAGGGAACCGGTTTGAATGAACTATCGGAATGCCAGAGCGTGTTGCCCTTCATATAGGTGGCCTGTTTTCCATCGCCGTCCATAACGCGGCCGTCTTCACCGACATTGGACAGCATGGTTACTTTTTTATGGACCCCGCCGTATTGGTCCCTCTGCAGGGGGATTTCCAGCGTGCCAAATCGTTCGGCCAGGGCCACCAGGCTTTCATCATCCAGAAACTGCCCCCGGAAAGCGGCCATACCATGTAGGTCGATGGTTTCCTGCAGGGCGGCAAAACCGGGCTCGTCTAGGGACTGGCTCAAATCAATATCCGAGATTTCGGCAACAAATTTGTTCATCAAGGTCTGAGTCTTCATCTGCTCATCTGCTTTCAGTGTATGGGTGCGGGCTTACTGGATATTTGCCCGCAGACATTGCAGCGCTGCCGCTTGGTCGCCGTCGCGCAGCGCTTCGACTACTGCTTTGTGCTCGCGGTAGCTGTCCATCAGATCGCCATGGCGCGAGTAGGGCAGCATCATATGCGTCATTACTGGCACCCACACGGCCACCAGATCGGAGCCGCCGCCGCTCTCGACGATATGGCGGTGAAAGGCCATGTCGTGCTCGACTATCTCGGCCATGTCGCCCTGCCGGCAGGCTGTCTGGAAGAGCGCTAGGTTTTCCGCAAAAAATGTCAGCACCTCATCACCGCGTTGGCATAAGCCCTTTATGGCAAAATTTTCTATCTTGCGACGCATCCCGACGACTAAAGACCGAATGGCGGGATCGGGGCGACGGACGCGCACTCCCCGATTTTGTTCTGCCACCAGTAGACCTTCCTGAGTCAACTGCAACAGGGCGTCGCGGACGGGCCCCCGACTGACGCCAAAGTGCCGGGCCAGCGGCTGCTCGCGCAGCGCCTCGCCCTCGCCGAGTTCGCCCGATAGCACGGCATGGCGCAAATGGGTAGCGACCTGTTCTCGAATGGTCCGATGTACAATAGGCGCTTTTTCCATACCGTCCTCTATGTATAGGTTTCAAATTGCAGATTGTTAACAATCTATAGTACAAAAAAGAGTAATTTATGACAAATTGCCGATAGTATTCGTGAGAAAATTACGATTTAATTTTATATTTAAGTGATTATTTTAAATTGATTTAGATTGTATGATGTTTTGCTGCTAACCGCACCGGCTATAGCGAGCAAGAGAATACGCTGTATATCGCGGTAGATATAAAAGACGACTCCGTTGTATCAAATAATCTAGGAGTATGGGCACCTATTGCACGGGATGGTTGTGAGGTTTTTATCGATGAGATGAGAATAAATCAGTGGTGAATCTGACCAAGCATGGGATTCCTTTTGAAAACGCCACGCGCGTTTTCCTTGCCCCCGACCGATTAGAAGAAAAGGATCTGATAGAATATGGGGAGGAAGTGCGCCATCGTGTCATTGGCATGGTCACGATCACGTATTGCTCGTAGTCTACACGGAATATTTTTCGCGATTTCGGACGCCCTACTTCTACGACCCCAAGCACAATTTACTCGAGATATACGCTGAGATATAGGTGACCTATTTGAATTCGATGTAGGCGAGATCAGATATTCTCTAATCACGAGCTAACAGCGTCACTCTGTTGCTTCAAATAACTGTGAACGGGCCGTCTCGACGACGGTCGCTACAGCTGGATGTTTTATGCGGCGCTCTACCGAAATGGCATAGTAACTTTCTTCCATTTCTTCGATACGCTCTACTACTTGTACGTCGTGTTGGGCTTTGATCTCCGCCTCTATAGCCGAGGGACCAAAAAAAAGGCCGACACCTGCGTGGCCGAATGCCTTAATCAGCGCACTGTCCTGAAATTCACCGACAATGCGCGGTCGTATACCTTGTGATGCAAACCACTGGTCCACATCGCGGCGCAGTAAATTGTTGGTCGTCGGCAACAGAAAAGGGGCATCTTTTAAGCGGTCGGGAAAGCCCTTCCGGTAGAAGGCCGCTTTGGATTTGTGGGCAAAAAGAGAGACACCACAACTGCCCAGAAAATGATTAAAGGCCCGCACTCGGGAAGCGGCATTCATCGGGGTGTCAGTCAGTACCAAGTCTAAACGGTGCAACGCCAGGTCGGCCAACAGGTACTCCATTTTGCCTTCCTGACAGTTAATCTGGACGGCATCTTCCCGCTCTAAAACCGGCGCCAGGATGCGGTAGGCGATCAGCTTGGGCAGTACATCGGCAACCCCTACAGCCAAACGCAGTGGCCGTCCACTCGATCGGCCTCGCAAGCCCTCGACCATCTCTTGGCCCAAAGAAAAAATCTCTTCTGCATAGCGATAGACAATCTGGCCAACATCCGTCAAAACAAGCCCCCGGCCCACGCGGTTGAACAAGGTTTCTCCAAGGGCTTCTTCGAGCCTGCGAATTTGGCTGCTTATTGTGGGTTGGGTAAGATTCAGTTTGCTGCATGCCTTAGCAATGCTGCCCTCGCGGGCCACGGTCCAGAAGTAATACAAATGGTGGTAGTTTAACCAGGTTAAATCCATGATAACCGCACTTTGTTAAGTAGGTATAATAGATAGATTTTTTGAATGTATTAATAATTAAAATTCAATTTTTCTATTTTAGAAAGATAGCTATATTCTTCACGTCGTCAAAGAGGAAGACCGTCATTGAATGCGCTACTATACTTGTGGCGCCGAGTTGAATCCCCACTAATAAATGATACGCTATGTTGACCCATATATTTTTTATTGCGCTGGGAGGGGCCGCCCTTTGGCGCGGCGCCGACTGGCTTGTTGACGCGGCTTCGCGGCTGGCGCGGCGTTTTGGCCTGTCCGACCTGGTCATCGGTCTAACGGTCGTCGCTATTGGTACTTCGGCTCCGGAATTCGCCGTTACCCTTACGGCCGCCTTAGACGGTAAAGGGAGCTTATCCTTGGGCAATGTCGTCGGTTCCAATATTTTCAATCTGGGGATCATCCTCGGTGGCGTAGCGCTTTTTGGTGCCCTGCCTACTTCACGCCTCCTAGTATGGCGCGATGGCATGGTGCTGCTGGGCGCCACAATCCTGCTGCTGCTTTTCCTCATCGACGGCACGCTGAGTTTCTGGGAAGGGAGCCTTTTTTTAGTGGGCCTTATTACCTACCTGGTCCTGCTTCTGCGCAACCGCGAATCAACGACGGAAGAAGCCGTATCCACGGGCGCCTTTAGTCGTTGGGATCTTTTACGCTTAATTGGCGGCTTGAGTACCGTCGTCTTGGGGGGGCATCTATTGGTTGAGCATGCCTCTCAGTTAGCCACTCTTTTTGGTCTTTCGGATTGGTTAATTGGTCTTACGATTGTCGCTATCGGCACTTCGCTGCCTGAGCTAGCGACATCGATTATGGCCGCTTTGCGCGGTCGGTTGGGTCTGTCGGCCGGCAATCTAATCGGTAGTGACCTTTTTAACATCCTCGGCGTGCTCGGATTAACCGCCATGGTGCATTCTGTCACTATAACTAGGGACCTCTATCCCGGGCTGTTGCTTATGACGGGTCAAGTAGTCGTAGTGTTGCTGCTATTGCGCACTGGATGGCGCTTGAGCCGCACCGAAGGCTGCGTGCTCATTGGTTGCGGTCTGGCTCGTTGGACCACCAGCCTGGTTTGAATACACACTCCTGAATGAGACCATTGATGAAACGCTCAGAGAAAACATTTATCGCCCAATTCCTTCATCGAGAATCGGCTGGTGGCATCCTCTTGATGGGGGCAGCTTGCCTGGCGATGCTGCTAGCCAATTCGCCGCTGTATGCGTACTACCAGTTGTTGATCGAAACCCCAGTGGCCATTCAAGTCGGAGCGCTAGAAATAGCCAAGCCCTTACTGCTGTGGATTAACGATGGACTCATGGCCCTATTTTTTTTGTTAGTCGGGTTGGAGTTAAAACGGGAGCTCTTAGAGGGTGAATTAGCCAACAAAAAGAACATCATATTACCCAGTTTGGGTGCCTTGGGTGGCATGGTAGCTCCTGCTGCTATCTACATTTTCTTGAATTCCGATGACCCCATCGCGATGAAAGGCTGGGCCGTGCCAGCCGCTACGGATATCGCCTTTGCCTTGGGCATACTGTCCCTGCTTGGGTCAAGGGTGCCTATCTCGCTCAAAATCTTCTTGACTTCGGTAGCCATTTTTGATGATATTGGCGCCATTCTTATTATCGCGTTTTTCTATACTAGTAAAATTTCCCTCACTGCATTGGCCGCCGCTGCTTGTTTTGTTTTTATCCTTTTGCTTTTCAACAAACGAGGGGTGACCGAAAGAAGTCCATACCTCGTGGTGGGTTTATGCATGTGGGTGGCCCTCCTCAAATCGGGGGTGCATGCCACTTTGGCCGGTGTCCTGCTGGCGATGTTCATTCCCATGCGATCCACTGGGCCAGATAAAAGTTCGCCACTCAAAAGCCTGGAACACGATTTACATCCAGCGGTAGCCTTACTCATATTGCCGATTTTTGCCTTTTGTAATGCAGGTATCCAATTAGCTGGAGTAGGGCTGGAACAGATACTAGACAGCATCCCCTTGGGGATCGCGCTCGGTCTATTCTTGGGCAAGCAATTCGGGGTATTTTTGTTTTGCTGGTTGGGGATAAAATTACGCTTTGCAGAGTTGCCAGATGGAGTATCCTGGGCCTCCCTTTATGGCGTCTCGGCGCTGTGCGGCATTGGGTTTACCATGAGCCTATTTATTGGCTCTCTGGCGTTTGAAGAAACCGGCGTCAATTTAATATCTGATGAGCGGCTGGGAATTATATTGGGATCCCTAGCTTCTGGCATTTTGGGGTATTGGATTCTCCGTACGAGTTTGCGTTCGAGTCCAGTATCCGGAGAACCCTAAAGTGATTCGCGCGATCGCAGCAACTCTTTGACGGTTTGCTGCGATCGCGGTAAGTTCCGCTATATTAGAGACTCCTATTTCTGAGACTTTCTCTGCGAGGCTGCTATGCGCCAGAGCGATTATCCCCGCATTATGTTCGAAAACGACGGCCGCCATCCCCTTATTTATATGTGCGAACCTCCGATACAGATAGAAGAGTACCAATCGGCTGTAGACGAACTGGCCGGTACGCCGGTCGAGGCGCTGATGTTTTGGTCGACTCGGACCGGCTGGGTCGGGCCACGATCGAAATGATCCGCGCCTGTGCCTGCAATCTCTGGGACCAAGGTGTGGATGGGTTGTACCTGGCGCATTGGTTTGGCATGTGGCCCTATGCCGCGCCTTTTTATCAGGCGCTGCGAGAATTGCCCGAAAAACAGCTGCGGCGGATTAATGAGATGTATCGCATGAGTGCGCCGCGTTATCGCACGGGATCGGGCTATTGGTTTGTCTTTCGCCTCGATGCGACGACGCGGCCAACGCGCGGGCAGAATGCCGTGAGATCACTCTGTTAGAGCGAGATGCCGCTATAACGCCGTCCATTTTTCTGCGCGATGTCGAGCTGGATGTACGTTATTTGATGGGCCAACACCATCATCGCGCTTTAGCGGATGCCGATTTGGGGCCTTCGGGTCAGAGGGAAGAATAGCGATGAGCGTTGATTTTAGGCAATACGGCGGCATTTTTTTTCTTTACACGCTGAAGATCGAACCGATCGAAAAGTAATTCTTTTTTGATGTGCTTTTGAGTATTCTGGTTTGTATAAACTCTTCCGGGCTGAGATAGCCCCATTAGCTATTAGGAGAATCAACAATGAGCATCGCATCCTCTTATCGCGCTCCTGCGTTTATAGACTTCCAGCCCGAGTGGTCCGGCAAAGGCGCCACCGAGGCTCGTCTGGAGGCTCTCCGAGAGCACAGTGTCGTCATCATCGACGATTTTGTAGATAGTAAATGGATCCCAATTCTCCGCGAGGCGGGTCGTCGCGTGACGGAGGCCTGCCGGCCCGAGAAGGGATACGGCGTTATCGATTCCTCCAAAGGTTATGTACACCGGACGGAGCAGGACGAGCCGTGGGCGATCCGCGGAATCATTCACCCGGCGTTTAAGGAGCCGAGCTTCGCCGAGTTTCACGGTTCCGACGAGATGCTTGAGCTCGTGGCGGGTTGGTGCAGCGGGCTGCAACCAGAAGATCTGACACTGAGCACGATATTGCTCTGGTGCAACAACAGAAAACACGAGCACAAACTCGGTTGGCATCGCGACACGGTGTGGTGGGGCAGCGGGGAGAGCAAAAATTCCCAGGAGGGGCGACCGGACGGTCCCGAGGCGTATTCCGAGGAGGCCGAAAGGGCCGTGTGGGAGAAGATCAAGGAACGCAACAACAAGCAGGTCGACGAGCGCAATAGTGTGGGCATTTTCCTGGCCCTCGCCGACGACGAGTGCCACGAGATCATTTCGGGAAGCCACAATCGCTGGCGGACGCCGTTCGAGCACGATGTGCTGCTGCCGCAAAAGATGAAGGACGCGGGCGTGCCGCATACGCCCAGTTGGGATGGGGAGAGCCCGCTCCCAGATCAGACCGCGATTCGGCTCAAGGCAGGACAAGCGCTGATCCGCATTGGCACGAATATCCACACGGGGCACACGGTGCCCGATCGCGAGCGCAATACTTTGGTACTCGGCTGGTCCAAGTGGAGCGGTCCGTTCGAGGGAGAGCCGAAGGTGGCGGATGGGCGCTGGGCCTGGCAGCACGACCGGGCTGTGCGCGAAGCGCTGCCGCACGAGTGGATGAAGACGGCGTGGGACCGCTGGGCGGAAACGGAGCAACTGGGCGATACACTGGAAGATCGCTACGCGACATGGGATATCAAAAACATCAAATCAGGACAGGTGCTGGGATGGAGAGGAGAGTTAGAGAAACAGGCTGCAGCGGCCGGTGAGGCAAGGGGGACAGATGAGTAGACCACACGTAATCTACATACTATCCGATGAACATCGAGGACAGGCAATGGCACATGCTGGCGATCCCAATCTTCGCACGCCAACGATGGATCGCATGGCGAAAGAAGGGGCGAGCTTTCGCCGGGAATACGCCAATTGTCCGGTGTGTACGCCATCGCGCGGAACGATCTTCTCAGGGCGCCATGCGCACAGCGGCCCGGTTCCCGGTTTTCGCGAGGCCTACACAGGCAACGGCCCCGAGCACGGCCACTGTGCTGAAAGACCAGGGTTATCGCACCGCCTATTTCGGCAAATGGCATTGCGGGATTGTACAT
The DNA here is from genome assembly GCA_047616505.1 of Planctomycetota bacterium. GTDB lineage: Bacteria > Latescibacterota > UBA2968 > UBA8231 > UBA8231. The sequence goes on from JBLHGI010000186.1 coordinate 7,836, forward strand.
GACCAGGTGCCGGAGTCGGCATGGGGCCAATCTGGCGCTAGGCACCGAACCCCCGAGCATCTACGCGCAGGCTTTGAAGATTGGTTTGTCTTCGAAGTGATCAACGATCACTACCACACGTCTATCTACGAAGGTGATGCCATTGAACCGACACCTTTGCCTGGCTATCAGACCGACGCCCTGACGGATCGAGCTATCGATTATCTCCAGACATACGATCGAGACGCGCCTTGTTGCTGTTTGACCTCGAGTCGGATCCATACGAACAGCATAACCTAGCCGCGCAGATGCCACAGAAGCGGGACGAGCTGCGCGCTCTACTGCTGGAGGCTCTCAAGGAAACCCGAGAGCCGTTCTTCGATGTGCTTATTGAACACGGGGTCTCCTGCCCAACGCCACGCAATGTGTCCGGCGTCGACTACCGCATCCTCTGGCAGACATAACGCGGGCGCCTTTGGCAGCCAGGTGAAGCCGTACCTGCGCTTGGTGTCAAACGGCGCGTAGCGATCTTCCAGCGCGCCGCCCAGTCCCTAGCCCCCTTCATCCACTCGTTCCGACAGACGGACAAATCAGGCCTCTACAGGGCCATGTGCCTGGAGAATCTCCAACGCCTTGTCGAAGACCTCGCGCTTGGGGTAGACGCCGTCCGCTGCGTCTAGGACACTGTCTACCTGCTCAACGGAATTCAGACCGACGATAAGACTCGTGACGATGGGGTGGCAGAGTGCGAATTTGATGGCGAATGCGGTCCAGGAGTCTACGGTGCCCCCTAAGATGGGCTTGAGAATATCGAGACGTTTATAAGCGCTCAGCCATTGATCGTCTTGGAATCGGTCGCCTGCTGGCAATTGGGATCGATCAGCGCGAAGGTCCGTAAGCAGCCCGGCCATAAAAGGGCGAATGCAAAAGAAACCCTGTCCCTGTGCCTCCATTTGCGGAAAGAGTTCGGCCATCTCCATTTCAATGAGGTTGTAGTAGCCGACCACGCCGCTAAAGCCGCCCGTTTTGAGCGCCTCGGTGCCGAAGCCTGGGGTGTAGGGAAAGGTGGTGAGATAGCCGACCTTGCCTTCGTCGCGGAGCTTTTCGAACGTCTCCATCAGCTGTTCATGGACGACTGGGATATCGGGGGTGCGCACGTCGTCCTCATTGGGCCGGGCTCTCTGCAGGTGCTGAAGCACGGCGATGTGATCGGTGTGCAGATCCCGTAGGGCCTCCTCTACGCGCAGTCGGAATTTGTCCGCGCTGAAGATGCCATCATCTTCGAAATCGGGCACCGGGACTTTGATAATGTGGTGAAGGTCGTGGCGCTGGGGGTGATCTTTGAGCACCTGTCCGATCGCCCAGCGCGTGCCGTATTCGTAGCTGGAGTGGATGAAGTTCAAGCCGCGCTCCAGGGCGCGTTCCAAAGCCTGTTGGCCGGTTTTGGATTTTCCGTCGCTGCCGGGTTCTTTTGCGGAAAAGCGCATCGGACCGAAACAGATTTCCGATACTTCTAAGTCTGTGTTGCCGAATTTCCGATAGTTCATGCACGACTCCTATTGGCTTGATGCAAGTTCAATTAGCTGAAATGGTTGGCATCTCCCAACCGCGTATTGCTCAGATTGAGTTTCACCGACTAACATATCATAGAATTTTGCCCATCCGCCTTTCCCCGTTTAAACGCCCAGTCATACATGTGTCCGGCGCGCTCGGCGACCAAGGCCAGATCGCGCGATAACAACAGCCGCTGGCCGACGAGATCCTCGGCCGCCCCTACGGCCCGTTCGATATAATCCTGCCGGTCGCGATAGCGCGTTGCGATCGCATCGCGCGCATCCTGTACATCCCGTTCTGCATCTGTCGCCGCAAAGGGCAACCATCCCCCCTGCAAACCCACAATTGCCCATGTCGCACCTTGTGCCTCTGAGCGCAATCGCCAACCTACAAAGGTGCCCAAAGGGGCCGCGACTTCGGGTAGGCGAATCCCCGCGATCTCGTTGCCGTCTATATCTACAGCCGGCAGCAAGGCCGCGTACTCATCACCCAGTCCCGGCGGCTCCCGACCGATAATACCCTGCGCCCATTGGGAGCCGTGATCGAGTGGTCGCGGCCGGCGATGCCGCTTGGGCGATGGCATTCCGGGCAATGCCGGAAACTGTAATGCGTCATAGGCGAGCAAGGTGCCGTCGGCTATTTTTCCATAACAACTCGGCGGCGGCTCGACCTCTTTTTGCACCCACCTATCGAGCGCCTGCAGCAAAGCCCGATGGCCGAGGCGAAAATCGACTGGATTGCCCGGCAGGACATCTGGCTCGCTCGGCAAATCCGCGGCGCCGTGCTGGGTGCTGGCAAAATGATAGATGCGCACTTCAGCGGGCAGCGCCAGGTCTTTGTTACCATGAGCGTCGACATGCGTCAGTGAAGCACCCCTGTTCCAATATTCGGTCGAAGAATTGATATAGAAAATCTTCGGCGTGGTCCCCTGCTGCTCGCAGGCATCGAGCAAACCTTCCGTCCCTTCCGTATGGGGATCCTGCTGCGGCGCGTCGGCAAAGGGAAATTGCTCGGTCGGATAATAGGCGTCGAAATGAGCGCTGGCATGGCGGGAGGGCTGGGCGAAACGGTGGTTAAACGAGCCCATACCACCGCCGGCGACATTGACCTGCAAACCATCGAAAACCTGGCGGCCTTCTTCGTCGGCGTTAAAACCCTGGTAGAGCAGATGGCGCAAAAAACGCCCGCTCTGGGACGAACCAAAACCATAAGCCCGGGTTAGGGTCGACCGGCCATTCTGAGCGGTCGGATTATCCGCGGCATATTTGAGGTTGGAGACAAAATCCCGCGTTACGGCCATCCCCGTTCCCATAACCACCGGATCTCTACCCGTATAGACCAGGTTGTAAATCAGCCCAGGTATAAACCCCGCCTCATAGTGAATCGCCGGACGGCCATCGTCGAAGCGGGTAAACTTCCACGCCTCTCGTGCGATGGGTTTGGCCTCCCCATAAGGCTCTTCGCTAATGGTCAATTGCGCCCGTGCCTCACTGCCCGCGGCCACTTCATAGGGTCGGTGATAGCGGCTGCCCAACGAGTGAATATGGCTCGGTTCATCGACCAGTATTTCGCAACCCACCGGGCCTTCTATGCCCTGTGCAACCGGCGCGTCCAATGTCAATAAATCGACATCCCCCTCGAATTCCGGCGGCACATCTGCCTGCCAGGCGCAAGCCGCCACCACATAGCCGGACTCCAACAACAAACCGTCGCCAAACTGGGCTGCCGTCTTGGGGGCATTCGACCCTGCGGCCAGATTAAAGGTCGACAGCGCCCCTTTGCGGCCCCGGTTTACCACATAGTATAACAGGTTGCCATTGCCCAGCGCCCGCTCCACCGGCTGCAGAATCCATATATCCGCTCGGCACTCAACCATCCCTGCGCTATTGCGTGCCGTCCGTGCTAAATCGACGACCGCCGCATTGGCTGGATGCTCTGGATCGAACGCAAAAAAAGCGCTGCCCGTTAGCTGTTCGTAGGCACCAACCTCGCCAAAGGCTTTCCCGTCGAGCACCGGCTCGTGTGTCGCGATTTCAACATGTGTCAGCATTAATGGTCTCTATTTTTTCTAAAGATGGTGGGCGGTCTTTGGCTCGCGAACCATTCGCTATAATTCAGGAAGACAGATACTGGCGGAATTTTTCCAGGTGGTGGAAGGTTAGGAAGTTGGCGTCGTGGTAGTTGTGGGCCGCCTTCTGGCCGTCGTGGTATGCCGTGCGTGAGACTAGGGCGATATCATTCCCGGAAAAGACCCAGTCCACGTATTGAAATGCATGGGCCTGCGGATCTTCGTGGGACAGAATCAAGTGCTCCGTATTCCAGCGCCGCAGATCGGGTGAGCTCATCAGATACAGGCGGTTTCGCTGCGCTACCGGGTCGAGCTGTTTTTTGACCAGGGCACAGTAGCGTAGGGACTGGGGGTCGAAGCGCACCGTGAATTTGGTGCCACCTCCCGGCATGTTGATATGGTCCAAGTCTGGGTTGTGCACCAGGTGTCGTCCATCTTCCGAGACGCGCACGATCGCGGCGCGATCGATATCCCCAGTG
>JBLHGI010000187.1:0-11888 GCA_047616505.1 Planctomycetota bacterium
CTGCGATATAGATTTCGCCAGAAAAATTGAGGTTACCGGTCTGAAAGTCGATATCCCCTTCAATGTTCAAAAGTTGCAACACGCGCACGGTAGCGCCGTCTATGCGACAGACACCGTCCGCTGTAGCCACTAATTCTTTGCCGCTATCGCTGTTGCGCCATTCGAGGTTTTCGCCTGCCTGTACTGGGTGTTCATCTCCGGCGCGCGCTCTCAGGATACGCCCATACACATCAAATCCGGGTTCGCCAATGGTCGGGGCGCGGTACTGTGCTACAACGGTGCCGTGGCTTATATCGGGAACGAAATTGACTTCCTTGAAATCGACCGAGCCGTCTTCGCGGGTCACACCGGCACTGCGTTCGGTCTGCACGGTAAATTCGACGTGTGCATTTTCGCCATCGGTCGCCGCTTCGCCCTGTGCTATTAACTGCGATCCGCACTTATGCGAACCTTTGTTAATGTGTTCTAACGTCTCGTTGATCGTTTCGTGCTGTACGCCGGCCTCTATTCGCAGGTCTTGCAGCCAGCAGTCTATCATGTCGCGCGTAAGAGGGCGTGGACGGGCATCCAGTAGCAACCAGTGGACCGCTAGGTTGCGTTCCCCAATCCACAGGGGAGGTAGCAACTTTAGGCGTGCGCCGTTCCAAGACAGATAGCCGTAGCGCTCGGCGCGACAGGTTCCGCTTTCGGTGAGCGTTAGATATTTGCCCACCACCAGATCGTCGGTTGCGATGTCTTCTATCATATGGCTGCGCGGGTCAAAATCTTCCCCCGCCGTTACCGCTATAGCAAACGCGCTTTGCACGAGTTGAAGGTCGAGGTGCTCTGCTGCCAGTATGGTAGACAGAATATCAGCGTCGGCACCGCCGTGTGGCTGGTCTGTTATGTCGCCCAGAGACTCCACCCCAGTATCATCGGATGGTGGGTCCTGTGGCGTCATAGCTGAATCTTCTGTGCGTTTCACTGGGGCCTCTCCAATTAATTATTCCGCCTCAAGCGTCGTCATGCGCAACTGTGTTTTTTTGTCTACGCCGCCGAGGGAAAACTTAATTTTGCTTATAGCCGCTTCTTCGTTCTGTACCACGTGAGTATAGGATCCAATTTTCAGATGCACGCCTGCGTCGATATGGCGATGAATTTCGATGCGCGCAGTTTTTGCCACCTGCATCAGCTGTGCGTCGAGCTCTTTTATTTCTTCTTTAGCTAGGGTACGGCGCTCTTCGAGAGCTAGTATGTTTTTGACGGCACGTGCGATTGTTTTGCGTCGAGGTCCGCGTGCACGCAAGACCATATTGAGCAGTACGCCGCGCATTCGCTGGGGTGTTATCTGTTCTAATTGTAGGGCCCCTAAGGTTTTTTTTATTGCACTATCGCATCGTTCGATCAGGTCTTTGAGGCGCTTGGAGCGCCGGAGGGGCTCTAGGTCGAAGCCAGCAATTAGCTGTATGGGTTCGCCGCTATCGAAACCGATGTGGTGAGCGCTGATGCGTCGGCCGGCCATCACGCGCCCGCCGACGAGTGCGCCGCCGCGTTCGCTCTTCGAGCTACCTATGATGACGACTTCATTACCGGCGCGCAAATCGGCGTCGTAGGCATATTCGGAGAGTGTGATATCTTGGCCGGCTTCGATATGGGCAGCCTGTGCGTAGGTCGAGTATACCGAGCCGGCGCTGCGGCAGTGCGTTTGATCGCCGATGATACCTTCGGCCACCACCAGGTCGCCATCACAGGAGAGTTGGGCGCCCATTTCCACGCTTTTGGCAACGGTGATATTGCCTTCTGCGCGCACGCGAAAACCGGGACAGACCGAACCGTGGATCTCGACATTGCCAGGAAATTCGATGTTGCCAATGTGGAAGTCGACGTCGCCTGAGATGACCATGGTCTCGTGTACGGCCAAGCGCATTCTGGGTGGGCGGCGGTCGCGATAGTCCGCAAAAATGAGATCGCCTTCGATTTCGGCGTAGTAGCGGTCGGGTGCACCCTCTTTGCTGCGGTGGCGCACGTTCTTGCCTAGTTCCATCGTGAGATCGAGCCCATTGTGCCCAGCCAGCACTTTTCCGCTCAGATCGCTGCCGGCCTTTCCCTCGGTCGCTGGTATACTAGAGCCGATACAGGTGTTGGCTTTTACTAGATGGCGTTGGTTGAGCTGGCGAAAGTCGATGCTGCCATCTTCGCGCAAGAGGCCGGGTTTGGCCTCGATGTCAACGCTGAAGGAAAAGCGCCCATCGCGCCCGTGCACCGGCTCGTTACCGTGTGCCAAGGGTATTACGAGGTCCATCGGCATATTTTGTTTGCTCTTCTCACAGAGCAGGGCGATCGCCGCTTGGTCAGTGCCGGTGCACACGTCGGCGGCGACGAACAGAGCCTCAATATCGGTGGGGGTGGGTACGGCGCGTTCGCCTAAGTTGGGCAAGTTCACGAAGTAGGCGTTCATGCGTTCGGGGTCCACCCAGATCGGCGAGGTTATTTCGATGCGCTTGCGGTGAATCCCCACGTAGCCGAAGACATCGGCGAAGCACTCTTTGCCATCAGCCGATAGAGACAGTCCGTCACCCAATTCGAGATAGTCGTCTCCCGGCTCGTCTGGCATAAACTCTTCGCCGAATACGTCGATGCCCTCCTCGCCCTCTGTCGGTGGTTTTTTGTAGGCAATGCACTCGCCTGTTGCCACCGATTTTCCCGCCAACCCTAGGCAGTATTCGTCGAGGTAAGCAACGCGCGGGCTCTTGCTCATAACGCGCACGATTTCGACGAAGAATTTGGTCAGACCCGGGTCGAAGGAAAAACACCAACTGGCATCTGTGCCGGGCACTGCCTCTTTGCCGTGGGCTAGGAGCGAAACGCGTTCAATACTGCTGTCTCGCTCGAGGTGTCGGGCTAGTTTCTTTATTGCGCTTTTGTCTATACCGTGCGCTACAGATAGGCTCTTTAGCGCCGCGTGAATCTGTTTCGCATCAAGCGTAGGGGCAGGAGCCTCTTGATCTAGGTAGACGAAATAGGCGCGCAGGAGGTCGCGCGATATCCAGATGGGGGGTAGGATGTAGATGGTTTCTTCCGTGGGTATGGCGTAGCCGCATATTTCGGCGTGGCAGGTTGTGCCGTCGGCACTCAAGCGGACATATTGGCCACAGGGCAACTCGATCGTTGCGCTGGGCGTTGCTTCGATGGTATGTCCGAAGATATCATAGCCGGCTTCGCCCCCCTCGGCCTCTATGCGGGCGAGGACCTGTCCCGCTGCTACGAGTGGTAGGGTCGCTTTGCAGTGTTTGACGGCCTCGAGCTTGCTTCCGTCTAAGGTCTTGCGCACCGCGTCGATCGCTTCTTGGGCGGGGGTTGGAACGCTGTAGCGGATACATGGTCTTTCGGGCGAAACCGGCGGTTGGCCTTCGGCCACGACGGCCTCGCGGCGCTGGTCCGCAGTCTTGTGCGCGGTGCGTCCACGGGTGCGCTTGGGCAGCATGGAGTGAATGGCATGGTTGTTCACTCCAAAACAGATACCAGCTTCTTTGAGCAGCGCTAGTATCTCGGAATATTGTGTGCCCTTGGGTAGGTTGCCGCGCAGCGTCGCCGACATCGAATCGCTAGAGACCAGGAGCCGACATTCGCCTAGCAGTGCGACGCGACGGCTATCGTCGTAGGCGTCATGCATTAGCTCGGACACGTCTTCGATCTCGTCGTCGATTGGATTGGGCTCCATCGCTAGCGCTGAGTCGCCGCCTTCTGCGCTAGCGTCTTGCGCGGGGTCCATGCCCAAGAGCGCTTCGACCTCGCCTTCACTGACAAGGCTATCCTTCTCCACGTCGAGTATCGCGTCGAGGGTGGCATTGAGATCTTCGCTGCCCAGGTCTTGGTCGCGCTCTGGGCTCATGTCGTCTTTTTTTTGCAAGACGGTCTCCATCTCCACGGTAAGGAACTGGAGCATTTTCCTAGAATCATTCGTTGTTTTCATCCTGATCGGGTGAGAAATTTTCAATCTTTGTGCGCAGCGCTTCTACCTCTACAAGCAGCGTTTTTACGACGGTTTCGTTGCCGTCGGTGCCGCGCTCCATTTCTGCGACTTCCTGCATGAGCGTCGCTACGTCGTTGTGCATGTGCTGGTAAACGCTCTTGGCGCCCGTTGCTCGGTCGCGCAACCTAACTAGGCGTCGGGTAAACCAAGCGTGCAGAACAATGACGCAAAGGAAGCAGGATACCAGTGCGATTAGGGGCGTATAATTCAACATCGAGTATCTCCGAGCCTAATGACGTTTGGACTTGATGACAATTTGCCGAGAGTGCGCTTCCGCTTGCATATCCTCGTATTGGATGAGCAGGCGGTCGCGCTCCTCGCGCAGGGCAATGACCTTGGTTATAATCTCGTCCATTTTGGGCTGTGCTTCGCTGCGCTGCTGCTGCAATTCTTCGCGCTGGATGCGCAGGCGTTCGCCCTCGCCCTCGTAGCGCCGGGTGCGATCGGACAACTTACCCGCTTGGGTTGCATGCTTGACGATGATCATGCAGATGTAAATGAATAGGCCGATGCTGCCCACTATAAAGGCTATATCTCCAATTAACACATCGTCCCCCTTTCGCTGTTATTATGCCGAGACCATGGCTTCGACTTCTTGTGCGATGCGATCCTTATCGCGCGCTACGGCCAGCACGTACTTAGCCAGCGGTGCGGCGACATCGTCCATGCGTATCTTTTTTTTATCGCCCCCGTGCCCGATGCCTAGTGTGCGCGCCAAGATATCGCTTAAGTGGACTAACGAGGCCAGACGCTTGTGCTGCAGGGCCTGTGATGGGTGATGATGGTGTGCTATGGCATTGGCAATGGTGGGAGGTAGATCCCATTTGCGCGCCAATTCGTAGCCAAAATCAGCGTGGGTGATGCCGATTAGCTCGCGTTCGGCTTGATACATTGACTTGTCTTCCTCGCGCACCAAGCGCAAGACTTCGTGGAAGTATTCGGGAAAGCGCAGATAAATGATAAATTTGCCGATATCGTGCAGCATGCCGGCGATAAAATGGTCGCGACCGCGCACCATTTGGCCCCCTTCTTCCATGATTACGCCACAGGCCAGTGAGTGTTTCCACAGCGAATTGATACTAAAACCATCGTGCAGATCTTTGTCGTCGCGCGGGCCAAAGGCATCAAAGACAATGACGGACTGGACAATTTTGCGCAGCTTGTCGATGCCGAGAAAGGTGATGGCCCCCTCGATCGAATTGCCGCGAAACCCGTAATAGGCCGAGTTACAGACGTGCATAACAGCGGTCGTCATGCCTTGGTCCAACTCGACGGCGCGCACTAATTTGGGGATATCGACCTGTGCATCTTCGTGCGAGAGTAGGCTGAGCATTTTGCGGTGGTTGGGTTCGAGCACGGGTAGGTGCGTTAGTTTGACCAGGCTGGTGCGCACGTTATCTACCGATAGCGGCGGTAGCTCTATACGCAGACTGTCCACGGTGGTCTTTTCTAATTCGGCACCGGAAAATGGCTTGTGGAGAAAGGAGCTCAAGTGGACGCTCTCGCCTTCTTTTTTTAATGCCTCGACATCGCAGTCGCGATCCACTATTAACACGATCGGTACGCGTTGGTAACTAGGGTGTAAGCGCAGTAAGTGTGCCGTGCGCAGGCCACCCATTTCGACGTCTTGATCGATCAGGATGAGATTGGGTGTCGCACTGCGCAACAGGCGTGCCGCTTCTATACCATTGCGTGCATCGGAGACCTCGTAGTCTTTCTGGCGCAGAAAGTCCCCTAGTAGAGCGTGCATGCGTTCGTCTTTAGCAATGTTGAGGATATGGCCGCTCATAATATCTTCTCCACACGTGGCCTTTAATAGTCGGCTTTCAGCAATTCGTCTATTTCTAGGGCGCCGCTGGTCAGGTCCTCGGCCATTTGCAGTGCGCGGAGGACCAGGGCCATTTCGCTCGCGAGACGACAGAGTGTATCGCGGGAGCTATCCTCTGCATAGTCGGATACGGAAATGACCCCCAGGGCTTCGCTGCGGTAGAGAATCGGCGCTAGTAGTTTATTCTCACCCGCCTGCGGTTTGCCCGAAGTGAAGACCTCGTTGGCATCTTTATCGGCGAACTCATCGGCTATTTCTATCTGTGCTGGGGCGGTGACGCCCAGCGTGGCATAGCGGCGCAACGAGCCATTCTTACCGGTGGGAAAATAAATGCCAGCCTGTTTTGAAGACATGACATCGGCGACGATATGCAGCATTTCTTCGTAGGCGGTGCGCTCGTTTTCGGGCAGTGACATTTGTATTTGTACCAGGCGATCGCGCCCTTCCATTTCGCGCAGTTGTCGCTGGAGCTGTGCGTTTGCTTTGCTCAGGTCCTCTTCGGCCTGTTTGCGTGCGGTAATGTCTTCTTTGACGGAGACGAAGTGGGTCACCGTGCCCTCCGCGTCGCGCAGGGGGGAGATGGCGACAATTTCCCAGTAGAAAGTGCCGTCCTTTTTCTTATTTGAAAATTCGCCGTGCCAAGGGTCGCCGGCGCTGATGGTGCGCCACATATCCGCGTAGAGTTCGTCGGAATGGTTGCCGGATTTGAGCACGCGCGGGTTCTGTCCGATGACGTCTTCTTTGCTATATCCCGTTAGTTGGCAAAATTTGGGATTGACATACTCTATGGTGCCCTGTGGGTCGGTAATGACGACGGAGATGGGGCTCTGCTCTATGGCGCGATCTAGTTTGCGGATCTCTTCGTCGCGCTGTTCTATTTCTTGTATCTGGGCGTGCAACTGTTCGTTGGCATAGCTTAATTGCTGCGTGCGCTCTTCGACCTTGTGTTCCAAGTTGTGCTGGTATTCACGGTTCTCGCGCACTAGCTGCACGCGCTCCATTGCCCGCGCAATTTCTTGGGTGATCAATTCTAGCTCGAGAGGTTTGAGCACGTAGGAATAAGCGCCTAGGCGCATGGCTTGCGTAAGTGCTCTCATGTCGTCGATGGCGGTGGCCATCACGACCCCGATATCCGGGTGGTGTTCGCGCAGCCACGCTAGTGCCTGTAGCCCATCGGTACCGGGCATCATGATATCGAGGGTCACAAGATCGAAGGTCTTATCCGCGACCTGTTGGCACATCTCAGTAAAGTTTGCTGCAGCGCTGGATTCATAACCGGCCGCGGCTAGTCCGCGGCAGAGCAAGGTGCGGATGGGTTCCTCGTCGTCTACTACTAGGATACGACCCTTGTGAGTTTCCTGTAGATCGTTCACGGTATTGCCTCCTTGGGATTCTACGTCAATGCGTGTTGTACTAGGCTGTCTTCGGTATCCATTTTTCCGTCTAGGACGGAACGAACTTTGATGACGAATTCGTCAACTTGGAATGGTTTTTTCATAAAATTAAACTGTGCTATGTCGATGTCATTTTTCTTAAGCATATTATGGTTATAACCAGAACAGAGCAGCAATTTCATGTCGGGGTGCAGGACGATCATGCGCCGCGCCAATTGATAACCGTCCATGCCGGGCATGATTATATCCGTTATGAGTAGGTCGAAATTTGTGTTGTTGTTTGTCGCGAGCGCTAGGGCCTCTTCGGCACGGCTACAGCACAGTACCTCGTAGCCATAGGTGGATAGCAATTTCTGTCCTAACTCCAGCAAGATTTCATCGTCCTCGACGAACAAGATCGTTTCGTTGCCCGTAGGTAAATAATCAAACACCTCTTGTTCGGAGCGCAATGCATCTGAGGAAGTGACCATGCTGGCAGGTAAGAGGACTTCGAAGCGCGCACCGTGGCCTTTCTCGCTCTCTACCTCTATGGAGCCACCGCTCCCCGTGACGATGCCGTAGGTGGTGGCCAGCCCTAGACCGGTACCTTCATCTTTTTTCTTCGTAGTGAAAAAGGGTTCAAATATGCGCTCTTGTGTCGTGGCATCTATGCCGATGCCGCTATCAGAGACGGCGAGCAAGGCATAGGTGCCAGCGTCTGTGCCCGTGTTCGTGCGCTGTGCCGTTTCGATGTACAGATGCCCACCCGTGGGCATGGCATCGCGGGCGTTGACGACTAGATTCATCAGCACCTGCTCTAATTGGCTGGGGTCGGCTAATGTATCGCAGACCTCAGGAGCGAGAGCGATGTCGAGTTCGATATTTTCACCGATGAGCCGTCGCAGCATTTTTTCCATGCCCGCAACGATATCGTTTATGTTGATCACTTTGGGCTGGGTCTCTTGGTTGCGACTGAAAGTGAGCAATTGGCGGATGAGTTCGGCTGCTCTGCCGGAGGCCGTCAAAATTTCCGCTATATCGTTGTGGCGCTCGTCTTCCTTGCCTAGGCTCATATTGATTAGCTGAGCGTAGCCATTGATGACGGATATAATATTGTTGAAATCGTGTGCCATGCCGCCGGCCAGTTGGCCAATGGCTTCCATTTTTTGCGCTTGACGGAACTTGGCCTCCGATTCTTCAAGTGCTTTGAGGTCTTCTATGTGGAGAAAACCATGCGAGAGTTGTTCGGAAAAGCTGGACAGAGCATCCGTGTCTCGTTGGGTAAAGGCGCTGGTTTGCGAAGAGAACAGCTGTATTTTTCCATGAGAAAAGGCGGCTTCGATATGCGAATTTCCTGTCGCAATTACTCTCTTTGGGGCGAGCTGCCATTGTCTATTTGCTCTGTGGTATTGGGCCCTAGAAAAGAGCTGCGCATGGTCTAGTTTTATGTCGATCGTCTCAAAGGGTAGCGCTAGAGCCTCGAGGCGATCGCTCAGTTCTGCGAGTATCGGTATTATATCATCGCCGTTTGTCATTTGCCCGAATTTTTCACGCAGCAACTGGCAGGCTGACTGTAGTTCGTGGCGCTCCTTCTTTTCGGTAATGTTTTCTTTGATAACGACGAAGTGAGTTATTTCCTCGCTCGTGCTGCGCACCGGTGAGATAGAGGCCGACTCCCATAGTGTTTCGCCGTTCCTCCTTTGGTTGCAGAAATCGCCGTGCCACGTTCTCCCAGCCGTGATAGTTTCCTTGAGCTGTTGGTGAAAAGGCGAGAGGTCGGTGCCCGACTTGATTAGGTCTGATTCCTGGCCGATGCTTTCTTGGCGGCTGTAGCCCGTAGTATCGATGAAATTCTGATTGACATACTCGGTTTTACCCTGTGTATCGGTAATAGCTACGGAAACGGGACTTTGTTCGAGGGCGCGTGAGAGTTGGCGGATCTCGCTGTTTTGCTGCTCCAGCAGGTCGACCTTGTTTTGCAGGTCGATCTGTAATGACTTTACCTGCATCTCCATCTGGTGCCGATAGAGGGAAATCTCAATCGTAGTGTGCAGTTCGCGTTCTTTGAAGGGTTTGAGTAGATAACCAAAAGGTCGCGTTTTTTTGGCTCGTTCTAAGGTGGCTATATCAGAGTTCGCGGTCATGTAGATGACCGGAATATCGAAGTGCTCATAGATATGTTGTGCCGCTTCGATGCCGTCCATATCGCCACTCAGGCGGATGTCCATCAAAACTAGGTCTACGCTCAGTTGTTCTGCTTTGCTTATCGCTTCCTCACCGCTGCAGGCGATATCGGGCACTTCATAGAACAGACCTTGCAGGGTCTCTTTTAAATCCTCGGCGATGATGCGTTCGTCTTCTACTACCAGTATTTTAGTGCTCATCTTAGACCTCCGGAGCGCTGGATATGGGGAAACGGATGGAAACGCTCGTGCCTTCGGCCGTCGATTCTATTCCCCAAGTGCCCTGTAGTTGGCCGGTGAGAATCTGAACTAAATGCAGCCCCAGGGTCTGTATATCGTCTAGGTTGTGATCGGGGCTTAAGCCCTTGCCATCGTCCTTGACCTGCAGGGTGCAGTGCCCTTTTAGTTGCTGGCAGCCTATGTGTATGCATCCCTTCACGTCTGGGGTGAAAGCGTGTTTGAGCGCGTTAGTAACTAACTCGTTGACGATCAGACAGCAGGGCACGGCGGTATCTATATCGATAAAAATGGAATCTATTTCAGTCTTAACCTGCACGGTAGAATGATCTAAACCGTATGCTGAAATTAGGTCTTCGCTGAGCGTAGAGATATAGGATCCGAGATCTATGCGGTCTAGCATGTTGGAGGAATAGAGGCGTTCGTGTAGCAGCGCCATGGAGTGCACGCGGTTTTGGCTGTCGGCCATAATCTGGGCGATATCGGTGTCTTCGTCGATACGCCGTGCTTGCATGCTGAGCAGACTCGCTATGAGCTGTAGATTGTTCTTGACCCGGTGGTGGATTTCTTTGAGCAGTGTTTCCTTTTCCTGTAGCGCCTTTTCTACGCGTTGTTCAGCCCGTTTGCGCGCGGTAATATCGGTGACCCAAGCGGTTGCTCCGCTATAGGTTCCGGAGGAATCGAGCTCGGGCGCCGTGCCCATCGCAGTGTATACTCTTTGTCCATCTCGGGCGATGAGTTCAAATTCGTGGTTCTCTGTGATTCCCTCTTTGCGCCGGGCTACATTTTTCTGTGCCAACAGCACACCTTGCGCATCCATGAAGCTGAATAAGGGTCGGCCGATCATTTCTTTGGTCTCGTAGCCTAGTATCTCTGCCATGCGTGGATTGACGAAGGTGGTATGGCTGTTTGCATCGATCGACCAGACGCCATCTTGGGCATTTTCGACTAGGTCGCGATAGCGCTGTTCCGATTGAGTGAGGCGTTCGATAAAGGGCAATTCGAGGTGCAACAAGCATAGAATCCCCAGCGCTATTACCAGCACGGTGACGACCGCTGTCCACCCCACTGCAAGCAGGAAAGGAGCGCGTATGTCTGCTATGTCTATTTTGGCGACGAGGCCTATAGCCAGAGAATGGATCGGCGTGTAAGCGGCTAAGACAGGGGTGCCTTGGTAGTCTTGGGCTACGGTGGTGCCGGTATGTCCCGCTAGGGCCAGACGCATGGGTTTTGCTCGTGGAGAATCGAGAGGTACCGTGTCATAGGCCGCTGTCAATTTTTTATGTGAATGCAACAAAAAGAATATTTCTTCGCCCCGGAGAGTGGCTACGGCAAATTTACTGGTGTGAGTGTGATCTTCGAGCGCTTGCTGCACTTGGGATAAAGTGGCGGCGAGGGAGCCACCGGGTACATCACTGACGCTGTATTGTTTGTCGAACTCGCCAATCGATTCGATAAAGTTTGCCGAGAATCCGACCAGTTCTATGAGCGCGCGTTCTTGTTCTGCAAAGGCCGCGCGATAGAGTAGGGCGATCGTCGTCGTGCTAACGATCGTGGTTGTGCCGATCAAAACGAGCAGCAGCAGGGCGAGGCGCATTCTCTCTTTGGTCCAATACTTGGCGACCCCGGTCGTATGCACCATAGGGGTCTCGCCGCTGTGGCTTTCCACTATAGGCTGGGTTGTCATGTCGTCCTCTCTGGTCGAGAGGCAGGGGAATGGCCCGATATTATGTCGCGTCTATTGCGTCTGGCTGAATGTTTTTGCTCTTGGCGGTGTCGCCAGTCTATCGCGCAGCCGACGACGAGAGCCATCTCCGCTGGGTCTATGGGTTTTAAGG
The DNA here is from genome assembly GCA_047616505.1 of Planctomycetota bacterium. Lineage (GTDB taxonomy): Bacteria > Latescibacterota > UBA2968 > UBA8231 > UBA8231. The sequence goes on from JBLHGI010000187.1 coordinate 11,472, forward strand.
CGTAGTAGAACACGGAAAAATTGCCTATGCGCATGCGTTGCGATGTCTCCCAGGAATCATCGCTCGTCGCGGTAATTATCGGCAGATAAGGGTCGAGTCGGAGTGCCTGTGGTACGAGTTCCCAGGCTTTCATATCGGGCAGATGCACTTCGCTTATGAGTACGTCTACTTCTTTGTTGGCGATGATGCTCAGAGCTTGGCGGGCTTCTCCTACCGCGTGCACGGTCAATTGATCCGCACGTAAACTCTGTGCCAGTGGGTCGCGTACCTTCCCGTCTGCATCGCATATCAGTATCATGGTTTCCCCTTTGTCTGGCAGTAATACTACTGCTTTCACAGGAAGATCTATGCCAGACAAAAAAAGATCGGCCTCCAATGGGGGAGGTCGATCCTAAAAATAATATTTACAACAGCTTA
>JBLHGI010000188.1:0-11874 GCA_047616505.1 Planctomycetota bacterium
GATACCTCCTTTTACAAGCAGGGGCCAGAAGCGTTCGAAAAAGGCGTTAATGATCGTGCTCTTTTCTGCATCGGGGCGGCTGCGCAGCGTCGAACCCACTAAGCGCAGTCTCTTGGCCAACACTTGGCCCAAGTCGAGTTCGGCACGGCTACCCGAGAGTAGGGCGATAAAAATTAAACGCCCCTTGTGTTTGAGTAAGCGCACGTTGCGGTCTAGATAATCGGCTGCGTTTATATCGAGAACGACATCGACGCCGTCACAGTGCTCGAGTATAGCTTCAGAAAAATCGCACTCGCGGTAGTTTACGGCCAACTCGGCGCCTAGCTGTATGCAGCGCTCTACTTTGGTTGCAGTGCCGGCTGTGGCCAAAACGCGTGAGCCTGCAGCGCGTGCCAATTGGATAGCCGCCGTGCCGACCCCACTAGCGCCACCGTGTACGAGTGCTACTTCACCCGGGGCTAGCTGTGCTTCGAGGAATAGGTTGACAAAGGCCGTGAGAAATACTTCGGGGACGGCGGCGCCCGTAGTGAAATCCCAGCCATTGGGAAGCGGCAGCAGATGGGCGGCGGGTAGGGCGACCTGTTCGGCATATCCGCCGCCGGAGAGCAGGGCTAAAACGCGATCGCCGACTTTCCAGTTTTTCACCTGTGGGCCGACGGCGCAAATAACACCGGACATTTCTAAGCCCATATAATGGGAGGCCCCCGGTGGTGGTGGGTAGTGGCCGGCGCGCTGCAGCAGGTCGGCGCGATTGACGGCGCTGGCGTGGATATCGACTAGGACCTGATCGGCGGCACAACTGGGAGCCGCGACCTCTCGCCAGTGTAGCTTCTGAGCTTTATCTACGATGATGGCTTTCATTTGTTTTGCATTTGCTCTTTTTAATGAGGTAGTCTGGGACGCAACTGTGCGTAGAGGCAAGCGCCGATAAAAGCGCCGGCAAAGGAGAATAGCGCGAGAAATTCACCGCTGCCGATCTGTGCATAGATCGGTCCAGGGCAGGCACCGGTGATAGCCCAGCCCATGCCGAAGATAATGCCACCTATAATCGTGCCTTTCTGTAGCGCCTGTTCTGGTTGGGGCACGGGTTCGCCTGCCACTGTTTTCAGGCTGAAGCGGCGAATGATTTGTACCGAGATAATGCCGATGGCTATGGCGGAGCAGAGGACTAAATACATATGTGTTTCTTCGAAGTAAAACATATGCTGAATGCGAAACCAAGAGGCGACCTGGGATTTAATCAGTACAATACCAAAATAAATTCCTACAATAAGTGCTAAGGTATTTTTCATAGCGGGTAATAGCTTCCTACGCGATCTCTGTAGCGCGGTTTTTTTATTGTGTATTAATATTTTCAGGTTTTTAGAGCAAGCTGCGCAGGCCGACTATAATTAATCCGCCGACAAAGAAGCTCAACGTGGCGACCAGACTTACCGCCTGTAAGTTCGATAGGCCCGTTAGCGAGTGGCCGGAGGTACAGCCACCGGCGTAGCGCGTGCCGAACCCTACCAATATGCCTCCGGCCAAGAGCGCGATCATGCCGGAGGCGCTGTGATAGTGATCGGGTAGCAGTTGGGGGAAATCGGTAGATAGAAAGTGTGCGCCGATATAGCTGCCGATGGGAATACCGCCAACAAAGAAGAGGTTCCACGAGTCTTTGCTCTGAGTGGCCTGTTGGGGCTGGGGTCGTAGCTTGGCTAAGACGGACATGGTGCAGAAGTTGCTGAAGCTACGCGAGACCCCAAAAGGTTTGCCTACGAGTAAGTAGAGCAAGGGGACGATGAGACCTATGGCTGGGCCGCTGATATACCACGGCCAGGGGGCGGAAATTGATTGCATAGCAATTTCTTTCTTCTTTTTTGCAGAAGCTGTTAGAGTTTGGTTTATTTCTGAAAACCGAACTCGAATTAGAATTACTCAAAAATTATGATATAATCTCGCGCATAAAGACTGTATATGCAAAATTTCGAACGCGAACAGCTCATTTTATTTTACGATCCCGCTTGTGATCTCTGTATGCGTTTTAGGCAGTGGATTGCCTTGCGAGACGAAGAGGGGAAAATAGCTTTAGTGCCTTTGCAAGAAGGGGTAGAAACTCGTTTCCCACAGGTAGATTTCTCGCGTGCTGCCGAGCAATTGACGGCTTGCGATCGGCGCGGGCAGGTATTCGAGGGGATGGCTGCGCTGCGGCAGGTTGCCAAGCACCTGCCGGGCTTGGCGCGCTTGGATTGGGCGTATGCACTGCCTGGTATTGAAGGAGTGGCCAGCGGTGTCTACCGGACGGTTAATCGCTTTCGCAAGCGCTTGTGCTTGAGCTGTGGTGAGAGTTGGATGCCGTCTAAGAAATACAGCGAGCGCAAGCGGCGTGCTGGCCGAGGTGGGCGGCGCTGATATGGCCGTTTTTTATTTAGCGTGGGAAAAAGCGCGCGATTTTTGCACCGATACATTGATGCAACTCGGCGTTAGTGCTCAGGAGGCGGCCATTTGCGCCGAGGGCTTAGTAGAGGCGAGTCTGCGCGGTGTAGATAGCCATGGAATCGCTTCGTTGCCGATATACGCTGAACGCATTCACTCTGGGCAGATGCGACCCGGGATGAACATAGAGGTAAAGAGCGAGGCGGCGGCTGTTCTGCTGTGCGATGGACGGCATGGGTTGGGGCCGGTAGTGGCGCGGCAGGCGATGGGGCGAGCGATAGCAAAGGCTGCAGAGAGCGGCATCGGTGCGGTCTCACTGGTCAATGGCAACTACGTAGGGGCGCTTGCACCCTATGCTCTGTGTGCTGCCGAACGGGGCATGTTGGGAATTTGTGCTGCCAATTCGACGCCGCGCGTGGCTCCATATGGTGGGGCTGAAGGCGTGCACGGTACCAATCCGCTCGCCTACGCCCTGCCGATGCAAGGGGGAGAATCCCTCGTTTTTGATGCGGCAACGGGGCATTCGGCGGCGCGTGTAGTAGCGGCGCGCGAAGAAGGCGCATTGCTTCCAGAAGGCGTATTGGTAGATGTTGCGGGCCGTCCCTCAACGAACCCGCAGGATTTGGATGAGGGCGCTCTGCTGCCGGTCGGCGGTGCGCTGGGTTATGGTATAGGACTACTGGTCGATCTATTGTGCGGTGGCCTCAACGGCGGTCCGTGCGGTTCTGACGTTCCGCCAGTGAGCAATCTCGATGCTCCGTATGGGTGCGGTTTTTTTGCTTTGGCTATCGACGCGGCATATTTTGGTGGCCGCGATGTCCTAGCCGAACGCTGCGCATTTTTAGCGCAGAGCGTGCACGGCGCGCACACGGCAGAGGGGATGAATCGAGTGCGGATTCCTGGAGAGCGGTCGCTGGAGGAGCGTCGCGCTCGCCTAAAGCAGGGCATACCCTTTACCAAAAAACGCTGGCAAGCGGTATTACAACGCCTGAGCGCCTGTGCTGTCGATGTGGATCGTTGGCAACAGGAGTCGCTTGCATAGGTTCGTGTGAAGGTGTAGATTTGTCGGCATAACACACTTTAGGCGGTGTGGATTATCCCATGACAAATATCGAAATAAAGGCGCGTTACGATCATGTCGAGCGCGCCGAAGAAAATCTTAACGCCATTGGCGCCGGCCCTGCGGGCACCTTTCACCAGCGGGATACGTATTTCCACGTCGGTGAAGGTCGGCTCAAACTGCGCGAACTCGGTCCTGACGACGGACATCTAATATTTTATCGGCGCGAAGACCTAGCCGGTCCCAAACGCAGCGACTACGAGATTGCCAAGACGGAAGATCCCCAGGCGATGCGCCAGATGCTTAGCCAGATCATGGGCATTTGGGTGGAAGTCGAGAAGACGCGTCAGGTGTGGTTGTGGGAAAATGTGCGTATTCACTTAGATGAAGTGAAGGGCTTGGGGCAATTCGTCGAGTTGGAAGCCGTTACTGAAGAGCAGGGTGTTGAAGAGAGTCATCGCCGCGTCGAGACGTTAATGCGCGCTTTGGAGATCACCAACGACCAACTGGTCGAAGGCTCATACGGCGATATGTTGGCGGCGCAGAGTTAACTTGCGTTTTGGGGCCTCAATCGCGTATAATAAAGGATCATGGCTAAGATGAATTCACAGGTACAGGGCGTAGCCGTCCAGATCTTCGGCGAGGAATATCAGATTGCCGAGAGCGATGCGGCCAAAGTGCAGAAAATCGCCCAATACGTCGACGGCAAGATGCGCGAGATTGCCGCGCAGCATCCCGGGCGTATTGCCACTAGCACACTCGCCGTATTGGCGGCCATGACGATAGCCGACGAATTATTACAGACGGCAAGCGAACAGAGCCGTTTGGCCGAATCCGCGCAAGAAAACCTGCAACGCCTCACGGATTTGGTCGATGCTCGGGCCAGCATGGTTGCCGCCGATCGCGAAGAAGTGCCTGTCACTCGTCGCCGCTGGCGTGAAGATGCCGTGCGACAACTCGATCACACTGCAGTGGAATGACGCGAAGTCTCGCAACGTATTTACTCTCATTTTTGACAGCAGTATCAGTGTTTGCTGCCTGTGCGCCACCGCCGGCCTACGACGAGAGCGATTGCTCAATGTTCACGGAATTGGGTGTCGTGCGAGCTAATCCAGCCGGTGCCATGGGACGCAATCTGGAAGTGCAGATATCGCTGCGCGTATGTCCACCGACAGAGGGCGCCGCTGAGATCAAGCGCAAACGCATTGAGTTGAAGCATCATATGCTACAGTTGCTCAGTGCTAAAACGACTGCAGAGTTGGAGCACCCACTGCGCGTGGAAATGTTGCAAAAAGAGGTGCTCAAAATGGTGAACAGCAAAGTGCTCAAAAAAGGTAAGGCTGTAGAGGTCTTCGTCACGGGCTTTGAGGTCAAATAGCTTTTTCGCCGCTTTACTCCCCGCTTTTTAAATTCGACTTTTACAATCTGCTAAAATCTGCTCTACTTCGTCACACAAAGCACTTGCCTCTTCCCGAGTCGTCGCCTCGGCAATAATGCGTGCGATGGGTTCGGTATTGGAGGCGCGCAGGTGCACCCACGGGCACTGCAACTCGCCGCTCATATACAGTTTTGATCCGTCTTGTACTGGGTGTACGTAGGCCTGTGGATGGCGCGCCAACAGTGCGCCGATGGATTGCTCTAATTGGTCTGAGCTACAGGTCGCCTTGCGTTTCTCTATGAAATAACTGGGCAATGCCTCGAGCAGTTGCTGCAGTGACTGGCCGCTAGTGGCGATTGCCTCTAAAACTAGCGCGAGGCCTACGGCTGCATCGCGTCCCGGATCGATCTGCGTTAAAATTACGCCGCCGTTGCCCTCTCCGCCGATGACGGCACCTTCTGCGATCATTTTTTCTACTACATGCACCTCTCCCACGGGTGTCAGGAAGACCGGACAGTCGTTGGCTTTCGCCGCATCGCTAACGGCCTGTGAAGTGGAGAGGGTCGTGACGACGGGGCCGCGTTGGCGCGCGGTCACAGCCTGGACGGCCAAGGCCAAAGTGCTGTCCTCACCTATGGCTTGTCCATCGGCGCCGACGAGCGTGACGCGGTCGGCGTCTGGGTCGATGGCAAAACCCAGGGCGCTGCCACTCTGGCGCACCGCCTGACCTAGCTGCACTAGATTCGCCGGGATGGGTTCAGGTTCGTGCGCGAAATGGCCGTTGGGCTCGGCATTTATAAAATGTGCATCCACACCCAAGGCTTGCAAGAGTTCGGGGAGCATGAGGCTACCGGTGCCGTTACAAGGGTCGATACTCACCTTAAAGCGCGCGCGGCGGATAGCATCGGTATCGACGTGTGCCAAGATTCGTTCGATATGCAGTTTTTTTACATCGGTAAAAGGCACTTTCTCGATGCTTCCCCCGGTATCTTGGCTGAAATTTTGTTCGTGAAATAGGGCTTCGACGCGCGCACCCTGCTCGGCATTGAGGAAGATGCCATCGCCGCGCACTAATTTGAGACCGTTCCAAGGTGCTGGATTGTGGCTGGCTGTAATGATGATGGCCCCCTGTGCGCCCAATTCTGTGACCATGAGTTTAGCTGTTGGTGTCGGGCAGGCTCCTAAGTCATAGACGCGGCAGCCGACTTGGCTCAGCGCCTGCGCAGCGACCTGCATAAACTCTTCGCCAGAGGGGCGTGTATCTCGTGCTAATACTACGCCTGCCCCAGGGGGGAGGTCCGTGGCAAAAGCCGAGGAAAAATTCGATATCACGTCGTTGGTAAGCGATTGACCGACGAGGCCGCGAATGCCGGATATACTGATGATGAGTGGAGTTTGTGCAGACATGGTATTTTCTTTTTGCTCGCAGTGAGTAAGCTGTTTAAGTGGGTTGGTGTTCTATGCAGATAGGAGCCCCTCGGTCGAGTTGGAAAAATTCGGCAGCACTGCCGCCATGGACCGATATTTCCAGCAGGTCGGCACTGCCTATCAGGGCTAAAGGCCGACCTGGATCGACGTCGCCATAGGTCTTAGAAATGCTCTTTAGAGGGGAGGCTGAGCCAGTGCGTATCAGAGGGGCTGCAAAGGGTGTTAGGTCTTCTATGCTAATATTGCTGACGAGATTGCCAAAGTGGTCAATGTGTATGATCTGCCCATGGAGAACATTGCTACGTACGTGAGGAGTAGAAATGGGTAAACGGACGGGGTCGGCTATAGTGGGCCCGACTTCGGCAAGGGGGAAGCCACAGGCTAAATGGGCGGCTGTTGGAGCGAAGAGATCGCGGCCGTGGAAAGTGTGGCTGGAGCGGCCGCTGGATAATAAAGAGTTGGTGATTTGATATATGGGGCCCGTTGCGCGCAGCAGGGCAAAACTCAGTAGGCCATTGTCCGGACCGATCCAGACTTGGTTGTCGCTGGTGAATGCCAAGGCGCGCCGCGTCGTGCCGACTCCGGGATCGACGACGGCGCAGTGCAGTGAGCCGGATGGAAATTCTCGTGCGGCATGATGCAGGACAAAAGCTCCCTCCCCTATATCTTGAGCGCCAATTTCATGGCTCAGGTCTACGATAGTAGCAGTGGGGGCAATTTTGAGAATGACGCCTTTCATGGCGCCGATATAATAATCGCTTCGGCCAAAATCGGTCGTCAGTGTTATGATGGGCCCCGTCAAACTCAGCCCGTTGCCTCTGGCTCGGTAGTTTCTCCCGTTCCGGTGTCTGTTCCGGTGTCTGTCCCGGTGTCTGTCCCCGTGTCTGTTCCGGTATCTGTCCCCGTGTCTGTCCCGGTGTCTGTCCCGGTGTCTGTCCCGGTATCTGTCCCCGTGTCTGTCCCGGTATCTGTCCCGGTGTCTGTTCCGGTGTCTGTTCCGGTGTCTGTCCCGGTGTCTGTTCCCGTATCTGTCCCGGTGTCTGTTCCCGTATCTGTCCCGGTGTCTGTCTCCGTATCCGTTCCAGTGTCTGTCTCCGTATCCGTTCCAGTGTCCGTTCCAGTGTCTTCTCCGGTGTCTGTCCCGGTATCTGTCCCAGTGCCTTCCCCATCGTCCCCACCCAGGTCATCGTCCAGACCGGGGATAGTGCGCACTAGAACCAAATCGATTTCGACCAAGGTCGTGTCGCCATCTGTGATGGTGATATTGTCGCGATGGCCCTCAAATAGCAATTCGTTATTCGTATCGTAGCCGCTCAGCGTTAGAGAAAAACCTCGGCCGGGTTGTAGGGTGCCAATAGTGCCCGTTGCCGGGCCTGTTGGAGACAGTGTGAGCAATTTGGTGATTGGAGGGATCGTGGGACCTTCGAGGACGGCCTCGATTCGGTATACGACGATCGCCAGTGCTTTTGCCAAGGGGATGCGCAGCGATAGCGCAGCATCAGCGCTGTCGTCTATGGGAGCGCCTGTGTCGGCGGGATTGCTGCGTTCGAAGTTGCCGCATCCCGTTGCCGCAAATAGAACGATCGTTGCGATGAGTAGAATCTGTCGAACCAACGGTATTGAAGTTTTGCTATCCATAATAAGTAATGTAAAAGCTAGTCAAGTCTATCACCACCGTTTTCTCTACCTTGACAGTAAGAGGCAGGCCGCGTATCGTTTTTTGTGTTATGCGAATTCTATCTTTTTTTATTCTTCCTCTGGCTTTAGCGGCCTGTATTGGCCCTTTTGCCGGCAATAAGTCCGAACCTTGGCTGGATGGTCCACCGGCATTGGTCGGTCGGTTCGATAGCGAAACGGCGACGGTTCATCTACGTTGGCCGCAGGGGGACGAGCGCGGTTTTCTGCGCTACAAAATCCAGCGCCAAGAAGGTGGTGAATTTGTCGATATTGCCGATGTCGGAGCGCGCCTAGACACGGCTTATGCCGATGAACGCCTCGAGGCTAACCTTACCTACCGTTATCGAGTTATCAGCTATTTTGGCTCCGGTGATAGAGTCCACGAATTACAGAGTACGGTCGTCGATGGTATTTTTCATCGCTATGTTAATTCGTGGCGGGTGGAAACTGGATTTGCGCCTACTCGAATAGCTGTTAGCAGCGGGGGGACTGTATACGTTGTGGGTGCTGGCAGCGGGCGTGTCGAACGTTTTGACCGCGCTGGTAATCCGCTTGGTGCACTGGTCTATGCCGAAGGAAAACTCGCCTGTATGGAGACCAGTACGCTCGATGCGCCGTCCCTAGCCTTAGATAAAGACGATAATCTATACATCGTTTATAATTTGCTGCGCGCCGAAGGGGGGCCCAAGGCTTATTGGAGCAAATTCGATAGCGATAGCCAGCTCGTATGGACTCGCCCACTGGATGGACTTTTTGCACGCCATATTGTAGTGGATGGCGATGATGTCTTTATAGAGAGCATCAGCCAGTTGCAGCATCTTAGCCGCGATGGAGAGCGCCACACGCAGTATTTGATACCGGCATTACTCGTGTCCAGTCTGCGTATGTGGCAGGGGCGTTTTGCTGCGTTGATCGAACCGGTCTCTTTGTTGGAGAGCGATTGGCAAACGCCGAGATTGGTCGTCTACGACAACGCTGACCGCCAGTCGACGCGTTTGGTTATCGGTCGCGATGCCAAGTCGAATATGGATCGGGGGCCCGGTGTATTACGGCGTCCGACCGACTTCGTAGTTGATGAGGTCAAAAATCGAGCTTTTGTGGTCAATGCAGGCCAGAATCGAATCGAAGTTTTTCGCGACGAGCGCTTTTCTACGCGTTGGGGCCGCGTCGGCGACGCTCCTGGACAATTTCGCTTTTCTGGCGAGGTAGAGGTGGTCGATGAAATGACTAGTGGGCGCACGAGCCTGCGGTCTGTAGTAGCGGGTGGCATTGCCCGCGATAATGAGGGGTATATCTACGTGGCCGATACTTTTAACGATCGGATCCAGAAGTTTCGACCATGAGAAGATATATTTTACTGCTTTTTTTTGCCCTTTTTTTCTGTTCTTTAGCGCAGGCGCAAATGAAGAGTAAAAATGGCTATAATGTCTGGGCAAAAGAAAAAATCCGCTATCTCAACAGCCGTATTATTCGCGATCCCTATAATCCGCAGCTGCACGTCCTACTGGCCAATGCCTATATCCAGGATGGCCGAAAATACGACGCCAAAAAAAAACTGTACTACGCTTTAGAATTGGATTCGACCTTTGCCGAGGCCTACTGTAATTTGGGCATCGTACTGCATAGTCAGGGGTATGTCCAGGAAGCGCGGGCAAATTATGAACAGGCGCTAAGTCTGGACTCTACGATCGTTGAAGCGCGAGCTGGGTTGGGCACTTTGCTCTGCCGCAGCGAACGTCAGGTCGAAGGGCTAGAGCACTTGGAAATGGTCGTGCGGATGGACCCGGACCATCTGGGAGCGCGCTACAATATGGCCGTGGCTTATCACCAGGTCGATGATTTTAAAAAGGCAATCGAGCATTTAAAGGTGTTGGTCTCGTTGCAAGAAGATTATCCAGGCGCAAAAATAAGCTTGGCGCGTGCGTATTATAGCTTGGGGTTGTTGCGTCTACAGGCAGAGCAGTTCGAGCTGGCATTGGAGGCGTTGGAGAAGGCTGTAGAATACGAACAGCGCAACGGCAATATGTATTTTGCCAAGGGGCTTGCACATCTCGAGAGCGAAGATCTCAAGGGGGCTGAGCTCGCTTTTAAGGCGGCGATCGAAATTGAGCGTGACTATATACCCGCTCTGCACAATTTAGGTACGATATACGAACGTCAGGGGCGGTTAGACGAGGCGGAAGCCGTATACTTACGCGTGCAGGAGTTAGCTCCCCATATGTCGACGATAGAGTCTGTCAAACACACGACATACGACGTCAAATACCTAGTTGAATAAGAGCTTGTGTTCACGGGGCATCGTTGACTTTTGTCCGACAAATAGGTAAAATATTGCGACTGTTCGCGCCACTACGGCACTAAATCTACCGGGGAGCGCAGTTATGGGCCGCTGAGGTTTTTTGTTTCGCACTTGATTCAGGCGAGTAGTTGTCTGGGGAGCGCACTCAGCGGCGGCTCGCCCTTTTTTGTATAAGGCATAGAAATGGCCAAAGAAGAAGCGATTGAAGTCCAGGCAGTGGTTAAAGAAGCCCTGCCCAACGGTTTTTTCAAGTGCACAATGGAGAACGGCCACGAAATGCTGGCCCATATTTCCGGCAAAATGCGCAAGTACTATATTCGCGTGCTGCCGGGTGACCAGGTCACCGTGGCTCTTTCCCCCTACGATTTGACTCGGGGTCGCATCACATTTCGCAACCGCTGAGAGTCGGCGCAGCTCGCGTCGACAATCTCACCCCTTCCCAACGGAGCGGTCGGTAGAAGCTTTTCTGTGCCGCGCCCGGATTTCTACGTCCATTCCGCAGGATTACAAATTCATCGCAAAGTCACTTCACCACGAATCGAGCTGTCATGGTAACGATCGGTATGAACTATGAGGTATTAGAAGGCAAGGAAGAGGTCTTTGAAAAAGCATTTGCGCACGTGTTAGGTGCTTTGAAAGAGGCCGAAGGACACGAAGCATCGCGTCTGCTATGCGACGTGCATACGAAGCGCAACTACGTGATTCTTTCCGAGTGGAATAATGAAGAGAAATTCAATGAATTTTTGTCATCGCCAGAATTTACGCGCGTGGTGAATTGGGGCAAAGAGCAGGTGCTGTCCGCTCGTCCCAGCCACGTGGTATATCGCGGTGACGAATAGGTAAATAGGTAGAAATGTCTGCACACAGCGAGAATCTATATAAGGCATGGCCGTTTAAAGAAGCCGAGCAAATTCTAAAGCAACGCCGTCCAGACGGCAGCCGCCCCGTGCTCTTTGAAACGGGGTTTGGGCCCAGCGGTCTACCGCATATCGGCACCTTTGCCGAAGTTGCGCGCACTACCTGGGTGCGCCGTGCACTGGAAGAGTTGACGGGTTTGGAGACGCGTTTAGTGGCCTTTAGCGATGATATGGATGGTTTGCGCAAGGTACCGCTTAACTTGCCGCAACCAGACATGTTAGAAAAACATCTGGGCCAGCCTTTGCATTCGATTCCCGATCCGTTTGGCGAGCAAGACAGTTTTAGCGGCTATATGAACGATAAGCTGAAGAAGTTCTTGGATGCCTATCGTTTTGATTACGAGTTCCAAGCGTCGGCAGAAGCGTATAAGCGCGGTGATTTCGACGAGGGGCTATCTATTCTACTGGATAAGGTGCAGGAGGTTCGCGCGCTGATCGTGCCGACCCTGGGCGAGGAAAAGCGCGACGGTTGGTCTCCGTTCTTTCCCATTTGCCCCGAGTGTGGATCGGTCTACAATACGCGAGTGACGGATTATTTTCCCGAGCGAAAAGCCGTTGGGTTTGCCTGTGATAGTGTCGTTGGCAGCGTACAAGGCTGTGGAGCCCATGGTGAGGTTTCGGTATTGGGTGGCCAGGTAAAGGTCGGGTGGAAGGTGGATTGGGCCTTGCGCTGGTTTACCTACGAGGTCGACTATGAAAT
>JBLHGI010000189.1:0-11858 GCA_047616505.1 Planctomycetota bacterium
TGAATCATTCTCCACCCGCTCACCCACAAACCTTCAGCTAAACCCCAGCACCATCAGGCCACCTCACCACCTCACCACCTATCCCGTCCCTACCAATACCAATCCGACAAAAATAAGCGCCGTCCCCGCAAACTTTGGCACATAACGCGGCTCGTTGAGCAAGAGAATACCAAGCGCTACGCCGATGGGAATTGAAATCTGGCGAAATGCGACGACATAGCTCACATTGTCCACAAAAGCCATCGAGATAAGGACCAGGGGATACGTTGTGTACATGCCGATTCCCGTCAGGGCTGCTGGCCGCAGCCGGGCGCGCACAACGTGTGCGAATGCAGCACGCCCCTCGCTCCTAACAAGCACGATAAAACCAAGCCACAAACACGAGCTTAGCCCTTCCATAAGCGCATATAAGAGAGTGACCTCTACCGCGCCGACCCCTAGCTCGGGCAGGCTCTGTAAGTGGCGCAGGGCTTCATCGTCGATGAGAGAATAACCCGCCGTAGCACAGGCCGCCAAGAGCCCGAGAAGACAGGAGGGGTTCAGATAATTGGCCACGCGAAGATCGGCAAAGTGCTTCATCGGCAATACCAAACTGCCCAGCACCACCAAAGAAATCCCCGCGATCGACTGCCAGCTGACCTGGTCACCGCGTCCTAGTATAAAAACCACAATCATCACAACGAGCATAGGAGACGAACGGACTACGGGGTAGGCTATAGATATATCGCCATGACGATAGGCACCGGCCAATGAAATCATATAAATGGCTTGGCATAAACCCGCCAGGCCAATAAAACCCCAAACCAAAGTGGGAAAGTGCGTGAGCTGATGGCCATAGAAAAAAAAGAGTGGGCACAGAAATAGGCTGCCGAGCAGATTTACCGCGAGAAAGAAGGCGGCTGTGGGGTGTTCTTTTTTGCTGATTAGATTCCAACTTGCGTGTAGCAGAGCGGAGATAGAGATCAGTACAATAGCAGTAGGAGTCATAGTATTTCCATCACCAGCACCTATCGACGGTCGAGGTTATAGACACGGGCGCGTGTTTTCACAAGCGCGCTTGCAGTCGTTAAAGCAATCTCGCACTTTACACATTGGCAGTCTAATATAGAGCGTTAGATCTGGGATAAAAACGCACGCAGTCCACGCCGACGATAGAGAGGGAAGGGGCACTCTGATGCACACATGGCCATTTTTAAAAGAATATCGCCGCGAAAACTTGCTCAAGGTCGCGATGCCGATCGGAGGCATTGGAACGGGCACAGTATCGCTGGGTGGGCGCGGCGATCTGCGCGATTGGGAACTCATGAATCGCCCTTCCAAAGGTTTTACTCCCCAGCAGGGAGACTCCTGGTTTGGAGCGGGACCTTCGATCATTCTGCACACCTGCGATGCAGCGGGCACGCGCCAGACGCGCCTCTTAGAAGGCCCCATAGACCCCGTGCTATACGATGGGCAGGCGGGCTGCTCGGTGAACAACCACAATTTCCCGCACATGCAGGAAGCCATCTATCGCACGGCCTACCCGCTCGCCGAGATAGAATTTGCCTGCGATGCGATACCGCTCGACGTCCGCCTACAGGCATTTAACCCCATGATTCCCTGCAACGTAGCCGACAGCAGTATCCCCGGCGCCGTGTTTCGCTATACGCTGCGCAATAATACGGCGGCCCCCGTAACGGCTTCTATCTGTTTCTCGCTGCCAAACTATATTGGCGCAGACCACACGGCACACGAAGAAACGTGCTACTCGGCACAGCACGAATACGGTCCAAAGCAGAATACAAACGAGTTTCGCCGCAGCGCCAATTTCCAGGGCATTTTGTTGAGCTCTCAGGGAGTCCCGCGGCAAAATAGCACCTATGGCACCATCGCACTAACGACGACGACGATGACAGACTGTAGCCACCGCACGGACTGGGCCGACTTGAGCTGGGGCGATACCCTGCTCGACTTTTGGGACGACCTAACGGCAGACGGTGCGCTCGATGCACGCACATCGAACAAAGACGACCCCGTCGCGTCGCTGTGCCCGCGCGTAGTCATTCCAGCCGGAGGCGAAGAAGAAATCCTGTTCTTTCTGAGCTGGCATTTCCCCAACCGACTATCGTGGGAAGCCAAGGAATTTGACGGGCAGAGCGCCACGGAGAGTGCCGCTAGCTGTGGCGATGAATGCTCTTCCGCGCAACCGCACCCGGACTGGGTGGGCAACCACTATTGCACCGTCTACGAGGACGCCTGGCATGTCGCCGAAAAAGAGCTCAGTCGCCTAGCCGAATTAGAAAAGCAGACCGTAGAATTTGTCGGCCACTTTCTCAAGGCAGATGTGCCCGCAGTCATCCGCGAGGCGGCACTTTTTAACTTGTCGACGCTGCGCACCCAGACCTGTTTTCGCACAGCCGATGGTTATTTCTACGGTTGGGAAGGCACGCACAACTACGGGGGCTGCTGCTATGGCTCCTGCACGCACGTCTGGAACTACGAGCAGGGCCTAGGTTTTTTCTACGGCGAGCTCTCGCGTCTAATGCGCGAGGCCGAATTCAAATACAGCACCACCGAACGCGGACAGATCCAAACGCGGATTACGCTGCCCATCGAGAAAAACCTAGTCTCGCCTTTCTTCGCGGCAGCAGATGGCCAGCTCGGCGTCATCATGCGCTTCTATCGCGACTGGCAGCTGAGCGGCTCGGAGCAATTTCTCGCCGAGCACTGGCCTACCGTGCGCAAGGCGATTGAGTTTTGCTGGATCGAGCACGGCTGGGATGCCGATCAGGATGGCGTCGTTGAAGGATGCCAACACAATACGATGGATGTGGAATACTTCGGTCCCAACCCGCAAATGGGGTTTTGGTATCTCGGCGCGCTGCGGGCGGGTGAAGAGATGGCCAAACACAGCGGCCAAGACGAATTCGCCGCTACGTGCCGTCGGCTCTTTGTCACGGGCAAAGCGTGGATGGAAAAGAACCTATTTAACGGCGAGTATTTTGAGCACCAAGTCATCCCACCGGGCAAGGGCGCGACCATCGATGCGGGGATCATCGGCGATGCCAACCGCGATGATTTAGACGATCCCGTGCTGCAATTGGGCCCCGCCTGTTTGGTCGACCAACTCGTGGGCCAATATATGGCACACGCCTGCGGTTTGGGCTATTTGCTCGAACCCGAGCTGGCGCGCAAAACCCTGACGAGCATTCGTCAACACAATTGGCGCGGCTCGTTTTTGGACCACTTCAACCATTTTCGCAGCTATGCCGTGGGCGACGAGAAAGGACTGTTGATGGCCAGCTATCCGCGCGGCGGACGGCCACAGCGGCCCTTCCCCTACTGCAACGAACTCATGACCGGCTTTGAGCACAGCACGGCAGTCCACATGCTCTACGAGGGTATGGAAGAAGAGGGGTTAGAATGTATCGCGGCGATTCGCGAGCGCTACGATGGCCGCCGCCGCAATCCCTACGACGAGGCCGAGTGTGGACATCATTACGTGCGCGCGCTGGCGAGTTGGGGGGGGATCTTAGCTTGGAGTGGATTCGCTTATTCGGCGGTAACGGGCGCATTGCGCGTCGGCCGAGCGGGCACCTTCTTTTTTTCCACCGGCGATGCTTGGGGCACCTACGAACTCAAGACGGGTGCAGAAACCGTTTTGCGCATTGTATTGCGCGGCGGCCGGCTCAAGATTCGCACGCTCACCGCGAGCAATGGTGCCACCACGTCCCTTGCAGACGAGCTAGCACTAAGCACGGGCGACGACAAAACAATAGTGCTGCCGACAGAATCTTCCTGACCCTATCCGCAGTATCTACTTCTATAATAACAGCGCTATAGGTCGGCATATCACCCGGCCTATAGCACTGCAATTTTAGGCAAATTCACCCAGCAACTCCTGCCACCCCCGGCGCTCCGTCTGTGGGTCGACCATGTCGCGCAACGCCATACAGCGCGCACGCAGATCCTCGTAAAACGCCTCATCCCCTTCCACGCGCAGCAGCAAGTCTTTGAGCGCCTCTGTATCCCCGACGGGGAAATAGCCCGGATAGTCTTCGCCCAACATGCCGAGCGAACCCGAAATGCGCGTCGACAGCACGGGCACACCACAGGCCAGCGCCTCGGAAACGGCGTTGGCTCCCCCTTCCATAACCGAACTCAATACCAGTAAACGGCTGCGCGCGAGCTGCCGCAAGGCCCGCCAACGCGGCAGCTCACCTAGCCAGCGATAGCGCGCGTTGTCCCGTTCTTCGCGCCGAGCCCGTTCGCCCATATCTTCGCTGAGCGCACCGCCTATGTGCACGACTTCGATGCGCGAATCGCTCGGTAGCAAGTGCAAGGCCTCCGCCGTGCGAAACGGGTCTTTTACCGCCCGCAGATGCCCGAGCACGCACACCTCAAAAGAAGCCTTCTTCGGGCGAAATACTCCCGCCGGCGCTTTGACTGACTGAAAAATAACCCGCGCTTTCGCGCGCAAATGCACAGGCAACTCACCTATACCATGCGGCTGTAAGAGCACAAAACAAGTAGCCCACTCCAGCGCCTGCTGCGCCGTTTGGTCTGTGTGAATATCGCCGTAGAGGTCCGTGCC
The DNA here is from genome assembly GCA_047616505.1 of Planctomycetota bacterium. GTDB lineage: Bacteria > Latescibacterota > UBA2968 > UBA8231 > UBA8231. Next base: position 4,574 of record JBLHGI010000189.1, read on the forward strand.
CGTCAGTGCCAGCACCAGCGGTCGATCGGGATAGTCTTTATAGAATCGCTCTACAGCCGCAAAACTGCGCCGAGCGTGCAGCGCCACCAGCACATCACAACGCTGACCGCCGTATTCCACCATCACTTCGACGCGGTGGCCCAAAGCGCGCAAGATCCGCGCCCAGCGCAAAGCCGTCACGCGGTTGCCCGCACGCGACCCTACCGCCGCCGGCGTAACGAGATTTATTTTCATCGCGCGCAGGTGCGAAAACCGACCCAGGCATCGCGTCGATCCGGCGTCTGAAAGTTGCGGTAATTGTTGCGGATCAGCCGCGAACGTGTCGCCCAACAGCCACCGAGCATAACTTTGCGCGTGCCAAACCACGGCTCGGAGTAGTCCTTGTATGGATCGACGACAAAATCGGCAAAGGGCAAAAAGGTGTCGTCCGTCCACTCCCACAAATTGCCCACCATCTGCCGGCAGCCAAAAGGGCTATCACCGGCGGGCAGCGCGCCTACATCCACGCAGCTCATCGCCTGCCAGTCGAGATTGGCGCGCTCGGGAGAAGGCGCTGCATCCCCCCAGGGAAAACGGCGACGGCGACCAGAAAGCCCCTTGCCATCCGCCGTCGGCTCGGCCGATGCCGCCACTTGCCACTCCGCTTCGCTCGGCAGGCGACGTCCCGCCCACGCACAGTAGGCCTGTGCTTCGTGCCAATTGACGTGGATGGCGGGCAGATACTCTTCCAGTGCGTTCCACGTGTCAAAATGCCGGCGCTGCCAGCCGCTATCAACTCGACGCCAATAGACGGGATGTATCGCCTGCGCCTCTGTGCGCCATTGCCAACCCTCCTCCTGCCAAAATTCCCTGCGGCCATAGCCGTCCTCTTCGACAAAGCGCAAAAACTCGGCTTGGGTCACGGCGGCACGCCCTATGGCAAAGGGCTCGATCTCTACCGGATGCGCCCATTTTTCGTTGTCGAAAACAAATGGCTCATCGCGGTCGGCTCCCAACATAAAGGTGCCGCCCGGAATCTGCGCATCACCGGCCAGTGGGCCACCACCCAATGGCCTGCGCTCGGCCTTTGGCGCAATCGACAGCGCTGGTGCTACATAGCCCAACGTTTGGCGCGTATAAGTAATCGCCTCCGTGTGCATATCTTCGTGCAAAATCGCATACAAGGCGTGGTAGAGTAGTTCGTCAGAAGGCTCAGCGCGCAACAGTGCAATAACCCGATCTTGCACCGTGCGCAAATACTTCAGCGTTTCACCGCGCGATGGCAGCGGCAAGTCCCAGCGAATATCGTGCTCTATGGCAATCGAATCGTAGAGCGCGTCCTCGTCCTCGCGCACCGGCGTCTGACCCGCCACATAGCGCAAAACCCAAAAGGACTGAAACCAAGCGTGGTGACCTATTTCCCACAACAGCGGATTCGTCGTGGGAAACAGCAGTCCCATGATCTGCTCGTCATCTAAATCAGCAACCAATTCAAGGGCGCGCTCGCGCGCATCTACGACCCAGGCAATGACCTCTTCGGACGACATACCAAAACGAGAAATTTGCGACATGTAAAATAATCTCTTTTCAAATTTTCTTTTTTCCACTGAGGCGATCTCAGGTGCTTTGAGCAACATGGCAATAAGCTAAATGTGAACTGTCTATTGTGCTACTGCTCATTATATATATTTTAAGCTTTTTAGACTGCACAAACACATATAGGACAGAAGAAAACTCCGATGGCACTAAAAGATATCTTCTCGCAGGACAAAACCCTGACGAGTCTAGCTAAAACTTGCGGCTGAGCGGCCAAGGCCAGTCCGGTCGGACTGGGAAAACTCTTAGCTTCTTTGCCCAAAAACAACGACCCCAATTTGCTGGTGGGTTTCGACACCAGCGACGACGCCGGAGTCTATCGTCTCGACGACGAGAAAGCCATCGTCGTCACGGCCGACTTTATCACGCCACCCGTCGACGATCCCTTTCTCTTTGGCCAGATCGGCGCGGCCAACTCGCTGAGCGATATCTACGCGATGGGAGGGAAACCGCTGACCTGTCTCAACTTGATCGGCTTCCCCACCGACCAGCTAGGGCCGGAAATCCTACATGGCATTGTCGAAGGGGCACTGAGCAAAATAACGGAGGCCGGAGCGGTGCTGGCCGGCGGCCATACCACAGCCGACGACGAACCCAAATTTGGGCTTTCCGTCACGGGCATCGTGCATCCGGATAACTATTGGCGCAACATCGGCGCCCGCCCCGGCGATGCACTGGTCCTGACTAAGCCCATTGGCAGCGGCGTGCTCTTTAATGCCAACCTGAAAAAATGGGTGTCAGAGCAAGCGCTCAACGAATGTATCGGCCACATCACGACGCTCAACAAGGTAGCGGCAGAGACGATGGCCGACTTTTCCATACACGCCGCCACCGATATCACGGGCTTTGCCCTAGCGGGCCACGCCTTAGAAATGGCGCGAGGGTCCGGTGTCACACTGGAGATCCAGGCCGCACAAGTGCCGACGATGCGCGAAGCTCTGGCCATGTATGAGAAAGGTGTCAGCACCGGCGTCAATGCCGAGAACCGCGCCCTGATCGAAAAAGAGACGCGCTTTGCCAGCACCTTGTCCACGTGGCAACAGGAAATCTTCGTCGATCCTCAGACCAGCGGCGGGCTGCTCGTTTCGCTACCCGCAGCACAGGCCGGCACCTTAGTCGATGCCCTGCACGACAAAGGGGTAGAGGCTGCCTGTATCATCGGCGCTGTCGCCGAACTAAAAGGCGAAACGTATCTGACCTTTTCTTAAGTCCATTATCAACTAAAAAACTCAACTTATAGGCAATTTTATGCGCACATTTATTCTCAGCAGTCTCATCTTCTTAACTTCGCTCTCTGCCAGCGCAGCCGAGCCCTTTCGCTTTACCGCTATTCCCGACGAAAATACGGCGCGCCTACAGGAGCGCTTCGACAAGGTAGCAGCCTACTTGACCGAAAAGTTAGGCGTAGAAGTCGAATATATCCCCGTCAAATCCTACAGCGCTTCCGTCGCCGCGTTTAAAAATAACCAGGTGCAACTAGCCTGGTTTGGCGGGCTTTCCGGCGTGCGGGCGCGCCGCGCAGTACCCGGTTCAAAAGCCATCGCCCAAGGTGCAGAAGACCCCGAGTTTATCAGCTACTTTATCGCCCATAGCCAAACGGGCATCCCGGAGAGTGACATCTTTCCGCATGCCATTGCCAATCGCACGTTCACCTTTGGTTCCAAGGGATCGACCTCGGGGCGGCTAATGCCCGAATTTTACGTTCGCAAATATTTTGCCCAAGCCCCGACGGCCATTTTCTCACGCGTCGGTTTTAGCGGCGACCACTCCAAGACGCTGGCGCTCGTGCAATCAGGCGCTTACCAAGTGGGCGCACTCAACTACAAGGTCTGGGAAAATGAAGTAAAAGCGGGCAATGTCGATACGAGCAAAGTGCGCGTGATTTGGAAAACGCCGACCTACCCAGATTATAACTGGTCGATACGCGGCGATGTCGACGCGACCTACGGCGAGGATTTTACACAGAAAGTAAAGGAAACCCTGATTGGTATGGAAGACCGCCAGCTACTCGATTCCTTTCCGCGCAGTCGCTTTATCGCCGCCGACAATGCCATGTTTGCCCCCATCTTGGACACGGCTATCAAAATTGGCCTCATCGACGAATGATGCTAAAGCCCTCGGGAGCAAACGGACGCGGCTTCTGAAATCGAATTATGTTTGACTTCAAAGAGCTCAGCGTCGCTTATAATGACGATCCGGTGCTGCACAATATCTCCCTGCGCATACGCCCCGGTGAAAAGGTCGTCGTGATCGGTCCCAGTGGCGCCGGCAAGAGCACGCTGCTAAAAAAGCTCTATGAACTCCAGCAGCAACACAGCGCCTTTATCCATCAGGACTATGCCTTAGTAGCGCAGTTGAGCGCCTTCCACAACGTCTGCATCGGCCGCCTCGACTTCAACAGTACACTCTACAACCTGCTCAACCTAGTCCGACCAAAAAAAGAAGAGCTACAGCGCGTACAGCCCATTCTAGATACACTGGGCCTTGCCGACAAGAGCTTTACCCCCATACACTCGCTGTCCGGCGGTCAGCAGCAGCGCGTCGCCGTTGCCCGCGCCATTTATCGCGGCAGCCCTGTCCTGTTGGGTGACGAGCCCGTCTCCTCTATCGATCCGCACCAGGCCAACTCGGTCCTACAAACCATCAAAGAGAGCGCCGACACCGTCGTACTCTCGCTGCACGACGTCGCCCTCGCGCTCGAGTTTTTCGACCGCATCATCGGTCTGCGCGCAGGCCGGATCTCCTTTGACTTACCCAGTTCCGAGGTCAAAGAGTCCATGCTCAGCGATCTCTTTAGACCGTGCTAAAAGTCAGCCTATACTTTCTGGTCATTGCCCTAGGCAGCTTAGGCATCGCCGACATCGAGATCACGACGCTCAACCCCTGGCAAGAAATACAGCGCATTTTCCTCGGCGCCCTCGCCCCGGACCTATACGCCCTCTACGATTTTAGAACAGCCCTGCTCAACACGCTCACCTTTGCCTTCTGCGGCTTAGCTCTCGGCGTGTTTTTCGGCGCGATCCTCTCCTTTTTTTTTCATCTACAGATCGTGCGCTTAGGCTGTGCCTTTGTGCGCGCCATCCACGAAATATTTTGGGCCTTTATCTTTTTGCCCATCGTCGGCCTCAACCCCATCTGCGGCGTGCTGGCCATCGCTTTGCCCTATGCCGGTATCTTTGCCAAAGTCTACGCTGAAATACGCCAGGAAGCCAACCAGACTCCCCTGCGCGGTTTGCCCATCCACACGACCGCGCTCGTGCGTTTTTTTTACGGCGTGCTGCCCGGCGTCTACGCCGACCTCACCAACTACACGGCCTATCGCTTCGAATGCGCCCTGCGTTCCAGTGCCATATTGGGGTTTATCGGCCTGCCGACCTTGGGTTTCCATCTAGAGACGGCCTTCCGCGAAGGACTCTACGCACAGGCCGCCGTGCTGCTCTACGTCTTCTACCTGCTCATAGCCTCGCTGAAATACTGGCTCAAAGCCAAACTCGCGCCGCTCTATATCGCCCTCTCTTTTCTGCTGATCTCGAAAGACATCTCGCTCTCTTGGTCCAATATTACCCGTTTCCTCACCTACGAGATCTTGCCCTGGCCCATGCGTCGCCAGGGTTTTCTCGACGGCAGCTACGATATCGCCCTGCCGCTGCAACCGCTCTGGCAATGGACGCATAAAATTCTCTTGGCCGAAATCCTGCCCGGCCTCTTTAATACCATCGTGCTCACACAAATTGCATTGGTCGGCACCGGCCTCTTTACATTGGTTTTTTTTGCCGCTCTCTCGCAACATTTTGCCGGCCCAACGGCCCGCCGCATCACCCGCTATTTGATTATCGTCGTACGCACGACCCCAGAATATATCCTAGCCTACGTCTTCGTATTGCTGTGGGGGCCTTCCATGCTGCCGGCTATTGTCGCCATCACTCTGCACAATGGCGCCATCCTCGCACACCTCAGTGGACAACGTGCCGACCTAATTGAACTAGCCGCAGACGCGCCACAGAAGCGGGCCAACCGCTACTTCTACGAAGTGCTGCCGCGCATCTATGGCTCGTTTTTGGCTTTTCTGTTCTATCGTTGGGAAATTATAATGCGCGAATCGGCCCTCCTAGGCATTCTCGGTATGTATACGTTGGGGTTTTTTATCGACAGCGCCATCGCCGACGACAAACTGGACAAGGCTATACTGCTCATTCTCTGCACCGCTCTGCTCAATATGGTGATTGACAGCATTTCTCAGCGCGTGCGCCGCCATCTGCGCGTCTCTTCCGGGGCGATCCATACCTTAGACGACTAAACCAACACACTCTGCTCACCATCAGCACCCCTCAATCGCCAGATCGAGTTGATGACCTCGGCAATAGACAAAAAAAGCGTTTCGCAATAGATATGACCCTATCGCGAAACGCTCTGTTTACAAAACCTGCTATCAACGGCCCGTCCACGAGTCGCTAACTTAGATCAATATATTGTGATTATTCGCTGCGATTATGGGAATACAGAGCGTATATCGATACACCTAGCGGCAGCAAAGAAAAAAGATACACACCGCAATACATACCATACAACGCGACCAGCCCCAACAATGTAAAAACGACGAAGATCTTGTCGGCCATACTCCGATCTCCTATAAACAGTGCACCCCTTACCTGGGCAATGTTCCCAATTCGCGCCCGACTGTCAACACGCATTACAAAAATGCGAAAAGGCCTATTCATAGTCCGCCTGTAGCGCTGTGACTAGAGCTTGATCTCTATCAGACATGCTCCTAGTTCTATATGTTTGTCTTGAGATGCCTCAACCCTAAGTAGGTTATACTATGCTCAGCGCTTTATGGGACACACGCGGTTATTTTTTTTGGTTGGCTTTAATCTCGCTGCTCTGCTTTGCGCTCGAACGCTTGGTCCCCTGGCGCACCGAACAAAAACCGCTGCGTGCGCAAATCGGCCAAGACTTCTTCTGGCTGTTCTTTAACGGCCACTACGCCGGCATTCTCGTTGCCACAGCGGCAGCCTGGGCCCTCGGGCACGTAGAAAACACGCTCGGCGGCTGGCCCTGGCCCTCGCCGACGACTCTACAACTGCTGATGCAACAGCCGCTATGGCTGCAGTTCGTCATTTTTTTGGTCTTTAAAGATTTCCTCGAATGGCTCGTGCACAACCTATTGCACGCAGTGCCTATGCTCTGGCAGTACCACAAATTACACCACAGCATAGAACAGCTCGATTGGATCGGAAATTTCCGCTTTCACTGGATGGAAATCGTCGTCTACAAGGGGCTGACCTATCTGCCGCTCATCGTCCTGGGCATAGATGGTCGCGTCCTGCTCTGGGTCGCTATATTTGGCACCCTCATCGGCCACCTAAACCACGCCAATCTACGTCTGAGCTGGGGTCCACTAAAATATCTCTTCAACTCGCCGCGCATGCACATCTGGCACCACGATCTCGTAGTACACGGCCACCACGGACAGAATTTTGCCATCGTCTTCAGCCTTTGGGACTGGCTGTTCGGCACAGCCTACTTACCCGCCGACGCCGAACAGCCAGAACAACTGGGCTTTGTTGGTATAGAGCGTTTTCCGCGCGGCGTATTAGGCCGTTTAATCTACCCCTTCTGGAAATGAACTGGCTGCTCTTGCTGGCCCTAATGCCAGCTACTGCCCAAGCCCAACCTGGGCTCTGGGCGCTAGAAAAGGTCATCGCCCTCA
>JBLHGI010000190.1:0-11840 GCA_047616505.1 Planctomycetota bacterium
ATATCGGTGCCGAGCCAGAGACTGCCGGCGTGGTCTTCGACGACGTTGTGGACAATTTTGGCGTGGAAACCCTGTGCCGCCGACATGTGGCGAAAGGTGCCGCTGTTCTTGTCGAAGCGGTCGAGGCCGCGGTCAGTGCATACCCAGAAAATACCGCGCGAGTCTTCGACCAGATCGAAGACGGTGCTGGAGGCAATGCTCGTGGGGTCTTGCGGGTTGTGCTGGTAGTGTGTAAAAGTCTCTGTCTTTTTGTTGAATTTCTCGAGTCCGCCGCCCCAAGTGGCAATCCACATAAGGTGGTTTTCGTCTTTATCTAATTCAAAACGGATCGAAGTGACGGCGGCAAAACTGGTCGGATCACCCGGGTCGTGATGGTATATTTTGTGTTCGCCCGTCTCCATGTTATAGCGGTTAAAACTCTGCTCCCAGCCCACTGCCCAGACGATATTGAGGTCGTCGCTGTCCTGAATGATCGTGTAAAACCAGGTATTGTCGTTTAGACGTTTGGTGACTTTGCCCGTGCGGCGATCAAAAATGGCCATGCCCTCGGCGGTGGAAACGACAAAGTTGCCTAGGTGATCTTCATAGAAACCAGCCGGGTAGCCGTGCGGAATCGTCGTCGGGTCTCCCGAGTCGGGTTTGAAGTGGGTGAAATCGTCGGTCTCGGGGTTGTAGCGATCGAGTCCGTCGCCGAAATTGCCGAGCCAGACGGTTCCCTCGCGGTCTTCGTAAATGGGCAAGGGCGCATTGCTGGCTAGGCTATTGGGGGCGAACGGATTGTTTTTGTAGAGGTTAAAGCGGTGGGCCTGTGGGTCGGCGCGATCGACTTTGCCGGTATTGTCGGTGATCCACAGAATGCCGTTGCGGTCTTCGAAGGCGCCCTGAATCGTGTCCGAGGAAAAACTGTAGGGGTTCGCCGGGTCTTGTTTTTGATGGCTATAGGTCTTGGTTACTGGGTCGAAATGGATCAGCCCCGACGAAGAAATCGAGGGTATGAGAATGATCTTGCCCCCTTTGTCGAGATATAGGTCGCAGATGCTCATCAGGGGCAGACTCATGCTGTCGCCGGGCACGTGTTGAAAGTGCTCGAAGGCATTCGTTTCGCGGTCGAGGCGGATCAATCCGTTGTCGCGTGAGCCAAACCACAGGGAACCCTGTGCGTCTTCGAGAATAGCTTGGATCTCGTCGTCTGGTATGCTGGTGGGGTCGGTGGGATCGTGTCTATACTGAACGAACTCATTCTTCTCCGGGTCGATTCGGGTCGCGCCGTGGTGTTTGGTGCCGACCCAGATATAACCAAAGCGATCTTCGAAAACGGTATAGATGTCGTTGCTGGTCAGACTGTTGGTGTTTTCGGGGTCGTGCCAGAAATTGGTAAAGGCCTCCGTTTCGCGGTCAAAGCGGCTAAGCCCATTCTGCGTGCCGAACCATAAAACGCCCTTTCTGTCCTCGATAATAGTCTTTGAGGACAGGTTAAACGTGCTGCTCGATAGCGAGTTGTCTGGATTTTCGGGGTCTTTGAAAAAATGCTTGAAGCTATTCGTTTGTTTGTCGTAACGGTTGAGGCCGCTATTGGTGCCGGCCCATATAATGCCGTTGCGGTCTTCGAATATCTGGGTGACAAAGTCGCTCGATATCGAGCCGGGGCCTTCTTTGAAGAGCTTGACGTTGGTGCCGTCGTAACGGACCAACCCATTAAAAAACGAACCGAACCAGAGAAAACCGTCGCGGTCCTGTGTAATGGCAAAGGACGGCTCGCCGCCAATATCGAATGCGAAGTCAAATTTGAGTTGTTGTGCGGACGAAAGGTTCGGTGCCAGTGCGGTGACCAAGACAGCGACAAGAGCCCAACGTAGGGTGTGCCTAGGGCGGAGAATGGATTTTACACAGGGTCTTTGGCTTGGGGAATATCGCACGGCTGGATCCTTGCTGATAAACATGTTCAATATATGTGTTTAAAAATAAAGATAGGTGGGGCTATCTCAAAAATAAAATATATCATTGGGTTAAAGGTCAATGGCGTGCTTCGGGGTTCGTCTACTGTGGGTGGGTTGTATGGGCGAAAGTTCTGTAGCAGGAGCCTGGCGACCGTCAAGTTGAAGAGCTTGTGTCGCCAGGCTCGCCCTCGTTGGCACTAAAAATAGAGTGCTACATGGAGCGCTGTGCAAACGGGCAAATGCTCAAGAAATTTTGCGCCCCGGCACATTCACTCGTATGCGGTAGATCGAAGTCGAAGCCGTGATGTAGATCGTCTGTAGATCGTCGTCACCCCAAGTGAAGTTGGCGGCTACCTCTGGCACTTTAATCACACCGAGGCAGGTGGCGTCCGGGGCGTAGACAAAGAGGCCGCCTGGGCCCGTCGTATAGAGGTTGCCTGCGCTGTCCATTTTCATGCCGTCGCAGACGCCGTCGCCGGGTCCTTCTGGCACGGCCCACACGTCGCCGCCCGAGATCTGGCCGTCGCTGTCGACATCGAATAGGCGGATATGACCGCCGTCCGTGTCGTTGACGAATAGCTGTTTCTCGTCGAGCGAAAAGGTCAGGCCGTTGGGCTGCTGAAAATCGTTGGCGAGCAGGAATAAATCGCCCGATACGGGGTCGATGCGGTATACACCTTGGAAATCCAGCTCTTGTTCACGCAGGAGGCCAAAGCCATCCATACGGCCATAGGTCGGGTCCGTAAAGTAGATGGCGCCGTCTGATTTGACGATGATGTCGTTGGGGCTGTTTAATTCTTTGGTGCCGTAGTGTGTGGCTAGCACGGTCGTCGATCCGTCGTGCTCTTGCCGAGTGACGCGACTGGTCTCGTGTTCGCACGATAGCAGCCGGCCTTCGAGGTCGAAGTAGTTGCCGTTGGTCTTAAAACTCGGCTGTTTGAAGGTGCTGATGCCATTTTCTGCGGACCAAGTGCGCATGATATTGCCCGGTATATCGCTAAAGACCAGCTCTCTAGTCTTGCCGTTCCACATGGCGCCTTCGGTGAAGATGAAATCGCTTGCCACTTGCTCGAGTGGGCTAGCGCCGCCGACGATCTGACTAAATCGTTCGTCCCTAATTTCCGTGCTCATATTTTTGATCCTTTTCTATGCGGCTGCATTTTGAACGGAGTCTTTATAAAGAGAATTGAAGTGCTCGTGGTCAAGTGCTGCCTTCGGGTATTTCTAAATGCTAGCGCACGCGCGTTCTCTTAGACTGTACTTGGCGCCCTTAGCGATTCCAGAAATGCGCGAGCTTGAACTGCAGCGAGCGGCTGCGCTGCTTTAGCCCGCCCCCCGTGTCCCACGCCTGGTTGTAGACTATAAAGAGGTCACTGCCCGGTCTGTACTGATAGTTGAGTAGGAAATTGCCGCCGACGATCTCGTCTTTGCTGTTCCATTGCACCAGGCCGCGCACGAAAAAATCCGGCGTAAAGGAATAGAGAAAGCGGTTGCTCAGGCGGTTGGTGGTGAAGTTGCCGGCCGGTAGATTGACGCGGTTTAATTCGTAATTACTCTCGAGGGAGAGACGGCCGCTGACCTTTAAATTTAACTCGGTAGAAAGGCGTTGGCGCTTGCCGTTAAAAAATTGCCCCGTTTCTATGGAGCCGCCGCCGGAGACGCGTCGTGCGCCGTTGGCGAAGATATTGAGACTCATATTGGTAAAGCGGTATTTGCCCGCGGGTACCTCAATGTCCTCGTGGATATCAAACGGCTCGTCGAGAGACTCAAAGCGGTCGCGCACGCGCAGGCCGATCCAGTCGCCGATCTCCAGGTTGGTGAAAATGGAAAATTCTATATCGCGCGTCTGCAGCGTGCCGCTTTGGTCCATTAGATAGGTCATTTGCGGCCCCAGAGAAAACATGCGGATCCAACTCGTTGCAGGGCGCGGTCGGTAGCGGAAGTTGCCTTTGAAGCGGCGGCTGTCCTCGCGGGGCACAAAGCCGATTTCCGGATTGAAGTTCTCCTGCACATCGAGATAAGAAAAGGAGGTCTCGCGATTGCCGGCCCTGTGCTCGATCGCGAGCAGACCGGCCATATCGTCTCCCGTTAGGTCGGGTGAAGAGGTCTTGGCGAGAAAGCTGCGCACGTTGAGGGCGGCGTTGAGCAGTGAGAGGTTGATATCAGCACCGAAGGCGCGGTTGTAATTGCTCTCTTCGCCCGGGTCGCGGTTGAGGGCAATAAAGCCGATATTGGAGCGCCCGAATATATCGCGCCGCATTCTGAAAACAGAAAAGTTGGCGCGCTCGACGTTGAGCGTGTCGATTACGTCGACGTCGAGTGTGTCGACGATCTGAGCGCTTGCCAGCAGCGGGTCTTCGTCGTCGAGCAGATCGCCGTCTAGGGTGAGAAAGCGCTCCTCTTCTTCTTCTTCGATAAAGGTAGCCGCTTCCGTCGTCATGTGCAGCGCACCGATTTCGTAGGCGCCGACTCGGCCCGTTATTTTGCTGCCCAAGAGCACGGGCAAATCGTGGCCGTCCTGGATACCGATGCGCCGGCTATAAAAGAGCAGCGTAGCGGGGCTGATGCTGCCCCCCCTGCGCGACACGCGTTCGCCAAAGTCGAATATATCCGCGCCTTCCAAAAAGAAATCGCGTTTTTCGGGAAAGAACAGGCTAAAGCGCGTCAGGTTGACCTGCTCCTGGTCGGACTCGACCTGGCCAAAGTCCGTGTTGTAGGAGAAGTCGCTCGTCAGGCTGGGCGTGAGGCCATATTTGATATCAAAACCGGCGTTGACCTGGTTGCTCAAGTCCGTGTCGAGGGCGGCAAAGTCGCGCTCGCTGGCCGCCTGCACGTAGGGCACAATCTCAAAGGGCGTGGTCGCGCTCAGCGCGCCTAGCCCGTGCAGAGTGGCTAGGCGCGAGGTGCGATAGGAGCCGCCAAAGCCGTATTCGCGCGGTGGCGGTAGCAGGTAGACTTCCTCGTTTTTGCGCCGTATCGTGCGCCCGATATTGATGCCCCACACCGTTTCCTGTTGTTCGGCATAGCGCAGTTGGTTAAAGGGGATGGCCATCTCGGCCGTCCAGCCGAGGCTGTCGCGTCGCGCGCGCACAGTCCATACGCAATTCCACGCGTCGTTGCGGCTGCGGCCCTCGTTGGCCAGCAGGGCGTCGCGCTGTGCCCCTAGGGCATTGGTGCTAAAGAAAAAACCGCCGCGGCGGTCGTTATAGGGATCGAGGATAAGGCTGACATTGTCGTTTTCGCTCAAGTTGGCATCGCGGCGCATCTGGTTGGCTACGATCTTTTCGGGCGCGGAGTCCAAGTTGCGAAAGGCGACGTAGAGCTGTTGGTCGTCAAAGAGCAATCGCACTTCGGTGCGCTCGCTGGCGGGGCCCCCTTCTATGGGGTCGCGCTGGGTAAAGGCGGATACGACCTCCGCCTGCTCCCAGACCGGGTCATCTATAGAGCCATCGATTTGGGGGGGAGTCTGCGTTCTCGTCACTGTGATGTGGGGGAACCCTTCTTGAGCCAGTAGGTTCGGAGCCCATACACCCAAATAGAAAGCGGTGGCGTATAGTATCACAACACGCGAAAGAAAAGAAATAGATTTCGTTTCTAAGGAGGCGGTAGATGCTGCGGGCATAGTTTCTACGTTGCTTGTTTGTGAGGGGACATGGGGCGGCAGATCTGGGCATTGTAGGACGTAAAACTTCGTTTGGAAAGTATTTTGTACTTGATCAGTATACAGCTACTAGGTATATATTACGCTTAAATCGAACTGACTGGTCAGTCTAATCTAAGATGAGAGGACCAAGTATGCTATTACTTTTTACATTGCTCTCTATCGCGGTCGTATGCGGAGCAGAAACGTTAGAAGAACGGATCGTGGCCAATGATCCCGCTCAGTACAAACTGGCCGAGGCCGCGCACGGCGGCGCCGGCGCGCTGAACTATACCGGTTTACTCGATCACACGGCCCTGAGCACCAACTTCCTCTTTCTGCACGCGGGGGTGCTCTTGCCCAAGGGCGGGATCGGCCATCATTTCCATCACAAGATGGAAGAGATGTACTTCATCTTAGACGGCGAAGCTCAATTCACCATCAACGGGCGCACGTCGAATTTAAAAGGTCCCGTGGCCGTGCCCTGCAAGATGGGCCAATCGCACGCCATCTACAACCACACGGACCAACCCGTGCGTTGGCTGAACTTCGCCGTGAGTTCCAAAGGAGGCAGGAGCTACGACGCGTTTAATTTAGACGACGATCGCGTCGGCGTGGCGCTCGATGAGATCCCCGTCTTTGTGACGGCGCCGCTAGTGCGCGAGAAGTTGCGCGACACAAAACACCGGGATGCCGAAGCCGGCGTGCTCTACCGCCGCTCGCTGCGCTCGCAGGTCTTTAGCACGCCCTGGGCCTTTCTCGATCACATGGTACTACCGCCGGGTAAGGCGACGGGTAAACGCACGCTGGAAGAAGAAGAGGAAGTCTATTACGTGATGGCCGGTGTCGGCACGATCCAAATCGGCAAAGAAAGAGCCGCGATCAAAGCGGGTGACGCCGTTGCCATTCGCTTTGGCGAGGAGCTTTCCTTTGCCAACGAGAGCGATGGCGATCTGGAACTCTTGGCCATTGGCGTCGCTAAAAGTCCATAATCAATAGGGAGTTTTTGTACTAATGATATTTAAAAAATGCTCGATAGTTGCGTGTATGATGCTCGCCTATCTTTCGCCGTCTGCGGCCCAAACCGCGGGTGGCTCGTCTAGTTATAGCGGCTATTCCGAGAGCGATTGGACCCACTATCTCGGCGACAGAAGCTCTTCGCAGTACTCTCGTTTACAGCAGGTAGACCGAGAGAATGTATCCCAGCTCGAAGTGGCGTGGACCTATAATTCGAGCGCCGGGGCCGTCGGTGGATTTTCGTCGATGCCGTGTAACCCGATCATAGTGGACGGTGTTTTATACGGCCTGAGCGCCGACAGCTATTTCTTTGCCGTCGATGCCGCCAGCGGTGAAGAGAAGTGGCGTTTTGACCCCTTTGCCGATACGGGAGGGCGGCGCCGGGGACGCAATCGCGGTCTGGCTTATTGGACCGATGGCAAAGAGGCCCGACTCTTGGTGGCGATATCCCGTTCTATCTATGCCTTGGATCCCGTTTCCGGCGCGCTTATCAAGAGTTTTGGTCAAGACGGCGTGGTGGATTTTCGCGTGGGCTTGGGCGAGGATCTCGAAACGGTGAACGCCAGTTCCGGCACGCCTGGCGTGCTCTACAAAGACTTGTATATCCTCGGCAGCAGAGTGTCGGAAAATTACGGCGCGGCGCCGGGCGATATCCGCGCCTTTAACGTCAGGACGGGCGAACTCGTCTGGACCTTTCACACGATTCCGCACCCCGGCGAACTCGGCTACGAGACCTGGCCTAAAGACGCCTGGCAACGCGTCGGCGGTGCCAACGCCTGGGCGGGTTTGAGCTTGGACGAAGAGCGCGGCATGGTCTTTGTGCCTACTGGTTCGGCCGCCTACGATTTTAACGGCGCCGACCGTCACGGCGCCAATCTATTTGCCAACAGCATCGTCGCCCTCGACGCAGCCACCGGAAAATACATCTGGCATTTTCAGACGGTGCACCACGATATCTGGGATCGAGATCTATCGTTGCCGGCCAACTTGGTGACGATTCAGCGCAATGGAGAAAAGGTCGATGCCGTCGCCCAGGTTTCTAAATCGGGCCTGATCTTTGTGCTCGACCGCGAGACAGGCAAGCCGATTTTTCCGGTCGAGGAAGTGCCGGTGCCCGCCTCTGAGATAGAAGGTGAGAAGGCCTATCCAACGCAGCCGATACCAACCAAACCACCGCCTTTGACCCGCGTCTTTATGTCGGAGGATGAGATCACCGATATCTCGCCCGCCGCGCACGCCTATGTCGCCGAGAATATGAAAAAGATGAAGTTGGGCGAGATGTATACGCCGCCGAGCATCCAACCGACGCTCTATACGCCGATGTTCTTTGGCGGCGCAGAATGGGGCGGGGCGGGCTACGACCCGGCCAGCGGCACGCTCTATATCAACGCCAACGAAATTCCCTGTGAGCTGACTTTGGTAAAGTTAGATGCCGGCGAAAACCTCACGGAGTTTCAGCAGGGTCGCAACGCCTACGCGCAGTATTGCAGCAGCTGTCACGGTGGCGATCTCAAAGGAGGCACGCATATGGGGGCCTCACCCCCCCTGCTCGGTATTGGCGAGCGCATGACCAAGTTGGGGCTGGAGAAGATGATCGTAGAAGGGCGCGGGCGCATGGAGGGTTTTCCTTGGTTGCCGCAGTATCGCCCCGCGCGCTTTAAGGCGCTAACGGCCTATCTGCTGGGCACGGCGACAGGCGCCGATGCCGCAGATAAAGACTCCGGCGAGTCTATCTATAACCACACGGGCTATAACCGCTTTGAAGACGCTGAAGGTTATCCGGCGATCAAACCGCCGTGGGGCACGCTGAGTGCGGTCGATCTCAACGAGGGCACGATCAAATGGCAGGTGCCGCTCGGCGAATACGAAGAGCTGACAAAACGCGGTATTGCGCCCACGGGCACGCAAAACTTTGGCGGCCCGGCTGTAACGGCGGGCGGGCTAGTTTTTATTGCCGCTTCGGCCGACGAAAAGATCCGCGCCTTTGATCAGGAGACGGGCGAAATACTTTGGCAGGCCGATCTGCCCGCCTCCGGTTTTGCTACACCGAGCATTTACTCCGTAGACGGAAGGCAGTATATCGTCATAGCCTGCGGTGGTGGCAAGGTCAAACGACCGGCCGGGGCTAGCTATGTCGCCTTTGCCCTGCCGGAAAAATAAGCAGCCCTAAGTATTCGGCTATCCGGCGCGTTGGCCCGCGCTGTCGGCTAGCCGAATGCCCTTTCCTAAAAGAGCCTCTACGCTCATATCCAAAATACGACATTATCGCTCATCCCCGTTAGATAATCGATCACTAACCACAGACCGGCGCCGGTGAATTGGCCGACGATAAGCCCGAGGAAGAAGGGCTTGGCGCGGCGGAAGAGGCTCGGGCCACCGTATTTCATAATGACGAGTTTGAGGAACCAGGCCAGAAAGATGCTAAACCACAGCTGATCCATTAACCACACCATGGAGATGGGATAACCGATCGGGTGTAAAGGCCACCACAGCAGGCGGTGGCGGGCCATCATCAGCAGCGCCATCAGACTGCCGCCAAAGAGCGTGTTGCCCCAGCCTTCGAGACTGGGCTCTGTCGGCGTCTTTAGTTTCTCGGCGATAAAATCAAAGGGCGCGCGCGCGCCGCTGCCAAAGAACCAGCCGTTTAAATTGATACCGCCGTATTCGTAGGCCAGATAGAGGATGGTCCAGACGGAACCGATCAGGCTGAGAAAGATGGCCAGCAGCATGACCCAGAACAGCGGCCGCACATTCCTACCCATGCCCTCGCTCAGCTTGAGACTGTGGATACAGGAGGCCATAACAAAGGTGCGGATGTCGGCTCCCCAAACGTGGGTATAGGCGAGCCCGACCATACCCGCCGGGCCTAGCACGGACGATCCCACAGCGGAGACTAAGGTCGCCGAGGCGATGAGCGGACTGACGGCGGCGGCCACGCCGCTCTCGGCGACGACGCGTGTGAGCCCGACAAAGATCGTCAGCGCCAACACCAACGTGCTCAGCGCAGCCCACAGCGGCATGCCCGCCAGCGTGAGCCATGCCGCCATAATGAGATAACCGCTCACTAAGCAAATTAAGGCGGCGCGATAGGACATGATCTCCTGCGAATCGTCGACTGTTTCATCCCCCGCGACGGCCTTGCGCCACACGGCGCGCAGATGGCTGCGCGCCAGCCACAGCCCGAAGAAAACGAGTACGAAGAAGGCGCCCTGACCCTGATGGGCGAGGATGGGTTTGGACGCGGCGCCAAAGATGCCCAGCTTCTGCGTGCTAGCGATGCCCAAGATGCCCATGGCCCCCTGCATTATTTTGGCCAGCAGGTTAAAGAACCACAGGCTGAGGGCGATGTCGAGGTTGATGAGGTAAGAAAAACCCACCATCGGAAAGCTGAGGCGGAAGATCAGCGTGACGGCATCGCGGAAGATGGGCACTGTGCTGACTTGTTGGATGATGGGCACCATACTGTGGTAGGCGTGTAGGCCGTTGATGCTGCTGACGAGCAGGGGCAGGGCGAAACCCACCCACATCACGGGGTTGTGCAAGAACGCCCGCGTGCCCGGTTCGGCTGTGCGCACCATTTCGAGAGGGACCTGCACAATGGGAAAGATGAGCCGCTCGCGCTCGACCCACTGGCGGCGCAGAATCACCATGGACGAGATCATTACTAGATAGAGGCTGAGGACGAAGAGCGCCCAATAAGACAGCGGTTCGACCCAGGGCTGCCAAGGCAGCGCGGTGCCTTCGGGAAGCCCCTCGTAAAACCAGGTGATGGCCGCCGTGTTTTGCGGCACCATCCAAGAGGGCACGTGAAAGCCAATCAGGGAGGCCCATTCGTTTTCGGGGGTGGCGAAGTATTGGGCGCCGGTGATGATCGTCAGCAGGTATTCGGAGAGCCCCATGGTGGGAATCGCCGAGGCTATAATCAGCATGGTGTAGACGACGAGTAACTCGGGGCGCGCCAAGGCCAAGCCACGATGTAGCTTGCCGGCGAGAAAATTGAGCGGGCCGACTAAGAGGAAAAAGAGAAAGATGGCTCCGGGCGTGCTAAAATCTAGTGCCAAATAGGAGCCGCGAATCACCATATTGCCGTAGGGCGCCCCGCAGGCTATGCACAGCGATAGAATGCTGCCGGTGAGAATGGCGCGCGCGGAGAATGCGTTCTTTGGCAGGTCAGATTCACTCAATGGAGTCTTACCCTAATTGCGCGGGCGAAGCATGTATACTTCCTGCTTCGCCCGTCCTTACTCTGCCGATCTCGATTAGTTCAGAAAACCATTATGTCTTAGCAATGCCTCCGTGCTCGGTTCGCGTCCGCGAAAAGCGCGATAGATCTCCATCGGATCTTTGCTGCCGCCCAAGGCGAGGATCGTGTCGCGGAACCTTTGTCCCGTTTCTTTAACGGCGGCCTCGTCGTCTAAGCCGGCTTCTTCAAAGGCGCCAAAGGCGTCGGCGCTCAAGACTTCCGACCACTTATAGCTATAATAACCGGCGGCATACCCCCCGGCGAAGATATGCGAGAAGGCGCAGAGGAAACGGCTTTCGGGCAGCGGCTTTAGCACGGCCATCTCCTCGCTGACGCGGCGCTCTACGTCGATGACGGTCTCGTCGCCATTGGGGTCGTGCACCGCGTGTAAGAGTATATCGATTTTGCCAAAGGTCAGCTGGCGCATCATTGCCGATCCGGCCTGATAGGTGCGCGCCGCTACGATCTTGTCGAAGAGGTCGTCCGGTAACTGCTCGCCTGTTTCCACATGCTCCGTCATGCCGAGCAGCGTGGGTTTGTGATAACACCAATTCTCCATAAATTGGCTGGCAATTTCAACGGCGTCCCACTCGACGCCACTGAGCCCCGCGACATCCGTATAGTCCACGGTCGTTAGCATGCCCTGTAGGCCGTGGCCAAATTCGTGAAAGAGCGTCTCGACCTCGCCAAAGCTCATTAGCGACGGCGTCTCACCCACGGGCGGCGTGCCGTTGCAGACCAGGTGCACGACGGGTAGCTGCAAGGTGCCATTGGCCCAACGTCGGTCCAGGCAGCCGTTCATCCAGGCGCCACCGCGCTTCTCGGCCGGCCGCGAATAGGGGTCCAAATAAAACGAGGCGATATGTTGGCCCGCGCGCAGCACGTTAAAAAACTGCACCTCTGCGTGCCACGGGTGCGCCAGTGCGGCATCGGCCCGTTTTATATCGATATCGAAGAGGCGCTCGGCCAATCCGAACAGGCCGTCTAGTACCTTGGGCAGCGG
>JBLHGI010000191.1:0-11729 GCA_047616505.1 Planctomycetota bacterium
AGTCGGCAACTGTATTATCAACGCAATGTAAAGGACGTAATATGGCACAGATACGCGTGGGATTCATCGGCTGTGGTGGCAATGCGCGCGGGCATATTGGCCGCGTGCTCGAAATGAAAGAATGTGAGGTCGTCGCACTTTGCGATAGCAGTGAAGCGAGTTTAGATGCCGCGCATGAGCGCTACCCGGAAGCGGCGCAGTTACCTCGTTTCACCGACTACAAAGAGATGTTAGAAAAAGTAGAGATGGATGCGGTGCAGATATCCACGCCGCACACATTGCATTTCGAACAAATAATGGCATCGCTCGACAAAGATCTGCACGTACTCAGCGAGAAGCCGATGGTCTGTACGGTCGACCACGCCCACCAGGTCATCGCCAAGGCCGAAGAGACGGGCAAGGTGTTGATGGTCTCTTATCAGCGTCATCTCGGCGCTCAATACCGCTATGTGCGCAACCAGATTATGGCCGGCGATCTGGGGGAAATTCAATTTGTCTCGGCGCTTCAGGACCAGGCTTGGTATCGCGGTACGATGGGACTGTGGCGGCAGCAGTTGGCGCTTTCGGGCGGCGGGCAACTCAATGATTCGGGATCTCATTTGCTCGATATCATACTGTGGATGACGGGTTTGGAAGTCGAAGAGGTGCAGGCTTATATGGAAAACTTCGAGTCTGAGGTCGACATCAACTCGGCGCTGAGTTTGCGTTTTCGCAACGGAGCCATGGGCAATGTATCGGTCGTTGGCAATTCGCCGACGGGGGGCATGTGGGAGGATATCACGATTTGGGGGACCAAAGCCGTTGTCTATATACGCCAGGGCGAGATCCACTACAAAACGCAAAACGGCAACGAAGTACACGAAGTATCTAACTTGCCGGGTGGCACGACGCCGGATCGAAACTTTGTCGATGCTATCCTAGGGCGCGACACCGTGCAGGTGCCCCCCGAATGTGGTTTACGTGTGATCGAGTTGACGGAGGCCGCCTGGGAATCGGCAAAGACAGGTGGCCCAGTCAAAGTCGAGCGCCGCTGATCAACGCACTCTCGTTACCCGGCCGCGGTCGACATCTATGCAAGATTATGGAGTTGTAAGAATAATTTCTTTTTCTGATTGACCCTGTGTAGCGATGCTTGTATATTCAGGAAAAGTCGGGTTCAGGGCTTGAAAAACTCTGTTGCCGATACGCTGAGGCTGAGGCTGAGGGCGAATGGGCTAATCCCGGCTTTGTTAATTGGAATTAACGCCGCGCAGGGTTGGTGCAAAATGTTGCGAGATGCGCGCACTATGAAAGGAGGTGGTCTATTGAGTAGTAAAAGTACCGCAGGGAGGCTGATCACCTGATCAACTCCGGGTGTTCAACCACCTGGCCAGAAACATCCTGTCTTTTGAGATAGCAGTTTCTGGGAGTACTACCGGGCGCATCCATTGGATGCGCCCGGTCTTTTTTTGCCTAGAGCGCTCGCTCTGACTAAGGCGATTGTCATTTCACGTGCTCTCGATGCATCCTATCCGATTTGATGGGATGCTTTTTATTTGCAATATTGTGCGCAAACTTAGAGGGGAGTGAGATGAAACGGGTAGCTAAAGCAGAAGGAAGAGGCAATATCTTCCTCGAAGAAGTAGAAGTGCCGGTGCTCGAATCGACGCAGGTGCTCGTGCGCGCCGAGCGTTCGCTGATTAGCCGGGGGTCGGAAATATGGCGGCGCTATGATCGTGAAGAGGCGATTGACCCGCGTATGATGGGTTACTCACTGGCGGGCGTTATAGCCGATGTGGGCAGTGAAGTAGATGCGTTTAAAGTCGGTGACCGGGTCGCGGCACTGGCCCCGCATGCCGAGTATGTGGCGATGGAAGTGGTCGCGCCGGCGCACCAACCATCCGTCGTTCATTTGCCCGCTGCGATTTCGGCCGAAGCTGGAACCTTCTGGCCCTTGGGAACTAGCTCCGTGCTGTGGATGCAGCAGACGGCTGCCGGCTGCGATGATACGATGGTCATCCAGGGACAGGGATTGGTAGGCAGCGGCTGTATGCAGGTGGCTAAGGCATTGGGGGTGGGGAATCTCATCGCGGTCGATGCACTGGCTTTGCGTTGCCGTTTGGCCGGTGAACTCGGTGCCGATGCCGTCGTTGATCTCAGCGAGGTAGATGGCGTCGAAGAAATTCAACGCCTTACGAATGGCCAAGGGGCCGATGTCGTGGTCGAAGCGGTTGGTGGACGCGCAGGGGCTGCCGCTTTTGCCGCTGCGCAAGATATGGTGCGGAAGGGTGGGTTGATCCAAGTCTTGGGACTATACGAAAGCGAACCGCTGCCGCTCGACTCGGCTAAGATTCAGGGCAAACGCTTAGTGGGGGGGTATCTAGATGCCAGCCAACGACCGGCCGGTGCACAGAAGGCGTTAGAGTTGTTAGAGACGGGAAAGATCCAAGCGGATAAGATGGTTAGTCATCGCTTTTCGTATACCGAGGCCAAGGCGGCTTTTGATCTGCTCTACGAAGACCTAGGTAAGACTATGGCTGTCATGCTCGTGTGGGATAGCTGAGTTTGCACTGGCGAAGTTTAATTGTAAGTCAGTTAACTATAGGTCAGTGAACTATAAATAAATTTTAACTATAAAGGACTGCGATATGGGCAGGGAAATTAGCAAGCTGTTCCGCTCGCCGTATGGCGTGCCCAATGCGCTGCAAGTAGTTGGAAGCCAGCTGTGGGTGGCCGATCAAATCACGGATCGCGTCGCGCTAATCGAAATTGCCGAGCCGTCGGTATACGGTGTCACGCCGTTGCTGCGCGATATTCCCAGCGAATCGTCCAATACCAGTGGTATGGCGGTGGGCGGTAATTCGCTGTGGTTGGCGGCTAACTGCGAGGCGACGCTGTGGCGGCCGGCGCGACCGACGGATGCCAAAAAGGGCGAGGGTGAGATCTTTGAGATAGACCCAGATACGGGGGCGACGCGCAACCGCTGGCCGATGCCGTGCGGCGGCGGCGTGCACGGTATGGAGTACGACTCTTTTGAAGATGGTTATGTGTGGATTACTACATTAAAAGAACAGACGCTGAGCAAAATGCGGATCGCCGATTGGTCGCTGCAGCACGTGATAGACTTGCCCTATGTGCGTGCGCACGGCGTCGTGCGCGTAGAAGACGGCATATGGGTGGTGCACACGGCCGACCGCGTGATCGTCAAACTCAACACCGAAGATGGCAGCGAGATGGATCGTATAGAAGTGCCGGTGGAACACCCAGAACCACACGGCTTATCCGCCTTTGGTTCCAACCTGCTCTACTGCGATGCCACTTCCGGGTGGATCGTGCAGATAACGCTCTGAGGAAGGCACTGCTATGAAAAGAATCATGACGTCGAGTTGGAGTCTACATCGCACGCTGGGCAAGGTGATGTATGATTGGTCTGATACAAAGGCAGATCCCGTACTCGCCAATGGAAATCTTGGCGGTTTAGCCTTATTAGAGGTGCCGGCCGAGTTGGCTCGGCGCGATATAGGCATGTTGGAAATCTGCCATTTTCATTTGCCGCGCTTGGATAATGAGTATCTCGACGAGTTGCGTGCAGCATTAGACGAGCGAAATGTCGATCTTTACAGCGTGTTAATCGATGCCGGTGATATCACCCATGCCGACCCAACTGTACGTGCTAAAGAAGTAGCTTGGGTACAGGATTTTTTAGAAGTGGCATCTCGTTTAGGTGCCCGCTGTGCCCGCGTAATTGCCGGTGATGCACAGCCGGGGACGGGTGAGGACTTGCGCGACGATGAAGCCGTGCGCACGAGCGCACAAAATTTGCGTGCGCTAGCGGCGGCGGGGCGCGACCTCGGCGTGCAGGTCATAACGGAAAATTTCCGCACCTTGGGCTGCCACGCCGCTGGGCTCAGTGCCATCCTGGACCTATGCGAAGGCGAGGTGGGGCTCTGCGCCGACTTTGGCAATTTCAAGGGACCCGTCAAATACGACGAATTATCGTCTATTTTGCCCCATGCTACCTCGGTGCATGCCAAAGCGGACTTCCTCGCCGAGGGGCAGATGGATCGCGATGATTTCGCCCGCTGTTTAGAACGGGCTCGTGCCGCTGATTTTACGGGGCCCTATTCGCTGATTTTTTCAAGTGCTGGCGACGAATGGCAGGGGCTGAATTGGACGCGAGAAGTCGTCGAAGAATATCTACTATAACTTTTAATCCTTTAAAATTCGGAAAACTATGCAAAGCGAAACAAAACCTCTCGTCGTCCTTATTGGCGATTCTATCCGCATGGCCTATCAGGCGACGGTTATAAGCGAGTTGGGTGCAGTTGCCGAGGTTTGGGTTCCCGAGGCCAACGGCGGCGATAGCCGCAACGTATTGCTCCATCTCGACGAGTGGATTTTGGCTCGCCGTCCATATCTCGTGCACATTAACTGTGGCCTGCACGATTTAAAGAAAGACTTTGCACGGGGCCATTTTCAGGTGCCCGTAGATGAATATGCAGAAAATGTGCGCCAGATACTCACGCGTTTAGCGGCCGATTCGGGGGCGAAAATAGTTTGGGCTACCACGACGCCCGTCGACGAAAAACTGCATCACGAAAACAAGGGTTTTGACCGTTTTGAGGCTGATGTCGTTGCCTATAATGCCGCGGCTGTGGCCATTTGTCGCGAGTTGGGCATTGATGTCGATGATTTGTATGCGATCGTGGAAAAGAGCGGCAAGGCCGATCTGTTGACCGAGGATGGTGTGCACTTTGTAGAAGAGGGTAGCCAGGTTTTGGGCCGCGAAGTCGCCGCCTTTATACGTTCATATTTATAGCGAAAATTCAGGAGTCAGCAGTGAAAATTGCCATGTTGCATGCAGCGCGCGATCTGCGCATCGAAGACTGGAATTTTGATGGGTCGCAATTAGAAGACGATCAGATCTGGGTAGAGACGCAGGTTACAGGTTTCAAAATTGGCACGGATCGCGGCAACTACGAGGGGGCTGAACAGGTACCGGGCGCGCCCGATTTTCCGCGTGGTGTAGGCGATAGCAATCTCGGTATAGTAAAAAAAATAGGCACGGCCGTGACGCGTTTCTCCGTCGGCGATCGCGTCGTTTCGCGTTATCAACATCAGTCGGAATATATAGCACGTGAAAACGAGTGCATCGTCAAGGTGCCCGAAGGGGTCGATGCCGAAGATGCCGTTTTTGCCCATCTATACGCGCTAAGTGCACTGTGTTATCACAAGGCACATTTTGTTCCAGGTGAATGTGTCGCCGTTGTAGGATTAGGTGTGCTGGGTATGGGGGCTGTGGCGCTGGGTGCGCTTTTTGGCGCCCGCGTCGTTGCGGTGGGAAATAGCGAGTTGCGCTTGCCGATGGCTCGGCAAATGGGGGCACACTGCGCGCTCCTATCCGACGATGAAAATTTAGAGGAGAAGCTACACGAGTTTAGCCGCGGACACGGCATAGATCTCGTGATCCTCACGGCCAATCCCTGGCCTGCCTATCGCACGGCCATGCAGGTGGCCCGCCCAAACGGTCGCGTGTCCATTGTCAGCCTGCCGGGGCGCGGCGAGGAACCGCTGGCTTTTAATCCGCTCGATATGAACTGGTTTTACGCAAAAGGGCTTACGCTTATCGCCGTCAGTGGCTTGGCGGGCGATCTCTATCCGAGCGCAGAGGATCGCTTTAGTGGCGAGCGGCTCTGTGCGCAGATGCTCGATCTAATGGCCGACGGCAAATTGGAGCCTAAGCGCTTAGTTAGCCATCGCATGCACTATAGCGAGATGGTCGAGGCTTATGAGATGGCTTATCGCCGTGAGAAGAATATGCTAAACGTCGTTTTCAACTGGCGGGACTAAGCCCTTTTTCGCTTAGAAAATTCGAAAGCGCTGCCAGTTCTTTGTCGTCTAAGCTGTAGTTGGGCTCGCGCCGCCAGCGCCCACCGAGCCCGGCTAATTCGAGCACGCCGTGTAAACCGGCGTTCCACCCTCCTGTGCACTGCGCGATATAATCAAAAAAGTCCATTTCCAGACGCACCAGGGTGCGCATTGCCAGCAGGTCTTTTTCTTGCACAGCCCGCCAGTACTGCTGCGCTAAGTCGGGTCGAAAAGCTTGGAATGTCGACATATAACCGTCGCAGCCATAGGGCCACATATTGAGGTGATTTTCTTTGCGACCGCCTGCAAAAACGGCGAGTTGACCATCGGCGAGTAGGCATAAGCGACGCGCGAAATCTCCGCATAAATCGTCTTTGATCGCCACGATACGTTCGTTGTGGAGCGTGCGTTTGATCGTCTCTAAGGCAAAAGGGGTACCCCGCTGCGCAAAAATATTGGTGACGATCATAGTCGGCAGCTCTTTGGCGACGGCTGCGTAGTGGGCCGCTAGGCTGTCGGGTGTGCTGCCGGCTGCCCAATGGGGAGGCAGCGTCATCACGACATCGGCACCGGCACTGTGCGCGAAGCGCGCAAACTCGACGGCGTGGGCCGTAGTATGACCGCGATCGGCTACGACAATCATGGCTTTGCCCTCGGCGGCGCTACAGACGGTGCGTGTGACGGCGACCAATTCTGCATCGACCAAGGAGAGTAGGTGGCTATCGCCCGCTGTGAGCAGCGCCGTGCGACTGCCGTGCTCAATAAGTGTTTGTACCTGGTGATGTAAGGCGTCGTGATCGACTTGTCCGCTCTGGGTAAAGGGGGTTTTTATTGAAGATATTGGGCCTTGTAAATGGGCCCGGACAGCATCGCGGTCCATTAGAGCTCCCTATATTGAATAATGTTGTATGTCTCTCATAACTATGGTCTATAACGGCCTGAAATATAAAATGCAGTGAGACGGCATTGACAGAGCGCAAGCTATTTGACAAGCTATCTGCTCATAGAAAAGGAGATTCGCATGTGTGCGCAACTCATGCCCTCGACCAATGCCGACGGCTTGCCCGTCGTGGTGATGAACGAGGCGCAAAAATACCTCTTTGATGTAAAGGGCTGGCTCTGTCTACCGGGTTTACTCGGCGAAGACCAACTCGAAGTAGTGCGAGAGCACCAAATGAAATTTCTCTACGAGCGCGAGTCGCTGCCCGTCCATGAGCAAGATAACCACGGCGGTCCATCGCAAGTTTTATTGGATCATCCGGCGGTTGTCGGCGTACTCAATGAGATTCTCTCGTACCAGGCGTTGGCCACTGAAGACTGCTATGGTTTTTCCTACGATCACACCTATACGAGTCATCGCCAGGCCGGGCACGATAATTTCAACCCGCACGGCGGTGGTGGTTATTTCAACTTTAGAGGCAATTCGCATATCTACCAGATGCAGCCCGGGCGCATTCACTCCGGGCTGACGCGGGTGGTGTGGGAGCTCAACGAGGTCGCAGAAGGCGACGGCGGCACGCTCTTTCTCTCCGGTTCTCACAAAGCGGCTTTTGAACGCCCAGCGGAGTGGAGCGAGCGCGATAGCCCGCTCTGGGATACCTATACTTGCCCCGCTGGTTCGGTCGTCATCTTTACCGAGGCGATCTGCCACAGCGGACAGCGCTGGAGCAACGAAGAGCGCGATCGCCTCTGTCTATTTACCTGTTACGATACGGTCAATTCAAAGTGGGGCAAGGGCGGTCCAGCCACCGAGGTTATTGCTGCGATGCCGGATAAGCGACAGACGCTCTTTCGCGGCGTCTGGCATGGCATGGGCGAAGTGCCGGGCATCAATCGCTATTACGACGAATCCAACAGGGCTGTCTAATCTAAAAATGACGGGTTGAGATGAAAATAACGGGAGTAAAAACGACGCTCTATGCCTTTGGGCTAGATCGATGTATGGGCGATGCTAATTCGCCGGCCGGACGGGTGCGCGGCAGTAATTGCATTGTTGAGCTAGAAACGGATGAGGGGCTGACGGGTATTGGCATTGGTGGCGGGGGCGTGCGGCCACAGATCGAATCCTTAGTGCAGGGCGTGCTTATAGGCCAAGACCCGCGCAGTGCACAGGCTTTGTTCCAGCGCATGATCGACAAGCACTTCAAAGGCGGCCACGACGGTCTCATCAACGATGCGATCGCCGTGCTCGACGTGGCGGTGTGGGATCTCAAGGCCAAGGCCAACGACGAGCCGCTGTGGAAGACGTTGGGGGGATCAAAACAGCAGGTGCACAGTTATGCCAGCGGCATAGAGTTGCCGATGTCGGACGGCGATATGCGCGCTTGGTATGCGCGCATGCACACGGAGTTCGGCCTGCGCGGCGGCAAGCTCAAGGTCGGCCTAGATCAGGACGCCGACCTACGGCGGATCGGCCTGATGCAAGAGGCGCTCGGCGGTGCCGATGCGCAGCCGATGTTGCTCATTGACGCCAACGAGTATTGGTCGCCAAAGCAGGCCATTCGCAAAGTGCGCGAGATGGAGGAGCAATACGATATTGCCTGGGTCGAAGAGCCGGCGCGGCGCTGGGACTTTCTCGGTTTGCGACGGGTAAAGGACGGCGTCAAGACGGCGGTCTGCGCCGGAGAGAACCTCGATACCTTGGGTGATTTCCTGCCCTATCTTCACCACCGCGCGGTCGATGTGGTTCAGGTCAGCTACGGCATGGGCGGTATTAGCTGCGCGCTGCAAATAGCCGATGCGGCCTACGGCTATGACTTGCCCATTACGCTGGGTGGTTCACCCGGTCTCATACACGCGCATTTGGCGACGGTGATGCCCAATTTTATGACGATGGAAGTGGTCGATGCCGAGTGTGCCGACGGGGTATTCAGCAGCGATATAAAGATCGTTGATGGTTGGGCTGTCCTCGGCGACCGGCCCGGACATGGGCTGGTGATCGATCGCGAGGCTTTGGCCAGACAGGCGGTAGAAAAGGTGCCACAAGGAGCTGGTCCAAGCCCATTTGGGCGGCGGCCAGGAGCAGGTTTATACGAGGTGTTGCCTGCGGATGCCGAACGCGCCGCCGCGGCCAAAGGGCTGGAGGTCTGAGATGAAAATTACCGGTTATCGCACAGAGAACTATATCATGCAGATGGATCGCGCCATCGGCGATGCCAACTATCCGCAAGGGGAAGACCTCATGCCGTCTTCTCTTTTGTGGATCGAGACGGACGAGGGCATTGCGGGGCTGGCGCCGGGTGGGGGGGATGTGGGCCATTTTTTTCACCTCTTAGAAGGTCGGGATCCGCGCGAAGTCATTGGGATCTGGCGCAGCATGGTCGACTATGCGCACAAGGGCGGCGTCGGTCCGGTCGCGGGCACTATTGCCGCGATCGATATCGCGCTGTGGGACTTAAAAGCCAAGATTGCCGAGCAGCCATTGTGGAGGGTCTTCGGTGCCTTAGAAGGGCGGACAAAGGCCTATGCCAGCGGCATCGGCTATTGTCTGTCAGACGAGGAGGTCTTTGCTTTTTACCGCCGCATGGCCGAGCGCGGTGTCGATGGCGGCAAACTCAAGATCGGCCTCAATATGGAAGACGATCTGCGCCGTATTGGCATTATGCGCGATGCGCTGTCGAAGGCTTCGTCACGGCCGCGTCTAATGATTGATGTCAACGAGTACTGGTCGCCGAAACAGGCGGTGCGCTATTTGGGAGAAATCGAAAAACACTACGATATCACCTGGATTGAAGAGCCGGCGCGGCGCTGGGACTACGAGGGCTTAAAGCTCGTATCGCAGCAGGCCAAAGCGGCCGTGGCCACGGCGGAAAACCTGCGCACCATCGGTGATATTTATCCGCTGGTGCACGAACAAGCCGCCGACATTATCAATGTGTCGGCGATGCAGACGGGTTTTACGGGCTGTAGGCAGATTGCCAACTTGGCCCACGCTTATGAACTACCCGTTTCGATGATGAACTGCCAGGCCAATTTTATGGCGCATTTGGCGGCGGTGCTGCCGAACCATTTAGCCATGGAGGTGGTCGATCCGGGCCGAGAGCACTGCTTGCTCTACGATGATTGTATTGAGGATGGTTTTATTGTGCTCGGAGACCAGCCGGGCTTGGGGCTCGATGTCGATGAGGTGAAGTTAAAAGAGCTGCAGGAGAATCCGCCCGGGCGCAAGGGCAAGTTTCCCTTTGCGCGCAGGGAGGGGGCGGGTTTGTATGTGAAGGGGTTTGAAGAAGGGGAGGTAAAGTGGCGGTAGGGCTGTCGTGTTAGCGGGGCGGTGGGCTTGGGGAATAGCTTAAGCCCACCGCCTACACCTTGATCCAGCTGTGCTTGACAATTCGCAGATTAACGAGTCAACCGTTTTTCGTTAGTATCGGGCAGTTGGCGTATTCAGAGAAAATACAGGATGGCAAGGGGGCAAAGCGAATCCTCGCCAGATCGCTCCAGCGTAAATGTACACAACAAGGGCTTGCGCCTGTATTTAGGCACAAGCCCTGTGTTTTTGAGGTAGTCGCCCTGTCTTTACTAAATCATCTATCTGTGCGCAATTGGATCAGGGGTACCGTCCGGATCACCAATGGCAAAGCCGCCATTGACCGGCAATCCCAGGAGTAACAATCCTGCCACATGTGGAGCGGCCATGCTGGTGCCACTAAACGTAGTCGTGCCGCCACCCTTTTTGGTTGACAGTACGCTTACGCCTGGAGCGGCATAGTCAATGGGTGGGTTGCCGTAGTTACTGAAAGAAGCAAATACATCACCTTCACCGATGGCTGAGACCGTGTAGATATGGGGACCGTTGGCGCGGGCGGGCGAGTGGTTATTGGCATCATCGCTTTCGTTGCCTGCCGCTAATGCAAAATTAATCCCTCCGGCCGCTGCGGCGACGACCGCATCATCCAGTGCCTGTGAGGCTGACCCACCCAGGCTCATATTTGCCACATCGCCAGGAAGTGCGTTGTTCGCTACGTAGTCAATGCCGGCAAGCACCCAGGAGTTGAATCCCGAGCCGCTCTTGTCCAGCACGCGCACGGCTACTACGGAAGCCCCTGCAGCCACACCGATCACATCAATCTGATTGTCGATCGCCGCAATCGTTCCAGCGACGTGGGTGCCATGCCCATGTCCGTCATCGGGACTATTCTTGCCGCGCGTTACGAAAGAAATACTACGGCCTACGTCTACATTCAGATCGGGATGGTCCAGGTCGATGCCGGTGTCGATCACCCACGCTGTGCCGGAAACAGAATAATTGCCCCCACCAACACGTGTAATGCCCCAGGGCGTCACTTGTGGGTCTGGAGGATCGGTCGTACCACCACCACCACCGGGTTGACCACCGGGTTTGCCTTTATCAGGTCTCACTCCGACAATAGTGACGATTTGATCTAGCTCGACGTATTTGACCCCCGGACGGCGAGCCAATGCGGCGGCAGCCCCGTCTGGCAGTATAACAGCAAAGCCTTTGATAGCATGCCGGTATATACGCTCTGGCACCGCGCCATGCGCTCTAGCCAAACCAGCGGCGATCCCAGGAACGTCCGTCACATCGTTATCCAACACTACGATATAGCGACCCGGAATAGACGCAGCAGATTTTGCTGCTGGTGGCACGATTTCTTCTGAGCCAGAGGATACAGGAGCCCGGTCGGCACTGCATCCGAGCCACGATAGGGTAAATACCAGCGAGATGACGAAAAAAAGGCGATACGGTTTCATTGCAATTCCCTTCTATAAGTAATAAACATCGCAATTGGCAGATAAGGTAATATACCTGTGGTATTCAATATAAGTATTAACGCGATGTAGCGTGCTAAAATTAGCGACACGCCAACGCGATAGCTTGACCAAGATCCTGTGAACAGGTAGTCCTCAACTGACGGGAATTA
>JBLHGI010000192.1:0-11715 GCA_047616505.1 Planctomycetota bacterium
TCGCAGCCCAAGGCACGGTCGAAGCGCGACCAGAAGGCATGGTCAACAGCAAATTGGCCACCGGTGCAATCGAAATAAATTGCGACGGGTTGCGCATTCTCAATTTTTCACCAACTCCGCCCTTTCTCATAGATGACGATTCCGACGCCGGGGAAGAAATCCGCCTGCGTTACCGCTATCTCGATCTAAGACGGCCGCGTATGCAACAAAATATGCGCCTGCGCCATCAATCGTATCAAGTCACGCGAAATTTTTTAGACAGTCATAATTTCATAGAGATAGAAACTCCCATTCTAACTAAGAGCACCCCCGAAGGCGCCCGCGACTATCTAGTTCCTAGCCGGGTTCATCCGGGACAGTTTTTCGCTCTGCCCCAATCGCCGCAGACATACAAACAGCTGCTGATGGTCGCTGGTTATGACCGCTATTTTCAAATCGTCAAATGCTTTCGCGACGAAGATCTGCGTGCCGATCGCCAGCCCGAATTTACCCAAATTGACATAGAGATGTCCTTCGTGCGAGAAGAAGATGTCATGGGTATAGCCGAAGACCTGACACGCCAGGTGTTTTCTCAACTGCGACAAATAGACCTACCCGCCTCCTTTCCTCGCCTCACCTATAAAGAGGCCATGGATCGATTTGGTTCGGACAAACCCGATTTGCGGTTTGACCTCGAATTGAAGCACGCAGATGAAGCCGCAAGGGCATCTGAGTTCAAGGTTTTTCATTCAATCCTTGATTCAGGTGGGCAAGTTAAAGGTATTAATGCCAAGGGCTGCAATAGTTTCTCCAGAAGTCAAATTGACGATCTAATCGCCTTTGCCCAAGACCTAGGAGCAAAAGGCCTAAGTTGGATAAAACACACGGAAGCGGGCTTAGAGTCATCTATAGTCAAGTTTTTCCCAGCCCAAGCTCAGGAGTTGCTTATTCAGAGCTTAGCATCAGAGCCAGGGGATCTGCTGCTCTTTGTGGCAGACAAACCGGCCATGGTAGCGCGTGTTCTAGGTGCTCTGCGCTTAGAGTTGGCCCGACGCCTCGACTTATTGTCTGGAGATAGCTGGAAACCACTATGGATCACGGAATTCCCACTCCTTGAACGCGATGAGGATGAGGACCGGATGGTCGCCATCCACCACCCATTCACCTCGCCCATGGAAGAAGATGTCGATCTCCTGACTTCCGATCCCCTCGCCGCACGAGCACGGGCCTATGACTTAGTGCTTAATGGCAACGAAATCGCCGGGGGCAGCATTCGAATTTTCCAGCGCTCGGTCCAGAGTCAACTTTTTGAACTGTTGGCACTTACGCCCGAAGAAGCTTCTAATAAATTCGGATTCTTATTGGAAGCACTCGAATATGGTGCCCCTCCACATGGAGGCATTGCTTTTGGTTTTGATCGCTTAGTGGCTCTTTTGGCAGACGAGGCCTCAATTCGCGACGTAATTGCCTTTCCAAAGACCAATAAAGCGGTCGGACTCATGGAGAATTCACCTTCGCTAACCGACGACAAACAGCTACGCGAACTAGGCATCCGAACAACACCTTGAGCCAACTTAACTCTTTGTGAGGTTTTTACTTGACATCCCCACAGGGGCGTATTAACTTTTCCGCGTGCACTCATATATTGCGCGCATTCGGGCATCTGTACATACGCAGGTGTTCCGTCTCCTATTGGCATATCTCGCTAGCGGAGGTTAATTTTTGATGAGCCGTCGTTTTACACAAATTAAGAAATTGGGCATCTGCTTGGCGGCAATAGCCCTACCCCTCGTGGTCGGCTGCGGGGGCGTATCGCAAGAAGAAATGGCCGCCCTAGACAAACAGCGCCTCACCGCTGAAGCGTCCGAGCAAAAGGTAAGTAGTCTACAGGCTGAAAAGGCCCGCCTTGAGCGTAAACTCGCCGAGAAAAAAGCAACTAAAAAGGCGCTTGAACAGAAACTGGCCGCAACTAAGAAAAACCTCGCCAACTAGGCCTAAAGCAGGAGATAAGGTTTAACATGAAAAAGACTGTCGTTGGCGGGTTGGCTCTTGCATTGCTCGTTTCTATGAGCGCCCCCGCCCTGGCTCAAGAAAAGAAGATGACGCGTGATGAGTATGTGGCCCAGATCGCAGAACTAACCAATCGTGAAGCTACAGCTAAGGGACAAATAGAAGCGCTCAATATCCAAATTGCAGACCTAAATGGCAATTTGGATAATTGTGATATGGCTGTTGCAGATCTCAACGATCAAATTCGCACTCTCGCCGATGCTTCAGACGAAGAAATGATGGCCTTTGGCAAGCGGCTCGATGCTCTGACAGGCCAGTTAGAAGGCCTATTAGCTTTACCGCCAGAAGTGCTTATTCAGCGCCGTGGCGAGGTAAAAGCGATTGCAGCAGAAGTCGGCGAGATGAAAATGAGCAAGATTGCCGCTCTACCTGAAATGGCAATGAAGCTCGCAAATATCGACAAACTCTTGGGACAAATCAAAGCGCGTATCGCCCAACCCATCACAGTTGACTATATGGTTGAGCGCGGCGATAATCTGTGGAATATCGCCAAAAAAGAAAGCGTCTATGACGATCCTTATATGTGGCCTCGGATCTATCGCGCCAATAAAGAGATGATCAAGGATCCAGATCTGATTTATCCCAAACAGACGTTAGCCGTGCCCTATGGCGTCGCCGAAAATCAGCACTTAGTTAGTCGCGGAGATTTCCTTTTCAAGATCGCGGCCGAAGTATACAATGATGCTAGTAAATGGCACAAAATATACGAAGCCAACAAAGAGCAAGTGGTTGAACCACATCTTATTTTTCCAGCTCAAGTCTTGGAGATTCCCAGCAACTAACCGTTAGAGTCTACACTTTGATTTAGATCTTTTCACATATTCAAAAAGGGGTTTGATTCTTCTCAGTGAAGAATTCAGACCCCTTTTTGCTTTTACTATCTTCAACTACCTTGACCCAAAAACAAATACTCTCCCTAGTTGGTATCGATACTCTGGCCCTTTTTGGTCAACACGACGAGAACCTTGTGCATATTGAAAGAAAATATGGCATAGATCTCGTTGCCCGCGGTGAAGACTTACAGCTAACGGGCCCAGAAGATTCTCTAAAACAAGCCTCTGGGCTAATCAACCACCTCATCGACCGCCTGCGCCAAGGACCCACTCTAAATGATGGAGAGCTGTCGGACTTAATCCAACAAAGCCCTGCCCCACCAGTTTATGAGGATATCCCGGGCGACCAAAATGCAGCACGCACCTATAAAGGGCTCATAAGAGCTCGCACGTCCGGACAAAAGCAATATATCGAGGCGATCGCCAACAATGATATAGTCTTTGGTATTGGACCTGCTGGAACGGGAAAGACCTATTTGGCCGTAGCCATGGCCATAGCAGCTTTGCGCCAGAAACAGGTTTCGCGAATACTACTATCACGCCCAGCGGTTGAAGCCGGCGAAAACCTCGGCTTCCTGCCCGGCACATTTGAAGACAAAATAGACCCCTATTTACGACCTATCTATGATGCCCTGCAAGACCTGATGGAACCCGAACGCCTCGGACGTCTTCAAAGTATGAAAGTGATTGAAGTCATTCCACTGGCTTATATGCGCGGGCGCACACTTAATGATGCTTTTATCATACTCGATGAGGCCCAAAACACGACCCCGCCGCAAATGAAGATGTTTCTCACGCGAATAGGAGCCCAATCCAAGGCGGTTGTGACAGGCGATATCACTCAGACAGACTTGGGTAAAGGCCAGCCCTCAGGATTGGCCGAAGCACCTAAGATCCTGACCAATATTCAGGGCTTAGCTTTTGTCCACCTTAAGGAAAATGATGTAGTGCGCAATCCACTCGTTCAGAGAATTATCCAAGCATATGAACATTATGATCAACTGGACCAAGCGGCTAACGACTAGTTTGTAGCTATGAATATCCGTCAATTTACACCGTCGTGGTGGCCAAAGAGCAGAAGTAGAGGGCACAACCATGCTCCAAAACCTTGGCCGACGCACCTCCTCGAGGCATTCCGATTCGTATTGGCAGGGGTCGTCATTGCGCTCTTAACCTATTTCTCTCCTTACCAACGTCCCTACAATATTCCCAACCTCCGCCTTGGCAATGTAGCACAAGAAAGCGTAAAAGCCCCCTTTCTCTTCCACGTGCCCAAAAGCATTACAGAGCTAGCGCGCGAACGACAGGCCGTGGAGTCAGATATTCCGACGGTCCTAGTACATTCTCCAACTATTGGGCAAAACCAACTGGCGCGCCTCGACTCTGTTTTCAAAGCGATGGTGCCCAGTATTCGGGTGCAGATGGCAGACTCGCTCAAGCAACGGCATCTACAGCGCGCCCTCCCCCATGTCATCGGCTCGCTCTCAGTAGATGCGCTCTCTACACTAATTCGCGTCTTATCAACAGCAAGCGAGCCTTACGTAAGCGATTTCCAGGCAGTGTGTCGTCAGATCCTAGGCAATTTCTATACTACGGGCATAATCGACTCCAAAGCGCTGATACTCGCGGGACCAACCCCCTATGTACGCATAGAGCAACGCACTTTAGATATAGCGTTGCTCTATAGCGAAGACGAGCTCAAACAGGGCTCCATGATGAACTATATCGCCCCCTATCGCACGATAGCCGAGCGCGATGCAGTCGAAGCCGTTCACGAGCTCCTCTCGCTCTTTGTCGTCCCCGATATCAGAAGCGACACCGACGAGACTCGGCGTCTGCGCAGCGAAGCGCGTTCTGGGGTGGCCAGCATTAAACGCCTCTATGCTGCCGACGATACCATCATCGAGAAAAATGCGACCATCACCCAGGAACATATCGAGGCCTTAGATGCGCTGGCTGCACGTGTGGCCGAACGCGAAATAGAAAATCCCGTCAAGCGAATGCTGCAAATCGCCGCATCTGCAACGATCGCTGCTTTTCTCGTCTGCGTTTTTGGTTATTACTTAGCAACTCGGGAAAAAGATATTTTCGATAGACCATCTCAGTTGCTGCTTTTGGCCATTGTTACAATTGCCACATCAGCGATCGCAGCCTATATCAAATCGCACGAACTCGACGTATTCTTGGTCCCGACCCCTTTAGCAGCCATGTTAGTGACCATCCTGTTATCACCGCAGGCAGGCCTAATGCTCTCCTTTGTGCTATCGCTCTTTGTCGGCAGCCTCTTTGCGGACTATTATATCGCCCTAACCTGTGCATTAACGGCAGCCGTGGCAGTATATACGGTGCGCCACGTTCGCCACCGCAACCAGTTCTATCGTTCGATGATCTTCTTGCCCGTGTCGTATACACTCCTTATAACGTCGACGGACCTGTTGCGTTTTGTGCCTTTCGACTCTATCTATGCCCACGTATTGCCGGGTATTTTTATAGGTATCGCAGCCCCCATTCTGACCATCGGGCTCTTACCTATCTTTGAGAGTCTCTTCCATATAACAACTGATATTACCCTGTTAGAACTGTCAGATCTAAACCGGCCCCTATTGCGAGAGCTCGCCATACGAGCCCCTGGGACCTATACACACAGTCTCATAATGGCCAATCTTTCCGAGAGCGCGGCCGAAGCCATTGGCGCCAACGCCCTGCTTACTCGGGTAGGTTGCTACTATCACGACATTGGCAAAATGCTCAAACCGGAGTATTTTAGCGAAAATCAAGGTTTGCGCGGTGGACGTAATCCACATGACCATCTGACGCCCAATATGAGTATGCTCATCATCGCATCGCACGTTAAAGACGGCTTAGAATTAGCAGAAGAACACGGTTTACCCAAATCGATCTGCGACTTAATACCACAGCACCACGGCACAACCGTAATTGAATACTTCTATAACCGCGCGGTCGAACTGGGTAGTGATGGCGTGCGCAAAGACGACTTTCGTTACGACGGCCCACGTCCACAAACGCGCGAAGCCGGTATCCTCATGCTCTCAGATTCAGTTGAATCGGCGGCACGCACCCTTTCTGAGCGCACCCCCAATAGAGTCCGTCAACTCGTGGGTAATATTATCCAACAGAAATTTACTGCGGGTGAATTGGACGAATGCGCACTGACCTTGCAAGACTTACATAAAATTGAGGATAGCTTTATTCCCGTATTGATGGGCACCTTGCACGGTCGCGTCGAGTATCCTTGGCAAAAACGCGCTCAAATGGCACGCCAAGCGCACTCGAGCCAAAACTAATATGCCCGCACTGCACATAGGCTACGAGGATGGAACCACCTCCTTGTCCTCGACGTTGGAGGAGCAGTTCCAAAGGATAATAGACACCGTTGCCGAACGGCACGGCCTGACTGAAGCGGTGATGCTCATATTTACAAACGATGAGCATATGCGTTCATTAAATGCACATTTCCGCGACAAGGACCGCACGACAGACGTATTATCTTTTGATCTCGGCTCTCCTGCGGGCGCCGTAGCTGAATCCCTGAGTAAAGAGGTCTATATCTCATTAGAACAAGCCTTCCGCCAGGCGGACGAACAAGGCGCACCTCATTCGGAAGAGTTGGCGCGCCTCTTGGCACATGGCTTATTACACCTGACGGGGTTGGATCACGACACTCCTGAAAAACTTGAATTTATGGAGCAAGAAACCGATGAAATATTGCGGGCACTTGGTTTTCTCCCCACACTTTAGACTGCCTTGGCCGGCAGTTTCCAATGAAAGGAGCCCCATTTTTGGAACCTCCACAAGCTGACCCCACGTCTTTGTGGCAACTCTTTGCCTCGGTGATTTTCTTGATCGCCCTCGTAGAGCTTTTCCTCTTGGCCAGCTATGAAGCAACCTTCGTTCTGCTCTCCCGTTCATCGTTGGAGAAGCTAGTTGAAAATGGCGTTGAGCGCGCTAGCGCCATGCTCAAGATTTACGAGCCTCGTCATCGCCTGCGTCTGATGGCTCGATTAGGTGAGGCGTTGGGGGTAATTACTTGCGCCCTATCTCTTCTCTATATTGTCGGCCCCATCTATACATCCTATGGGCTACCTAATTATTATGGATTCATTACTGCCTTTTTAGGCACACTCTTTGCCGCCTTCCTCGTTC
This sequence comes from Planctomycetota bacterium, assembly GCA_047616505.1. GTDB lineage: Bacteria > Latescibacterota > UBA2968 > UBA8231 > UBA8231. The sequence goes on from JBLHGI010000192.1 coordinate 7,047, forward strand.
TGTCGACTCCGCGCCGATTGCGCTTTGACGACGATGGCGAAGAGATGAGCATCGCCATATTAGCCCTGGCCTTTGTCCCACTGCACGCCCTACTTTCACCCTTCACACTGGTCCTCGACCGAATCACCTCCGGTGACTACAGTGACGAAGACTTTCGCGCTGAAAAAGAAGAAGAGCTGCGCAGCATAGTCGAATCCGAAGGTGAATCGGGCGTCATAGAGGAAAGCGAACGCGAGATGATCCAAGGCGTTTTTGGATTTCATGACCGCATTGTGCGCGAGGTGATGGTGCCGCGTGTCGATATGATCGCAATTGAGCAATCCTCTAGCGTGCAGGACCTCTTGGCTCTCATAAAAGACAAAGGGCATTCGCGCTTGCCCATTTATAAGGATTCGTTAGACAGTATCCTCGGCCTAGTATACGCCAAGGATCTGCTACAACTGCTCGTGGGCCGGCGCGAGATTGATGTTCAGACACCGCTGGTTGACCTAATTGGCTCCGCTAGTGGCACGATGGGCGATGTCGAATTTATCCATCCTCCGTACTATGTGCCAGAGACAAAAAAAATTGACGCCTTGCTCAACGATATGCGCAGCAATCGCACTCGTTTAGCCATTGTGCTAGACGAATACAGCGGCACGGCAGGGATCGTTACGACCGAAGATTTAGTCGAGGAAATAGTCGGCGAAATCCAAGACGAATACGACGACGACGAAGAACTCTACCAATGGCAAATGCCCGGCGAAGTATTATTGGCCAATGCCCGTATAGACATCGATGACCTCAACGAGCTTTTTAATAGCAACCTTCCCAGCGATGGTTTTGAAACACTTGGAGGGTTTATATTCGACCACTTAGGCCAAATCCCAGAGGAAATGCAAAACTTTCAAGCAGAATCGATCGATTTCACCATTCTCAAAGTAGATGGGCAGCGCATTGCCCAGGTCCGACTCAAGCGCTTGGAGCAAGCAACGAGCACAAATACAGAAGTAAAGGGGTTGCGCAATTAGCAATCCTGCCTTAACTTCTTTTCTTGTGATGCGGGGTGGAGCAGCCTGGTAGCTCGTTGGGCTCATAACCCAAAGGTCGCAGGTTCAAATCCTGCCCCCGCTACCAATCTTTGAGAGACGCAACTTCCTGATTTGACGGAAGTTGCGTTTTCTCGTTCTGCCCCGACGGCAAGCTGTTGCACGTATATGGCACGCTTTTCCTCAACAACCATATTAGCAGCAATTTGTTCTACCGCTTCTGCCATACGATCTTCCCTAGGACGACCATATACATTGAGCGTCATCTCTGGCGTTGAATGACGTGCAAGAGCCTGAGCATCTTTGATGGTTAGCCCACTATCAACCACCATATTTATGTAGGTCGTCCGCAGAGCATGGAAGTCCAACTTCCCCTTAATGGTCTCTACAGGTATCCCAGCAGTAGCTAAGTCAATTTTTATGCGGCGATCTGGCTGCGATGGCACATACAGCAGGGGCAGTTTAGGCGGATCTGAGGGTATGAAAAACTTTGTGTAAACGGTCATAATTTGAGATCTTCCACGCAAGAGGAGAAAAGTTATGGCCATCCGTCCTGAATTACTGGATGAATTACTCAAAGAATGTGAAAATCCCGAAGAGCTCTTAGGACAAAACGGGCTGCTTAAAGAATTGACGAAAGGCCTGGTGGAGCGCATGCTGCACGCCGAGATGACGAATCATCTGGGCTATGCAAAACATGCAACCGAAGGGCTTACCACGTTTCAGAATTCTCCTCCTTGAGCACTCGATTTTCCAACATCGATTCAGCCAGCATCTTTTTTAACTCAGCATTTTCCTTTTCCAACTCTTTGAGCCGTTTGGCGTCCAATAGATTCATGTCGCCGTATTTCTTTTTCCACCGATAAAACGTCTGCTCCGAAATATGGTGCTCGCGCCAAGGCGATAGCGCCGTTTCGCCTCCATCGCCTTGGCGAAGAATACGGATAATCTCGTCCGTGCTATGAGTTTTACCTTTCATGAACGTTCCTCCTGGGAGCTAAGAAATACTCACAACAAAAATCGGGCAAATTCAGAAGGTCACGCCAGACGCACTGATGTAGGGTCCCCCGCTCCACCCTGGGGGGCGGTTCGGTTCACCTCCGATTGAATGTCAGTTGCGGACACCCTCTATTACTCACAATAATCGATGATACCGTCACTACAGAAGACGCGGCTCTATCGCCTTGTAGGCCGTCTCAGCAAGAATCAGGATTGGGTTAAGTCCGGTCAACCACCTCCGTCGCCTGGATGCGACGGGGGCTTTTCTTTGGCGGATGTGATCGGGATCACCGTGTCGAAATGCGCGCCATTATAGATCGTCGCATAGTGAGTGTAAAAGGCCTCAGTCAAAGACATGTCGCTTTGGTATTTGAGATTCAGATCAAAAGCGAAATGTGCGCCTTAAAGGAAGAGACATAGGAGATGGTACACTTGATCAAGTCACGATGTGGAATAGTTGCAGCCTTGGCGTTTTTGTTTTGCTGTAGTCAGTCAGGGGCGCAGGACGAGGGGATGGATGACGATGAGGAAAGGAGCTACAGGCTATGAACGACAGGCTACCACTACTTCAATGTTTAAATTGACTATTAATGGAGGCAAAATTGGCTGAGGCAGAGTGGGGTCTGGCGGACCAGATACAGAAGACCGAAGACATGCGCTTAAACGTGATGCGTGTAGTGAGTGAGCGGGTGCGATGTGAGGGCAAGCTGAGCGAGGCCGAGCAGGCCATTGGGGAGATCGGATACGCGAGCGTGATAGAGTGTGACGTAGATCGTGCCGCGTACGCGCTGTTACATGACATGGTGTGTGGCGAGGAAGAGGGAGATGGGAGTGGTTGGTTGTGGCCAGAGGGCATGGCTTACCTGAAGGGGTTTGGTTTTATAAGAATCGAAGGCGAGCCGGTGGAATACGTGGAGTAGAATAGGCGTCGGAGACATGAATTTGTTGAAAGTGCGTATTTAATAGTGGGCGTGGGGACGGGGTTATTTGAGACGACTGCGAAGTGGTGCGGATCGTACGTTTAAAGGGCGGGCCAGTAGCTGTGGTCCTACAATAGTAGCTCTCGCACCAGCCGTACTGACGATTCTAGATGCTCGGATCACCACCTGTCGACCGCAGAAGCTCAGCCCGAGGCTGATGTCTTCTGCGGCTGCCAGCGGCAGGTCTGAGCATCGTATATCGGGATTGGGAACCCCACGATACCCAGCGCCCTCAATTGTTGTATCACTATCCGTTTCAGTCCTCCTTTAAGCGACACCAGTCCACGCAGCCCAGCCCTCCGCCATCGACCCCAATGCTCCGCATACCGCCAGAGGCGACGGTGGTCGGCCCCCTGCTCGTAAAGCCGACGGAATTTCTCAGCGAAGCGGCGTCTCCCCTCAGCAGAAGTCCGCAGCCGGCGCCCCGGCACCACTCGATACCCTAAAAAGTCGAAGCCGTTGCTCAGCTTGCCGATGCAGCGCTTGGTCGCATGCAGGCGGAGCCCCAAGTCGCCCATCACCGCATGCACCTCCTTGATCGCCCGCCGCAGCTTGTGCCGCGTCGGCGCCATAAGCACAAAGTCATCCATATAGCGCACGTAGAATAAGCCGTAGCGCCGCCAGAGCCGGTTCATCGCCTCTCATCCAGCGGAATCAACATCACCGCCGCCAGCAGCGGCGAGAGGCTACCGCCGGCCGTCATACCGCGTCCGCTATGTTTCCGATCCGGCAGGCGCAGGTAGTCGGCGACTACCGCCTCGCTCACCGCAGACGCCCCCCGTTGCCTTAGTATCGCGAGCAGGACCTCATGGTCGATGCTCCCGTAGTAACGGGCCACATCAAAGCGCGCCACGTAGCGATGGCAGCCCTGCTGTCGCATGATATGTCGCAGCGCGCCCTTGACGCCGCCGTGGCCTTTGAGGTGGACGCAGGTGCGGATGGGGGTCGGGGTCACGGTTTTGGAGGGCGCGGTGCCATAGATTATCTTATGAGGCCACGGTCAAAGAAACCAGCACGTGGAGATAGCTGGTTGTCACCAAACATATAGGGTGCTACGTTAACAACGTTTAGCTTCGACAAGATGGACTCTGTGACCCGAGATTCGGTTCACAGTTCGTATATGTATTATTTATATACAAAAAAGGAGTTGCACGTGATTAAATCGTGTAGTGGAATAGTTGCCGCCTTGGCGGTTCTGTGTTGCTGTAGTCAGGCAGAGGCAAAAGATGGTACAACCCCAAAGTTAATGGCCGATCGTCCCGGGTCGCAGGGGCCAGAGTGGGTCTTGTACGAAGATCGCAACGAAGATCTCGACATTGTAAGCTTCAGCCAAGAAGGCGATAGCGACGGTACCCTCATCGTATGTCAAAGCGAGGACGGCGCCGTTGGATCAACGGAGGAAACTCATGGTGGCCCCGTGTGCCGCACGGCGTCGGGCGCAGAAGAGAGCTTTTATGTGTTACAGTTGCCAATGGTTGTCGAGGACGATGGCGAAGCGGGCGGTTTAGATATGAAGATGCAAAAGAAGCTGGGAGAAGAGCAACCCGAGATGGGCGACCTACCCCCCTTATTGACGTTCGAGTTTACAGCCGAAGAAAGGACTGAAATGGATGAGGCCATCGCGGAGACCGACGCCGGCAGGCGGAAGAAGAGTGTTCGAGC